>NZ_JBFAOV010000017.1:0-222095 GCF_040675375.1 Nonomuraea sp. NPDC049607
CGGGCGGGGGGGGGGCCCCCGGGGGCGGGCCCGGCGGGGCGCCTGCCCCCCCCGGGGGGCCCCCCGGGGGGGGGCGCCCCCGGCCGGGGCCCGCGCCTCCCGGTCAGGACGTGATGTCCTTGCCGGAGAAGCGCGCCCAGGCGATCGAGCAGAACAGCACGATGTAGGCGCCGAAGGCCAGCAGCCCGTCCCGCAGCGCCGACAGGTCCATCGGGCTGCGCAGCACCGCGTCGAAGCTGGTGAACCTGGTCGGCAGCAGGTACGGCGTCACCGCGCTCAGCTCGGGGAAGGCCCGCAGCACCTGGCAGACGATCACCAGCACGAGCGTGGCGGCCACGGCCCCGATGGACACCTCGGTGAACGTCGACAACGCCAGCGCTACGGCCGCCAGCGCCGCCATGCCCGCCCCGACGTAGCCGACGGCGACGAGGATGCGCAGCAGCCCCTCGCCCATCGAGATGGTGGTGCCCGACAGCAGCGTCACCGGCCCGACCGGGAACAGGATCAGCCCGGTGACCAGCGCCGACAGCGCCACCACCACCGTGACGGCGTAGGCGAAGACGACCGCGTTGAGGTATTTGACGGCCAGCAGCCGGGTGCGTCCGGCGGGCGCGGCCAGCAGGTAGCGCAGGGTGCCGCCGCCCGCCTCCCCGGCCACCGAGTCGCCCGCGACCACGCTGACGGCGACCGGCATGAGCAGCAGCACGAGGAACGAGAAGGCGACGAACGTCAGCATGAGGCTGTTGCCCGCCACGTTCTGGATGAACCCGCCCATCCCATCGGAATCGTCGCCACCGAACGCGCGCAGGGCGAGGCCGAGGACGGCCGGCACGGAGGCGAGCACGGCCAGCATCATCAGGTTGCGCGGGCGGCGGAAGGTCAGGCCCAGCTCCGAGCCGAGCAGCCGCCAGAACGCCCCCCTCGCCCGCCTCGGCCCGTCGGCGGCGTCCGGCGTGGAGCCCTGGCCCGTGCCCTCCACGGCCTCCGCAGCGGTCAGGGCCGGGTCCGCGTCCGGGATGCGCCGTTCGGCGGTGCGCAGCGTCTCGGTGACGGGCACCAATCCGGGCGTGCGTCCCCGGCGGGTCTCAGTGGCCCGCGTCTCAGTGGCCCGCGTCTCAGCCGTCGACATCGAAGCCCTCCCCGGTCAGTCCGACGAACACGTCCTCCAGGCTCGGCCGCAGCACGGCCAGCCCCCGTACGGCGACCCCCTCGCCGACCAGCGCGGCGTTGATCCGCTCCGGCGCGTCGCCGCCCAGCTCGGCCGTCACGTCGGCGACGCCGGGCCGCACGTCGGCCAGCCCCAGCCGGCCGAGCACCCGCGCGGCGTCGGCCACGTCGGGCGTCTCGATCCGGACGCGCGTGGCCAGGCCGCCGTTCAGCGAGGCGATCGTGCCCTGGGCGGCCAGCCTGCCGGCCCTCATGATCGCCGCGTGCGTGCACATCTGCTCGACCTCGGCCAGCAGGTGCGAGGAGACGAAGACGGTGGTGCCGCCGGCGGCGATGTCCTTGACCAGCGCGCGCACCTCGCGGGTGCCCTGCGGGTCGAGGCCGTTGGTCGGCTCGTCCAGGATCAGCAGCTCGCGCGGGCCGAGCAGGGCGGCGGCGATGGCCAGCCGCTGGCGCATGCCGAGCGAGTAGTTGCGGTAGCGCTTGCCGGCCGCGGCCGACAGGCCCACCCGGTCGAGCGCGACGGCGACGCGCGCCCTGGCGGTACGGCGCACGGCGGTGGGGTCGGCGGCGTCGAAGCGCATCAGGTTGGCCTCGCCCGACAGGTACGGGTAGAACGCCGGCCCTTCCACCACCGCCCCCACCCGGGGCAGCGCCCGCGGCAGCGGCAGGCCGAGCAGGGAGTGCTCCCCCTCGGTGGGCGCGATCAGGCCCAGCAGCATGCGGATGGTCGTGGTCTTGCCCGAGCCGTTGGGGCCCAGGAAGCCGTAGACCGAGCCGCGCGGCACGGCCAGGTCGAGCGCGTCCACGGCCACCTGGCCGCCGCGGAAGCGCTTGGTCAGGCCGCGCGTGACGATGGCGTGCTCCCCGGAGGGCGGGGCCGCCCCGAAGGGCGCCCCCGCTTCCTGCGTGACGGCGGTCGTCACCTGACGCCCGCCGCCTGGGTGATCTCCTCCGGGGTGACCGCGCCGACCAGCAGGCGGCCGTCGTCGGTCAGCAGGACGGTGACGAGCTTGGTCCTGATCAGCCGGCCCGAGCCCCACGTGCCGCTCACCGGGGTGGCCGACTTCAGGACGGTGTCGGCCAGCGCGGCCGGATCGGCCTTCGAGCCGTCGCCGGCCCCGGCGCCGCCCGTGAGGTCCTCCGGCTTGAACGGCAGGACGGCCACGGTCGTCCAGCCGTCGCCGACGACCTTGAGCTCGCCCGCGACCTTCTCGGCCCGCTCGGCGTGCTCCTCGGCCCGCTTGACGTCGCCCAGCTCGCTGAGGTCCTGCTCCTTCACCTTGGCGCCCGCGGGCGGGGTGAAGGCGAAGTTCTCCGGCGCCGGTGGCGTGAACGTCACCTGGGTGAAGCCGACCTGGAAGGCCGGTTCCGCCGAGCCCTTGGCGTAGACCTGGACCTGGAGCGGGACGTAGGTCTCGCCGTCGAGCGCCAGACGCACCTCCTGCACCAGCGAGCCCTCGTCCTTGGGCGCCAGGACGAGCTGGTAGACCGGACGGCCGGCCACCTCGGCGGTGTTGATCACGCGGACCGCGGTGTGCTCGTCGGCCTTGGCCAGCAGCTGCTCGGCCACCTGCGCCGGCGTGAGCTGGGTCGGCGGCGGGGTGGGCCGCTGGTGCTCCCGGCCCGCGCCGGGCTTGATGGTCAACTTGGTGGCGGTGTTGGTGGCGCTCTCCCAGTACCAGCCCTGGTCGCCGTTGACGATCAGGTTGGTCTCGTTCAGCTGGGTCGGCATCGCCACCCGGAACCGGTCGGCGCCGCCGTACCAGACCTTGATCTCGTGCGAGCCGGACAGCAGGCTGAGCGGCGACTCGGAACCGGTCTGGGGCAGCGACGGCAGGCCGAGCGAGGCCGTCTGCTGCACGGTGCCGGACATGGGCGGCACCCCACCCCCCTTGCTCGTCGCCGCCACGGCGTCGGCCAGCAGTTGCTGGGCCGAACGCTCGGGCAGGACGGGCTCGCCGCTGACGGCCGCGATCACCGGGCCCGCTCCGATCGCGCCACCGATCAACGCCGCCGCGGCGATCGGGACTCCCCACCTCACGAACGTGCCTCTGCGCATCTCACTCCTTAACGGTATGTCGATGACCAGAGCCTGCGGCATGCATCCTGTGGCCGGCCTGAGACTGTCTGAGACGCCTCTCAGCCTTCTCAGCGGCGTCTCAGGTCAGGGACGGGAGAATCAGCACATGAGAGTACTGGTCGTCGAGGACGAGCGGCGGATGGCCGCGGCCCTCCAGCGCGGGCTGCAGGCCGAGGGGTTCGCCGTGGACCTCGCCCACGACGGCGAGGAGGGCCTGCACGCGGCCCGGCAGGGCGACTACGACGTCGTGGTGCTGGACATCATGCTGCCGAGGTTGTCGGGCTACAACGTGTGCAAGCAGTTGCGCGCCGAGGAGAACTGGGTGCCGATCCTCATGTTGTCGGCCAAGGACGGCGAATACGACATGGCCGACGGCCTCGACCTCGGCGCCGACGACTACCTGACCAAGCCCTTCTCGTACGTGGTGCTGGTGGCCAGGCTCCGGGCCCTGCTGCGGCGCGACGCCGGGCGGCGGCCGTCGGTGCTGGCGGCCGGCGACCTGTCCCTCGACCCGGCCCGCCGGAAGGTGCAGCGGGGCGAGACGCCGGTGGAGCTGACGCCGAGGGAGTTCGCGCTGCTGGAGTTCCTGATGCGCCGCCGTGACGAGGTGGTGTCGAAGTCGGAGATCCTGGAACACGTGTGGGACACCTTCGACACCGACCCCAACGTGGTCGAGGTCTACGTCGGCTACCTGCGGCGCAAGGTCGACGCCCCGTTCGGCAGGAACGCGCTGCAGACCGTGCGCGGTGCGGGCTACCGGCTGGCGGGCGACGGTGGCTGACTCCCCCGTGGCCTGGTGGCGGCGTCAGGGGCTGCGGTTCAGGCTGACGGTCGCGGCGGCCGCCGTGCTGGGGCTGGCGCTGGCGTTGTCGGCCTCGGTGCTGCTGTCGGTGCTCGACCGGGCGCTGATCGACACCGTCGACGAGTCCACCAGGCAGCAGGCCCAGAGCGTGCGCGTGGCGGCCGACGGCGGCACGCTGACCAGCCCGATCACCACGCACGACGGGACGATCGTCCAGGTGCTCGACCGGAGCGGGCGCATCACGCACGTCACGTACGGCACCGACCGGCTGGTGCCGCTGCTGGACGCGGCGGCCAGGGCCAGGGTGCTGCGGGAGGGGCGGGCGACGTTCCTGGACGGGCGGCCGTACGCGATCCCGGGGCCGCTGCGGGTGGTGGTCCTCAGCGCCGACCACGGGCAGACGGTGCTGGCGGCCCGTCCCATCGGCGAGATCCAGACGAGCCTGGGCGTCGCCGGGCGGGTGCTGCTGGTCGGCACGCCCGCGCTGGTCGTGCTGCTGGCGGTGGCGAGCTGGCTGATGATCGGCAGGACGCTGCGCCCGATCTCGTCGCTGCGCCGGGTCGCGGCCGAGATCACGCACACGGCCCGGTCCCGGCGGCTGCCGGTGCCGCAGTCGCGCGACGAGGTGTACGCCCTGGCCACCACGCTCAACGGCATGCTGTCCCGGCTGGAGGAGGCCGAGCAGCGCCAGCGCGCGCTGGTCTCCGACGCCGCCCACGAGCTGCGCAGCCCGTTGGCCAGCATCCGGCTGCAGCTTGAGGTGGCGCTCGGCCATCCGGAGGGCCAGGACTGGCGGGAGACCGCCGAGGGCGTGCTGGAGGACGCCCTGAGGCTGTCCAGGCTGGCGGAGGACCTGCTCGCGCTGGCCCGCCTGGACGAGCGCGGCGGCGTCCCGGCCCGCGACGAGCCGGTCAACCTCGACGAGGTGGTGCGCCAGGTCGCCGAGCGGTACGGCGAGGCCCGGCTGACCACGTGCGACCCCGTGGTGGTGCGCGGGGACGCGCTGGACCTGAGCCGGGTGCTGACGAACCTGATGGACAACGCCGTCCGGCACACCTCGTCGAAGGTCGAGGTGGCGCTGACCGCCGACGGCGTGCTGACGGTGACCGACGACGGGCCCGGCATCCCGGAGCGCGACCGGGAGCGGGTGTTCAACCGGTTCACCCGGCTGGACTCCGGCCGCAGCAGGGACGAGGGCGGGGCCGGGCTGGGGCTGGCGATCGTCCGGGAGACCGTGCGCGCCCACGGGGGGACCGTGGTGCTGGAGGACGCGGCGCCGGGCCTGCGCGCCGTGGTCCGCCTTCCGGTGTCCCGCTAGGTGTCCCGCTAGGCGGGCCGCCGGGGTGCTCGGCCCGCGCGACGCGTTGGGGGCGCCGGCGGGCTGCGGTCAGTGGCGGGGGTAGTGGGGGATCATGGAACGTTCCTGGTCAGGCGGCCGTGCCCTTCTCCGCGGTGGACAGGAAGTCCTGGGCGATGAGCGGCAGGCGGCGGCGTGCGTGCACCACGGCGATGACGCGTCGCACGGCCGGTTCGAGTGAGCGCACCACCAGGCCCGCCCGGGCGGCCTGGTCGGCCATGCCGCGGTACCACAGCAGCGAGGCCCGGCCGGCGCGGACCGCGTTGAGCCAGCCGTTGCGCTCGTCGGTCTCCAGGACGACCACGGGGGTGACGGCGTACTTGCCGAACATGGCGTCGAGCTCCCTGCGCCGCGAGCTGCCGCGGGCGGGCAGCGCCAGGCGCATCCCGTGGAGCTTGCCCATGGGGACCGGGTTGGGCAGGTCGAGCCCGGGCGGGGAGATCAGCACGATCTCCTGGCGTTCGAGCGGGTGGGTGATGAGGTCGGTGGGCACGGGCAGATCGGTGAGCCCGAGGTCGGCCCGCTGATCCCGGATGGCGCTGACGACGCCGTCGCGGCCGTCGCAGCGCACGATGTGCACGCGCACCCCTGGGTGCTCGGCCGCGTAGGCAGGGAGCAACCGCCCCGCGAGCCCGGGTTCGAGACTCGGTGTGGCGGCTATGCGCAGTTCGGCATCCGTCATGCCGGCGTGGTTGGCCAGGCCCTCGATCTCGTGGACGGCGTCGAGCGCCTCCCTCGCCAGCTTGACCACGCGACGGCCCTGTGCGGTGACCACCACGCCGCGGCCGGAGCGGGCGAAGAGCGTCATGCCCAGCTCCCGCTCAAGATCGCGGATCGCGCGGGACAGCGCAGGCTGCGCGATGTAGAGCGACCTGGCCGCGTCGGTCATGGTGCGGTGCTCCGCAGTCGCGACCACATAGCGGAGCTGCTGGAGGTTCATGCCAAAGAAGCTAGGACACCGCCCCGCTCCGGGACCGGGAGATAGCGGAGATCACCTCGATTGATTTCGGAGCGTGACCGAGTACCGCTACATCCGTGACGGGTGATAAATCAGTATGCTTTTGCCCCAAATTTGGCAAAGATCCTTTGGGGTCTGCCGCAAAGCCGTGCATTGCAGACAAGCGGGTTAACGGGGAGACACGGTGACAGCAAACGGGCAGTATCCACCTCCGCCACAGGGGCCAGGGCAGCCCCAGCGGCCTCCTTCGCGGCCCTGGCCGCCGCCGGGCTACGGGCAGCCGCAGCCGCGGGGCGGTCAGCCCTACCCGCAGGCTCCCCCGCCGCCCATGCCCCCGCCTCCGCAGGGCCCGCCGCCCGGTTCCCATCCCTATCCGCAGCAGCAGCCCCCGCCGAACCGCCCGCAGCAGCAGCCGTCGCCTCCACAGGGCTATCCGCCGCAGCCGCCGCAGCCGCCGCAGGCTTATCCGCCGCGCGGACCGCAGTTCCCGCCGCCGCAGTACGGGCAGCAGTTCCAGCCTCCGCCGCCGCCCCCGCCGCCCATGCCCACGCGGCAGTGGCCGCAGCAGCCGCGCAAGAAGTCCGGCATGGGGGTCGCCGGCGTGCTCGGGGCCGTGTTCGGGTCGCTGGCCGCGCTGTTCGTGCTGATCGTCATCGGGGCGGCGATGCTGAAGTCGTCCAAGCGCACGGAGACGACCACGCCGGTCGCGATCCCGTCGTACGAGCCGTCGCACAGCGACGAGCCCTTCCCCACACGGGAGCCCACCCGCGAGGCCGAGCCGACGCGCGAGCCGTCCGAGGAGCCCACCCAGCGGCCTACAGAGCGCCCGACGGAGCAGCCGACCGAGCAGCCGACCCAGGAGACGGTCACGCCGCCCAAGCAGGTCACGCTCAACACCAGCCTGAAGAACAACACCCTCTACAAGGCGGGCACCCTGCCGCGGGTGAACTGCCGGGCCGGCAACGCGAACGTCTTCAACCACAGCCAGCTCAAGGCGCTGATCCTGAAGACCGGCCGGTGCATGGACAAGGCGTGGGGGCCGATCCTGCAGCGTCAGGGCATCGCGTTCCGCCCGCCGGGCTACGCCATCGCGGCCGGACGCGGGCGGGGCGCCTGCGGCGACTATCCGTCGGCCGGGAGCATGGTGCCGTACTACTGCCCGCGCAACAACACGATCTACGCCTCCACCTCGGCGATGTCCAGGGGCAACGGCAACTCCCGCGGCTACGGCCAGATCATCTCCTGGCACGGCGGCATCATCAGCATGATGGCCCACGAGTACGGCCACCACGTCCAGAACATCAGCGGCGTGATGGACTCCTGGTGGCAGGGCACCCTGGCCTCCTCCAGCCAGAGCGGCAAGATGGCGCTGAGCAGGAGGCTGGAGCTGCAGGCCACCTGTCTGGGCGGCATGTGGATGCGCTCGGTCGCCGCCTCCTACCCGGTCCCTTCCTCGCTGCGCTCACGGCTTTTCTGGTTCTACGCGCAGGTGGGCGACTATCCCGGCTATCCGCGCGACCACGGCACGCCCGCCAACAACAACCGCTGGTTCCGGCAGGGGTGGGAGCGGGACAAGACGTACCAGTGCAACACGTGGATGGCGCCGTCCTCGACGACCTCCTGACAGACACGTGGCGTTCATCTCATGTTGAAGAGTTGTCTCTGATGTCCAGGTATGGGGGCTAGAATCCTGGCAATCTTGTGCCCGACATGGGGCGAACGTCATTTTTGCCTGGTAGGCGTGTGAAGGAGCCGGTGTGAGCAAGCGCGATGGGGTGGACCCCGTGCCCGGAGGCACCAAACGGCGCGCTCCACGCCCGCGCAAGGGCTCCTCCCCCGCGCCACGCTTCGCCAAACCCCTGACGATCGCCTCGATCATCGGCTGGACGGCTCTGTCCGCCCTCGTGCCCGGCGCCGCGCATCTGCGGGCCGGGCGCCGTCGTACCGGGCTGATCATGATCGGCGTGTACGCGGTGGTGCTGCTCTCGGCCCTGGCCTTCGGCCTGACGCGGGACCTGAGCAACGTGACGGGCCTCGCCGAGGACGGCGCCATGGTGACGGTGATCGTCATCGCCGCGGCGTGCGCGCTGGCCTGGTTCGCCGTGATCGCCGTCTCGTACGTGGCGCTGGGCCCGAACAGGCTGAACCAGCAGGGCCAGGTGGTGACCGGGATCGTCGTGGGCGTGCTGTGCGTGGCCGTCATGTCGCCGTTCGCGCTGACGGCCAACTACGTGCTGGCCGGGCGGGAGGCGGTCAACGCGATCTTCCCGTCCCACCCGGACCCGGAGAACCCCATCCAGATCAAGAACCCCGCGGACCCCTGGGACGGCAAGGCCCGGGTGAACTTCCTGCTCGTCGGCGGCGACGCCGCGGGCAACCGCGTCGGCGTGCGCACCGACAGCATGACGGTGGCCAGTGTGGACACCAGGACCGGCAACACCGTCCTGTTCAGCCTGCCGCGCAACCTGCAGCACGTGCGCTTCCCGCCGTCCTCGCCGCTGGCCAAGCACTTCCCCAACGGCTACATGGCCGAGCTGCCCAACGGCGGCCTGCTCAACGAGGTCTGGCAGTACGCCAACGACAACCCCCAGCTCATGGGCGGCAAGAACCGCGGCCCCCGAGCCCTGATGGACGCCATCGGCTACACCCTGAACCTCAAGATCGACTACTACGCCCTGATCAACATGTACGGCTTCGCCGCCCTCGTGGACGCCATCGGCGGCCTGAAGATCCGGGTCGAGCGGGACGTCAAGTGGGGCGGCCACTTCGGCACCGCGGGCACGATCAAGGCGGGCTACCGCAAGCTGTCGGGCGAGCAGGCCCTGTGGTACGGCCGCTCCCGCGTCGAAAGCGACGACTTCTCCCGCATGGGCCGCCAGCGCTGCGTCATCGGCGCCTTCGCCCAGCAGGCCACCCCCGGCGTGATCCTGACGAACTTCACCAAGATCGCCGGGGCGGCCAAGCGGCTGGCCCAGACGAACATCCCGCGTCCGCTCGTCGCGCCGCTGGCGGACCTGGCGCTCAAGGTCAAGGACGCCAAGATCACCAGCCTCCAGTTCGTGCCGCCGGACTTCTACTCGGGCCGGCCCGACTGGGTCAAGATCCGGGCGGCCACGAGAAAGGCGATCGCCGACTCCGACCGTTCCGCCCGCCAGGCCCAGACCGCCAACGTGACCGCCTCCCCTGGCCCCTCGGGCTCCCCGGCCACCTCGCCGTCGCGGACGCAGGCCCAGACGGGTACGCAGGCCGGGACACCGACGGAGACCCCGACCCGCAACACCCAGAAGAGCGGCGCGAAGTCCCTGGCGGAGCTCTGCGGCCTGTAACCGCCCCGCCCTGCCGGATCCACCCCGCCCTGCCGGATCCGGACCGGCAGGGCGATCCCGCGTGAGGACCCCCATGGGGGCGGCGCCGACGGCAGATCGCGGAAGCCCGCCGGTCCCCTTGGTCACACGAGCGCGGTTTTGCGCGGCATCACCGCGAGAGCGCCCAGGTAGAGCAGGGCGGCCACGATGAGCAGCCCCTTGTAGCCGATCACCAGCGCCAGGTACTCCAGGCAGCCGCCGACCATCGCGCCGAGCAGGTTCGCGCCGAAGGACGTGGTCGCGTCGGCGGTGTCGGAGAAACGTTTGGCGAAGACCACGTTCGCGGCGAAGATCGGCAGGAACGCCACCGTCACGGCCGCCACGGCGCGCAGCGGCACCGGCAGCGACAGCAGCCACGCGTTCGGCACGAGCCAGGCCAGCAACAGGCCGGCCAGCAGCACGGCGTACATGACGGGCAGCGGCGGGGTGCGGAAGCGGCGGGTCACCTCGACGGCGGCGAGCACGGCGACCAGCACCCCGGCGAAGACGATCGCGTTGACCACCCAGGTGGTGCCGAACAGCAGCGCGAAGCCGGTCACGCTCTTGGTCTCCAGCAGCATGAACGCCACCCCGAGCAGGAACAGGTCGGAGTAGGGCTTCATGCGCCCGTACGGGCCCGCCACGACGCGGACGGCCAGCAGGCTGACGATGAGGATCAGGCCGAGGGTGATGATGTAGATCGGCGGGATCGTGCGGTCCTTGAGGTAGAGGAAGGGACGGTCGTCGTCGGCGGGCGCCGGGGTGCCGGCGGCGGCGCCGGGCCACTCGCTCGCGCAGCGCTGGTCGGAGGCGGTCAGGCCGGCGGTGATGACGGCCTGCTGGCCGGCGGTGCTGACCACGTCGACGCAGGGCTTGTGGCCGAAGGCGGCCTGCATGGTGGAGGCCAGGCGGTCGACCAGCCAGCTCTCGCGGTAGTAGTTGTACATCGAGAAGGTGCCGCCGGGCCGCAGGTGGGCGCGGGCGGCCTTCATGGACTCCTCGGTGAACAGGTAGCTCTCCAGCCGCAGCGAGCTGGCCCCCGACACGAGTGTGAGCGAGTCGGGCAGGGCGAACAGGATCAGGTCGTAGCGGTCGCCGCTGCGTTCCAGGAAGGCGCGGCCGTCGGTGATGTGCGTGGTGACGCGCGGGTCGGCGTAGGGCTTGTCGGGGTGGACGGCGCCGCCCAGCTCGCGCAACTTGGGGTCGATCTCGACGGCGTCGACGTGCTGGGCGCCCTTGGACAGGGCGATGGCCACGTCGGTGCCGCTGCCCGCGCCGACGATCAGCACGTCCTTGGGCGGCCTGGTGGTGCGCTCGTAGGGCAGCCCGTACTGGCGCTCCCACTGCAGGCGGGCGTAGGCGGGCACGGCCTGCTGGTGGGGGATGCCGTTGACGGCGATGTCGGTGACCGGCACGCCGAGCATCTGCATCGCCTTGTAGGTCACCTTGTAGTACGGCGACCACAGCGCCCCGGCCGTCAGCGTCTCCGACAACAGCAGGCCGACGACCACGAGCGCGGGCAGGACCACCAGGCCCAGGTAGAGCGAGCGGGGCCGGGGCACCAGCAGCAGGCCGTAGCACAGGGCCGCGACCGCGCCCCAGAACACCGGCGGCGCCGACAGGAACGACAGCGCCGTGAACGCGGCGATCCCGCTGAGGCTGCCGATCAGGTCGTAGCGGTAGGCCTCCAGGCGCGGCAGCTCGGGGAAGCAGCGCCCGACCAGCTCGGCCGGCCCCATGAGCACCGCCGCGGCGGCGACGAAGATCACCGGCAGGATCAGCCAGGCGGGCGGCCCGACGGTGCCCAGGCTCGTCCAGTACAGGACGCCCTCGGTGTTGCGGTCGACGGTCACCGGGAAGGCCAGCACGAGGGCCACCAGGACGAGCAGGACGACCGGCGAGTAATAGGGCTGGCGCCGCGAGCGCCCCACGCGCAGGAATCCGAGTCCGATTCCAAGAAAAGAACCGAGCAGGACAAAATTGGTGAAATAACTCAGATGAACAATGTTCGATCCGGTCCACCGGATGAGCGCCAGTTCGAGGAAAAGCATGAAGGCACTGGCGAGAACGAGCCTCGGCCGGACCGGCAGCCAGTGATGTCTTTCTCCGTCGGAAACCGGCGTCTGCGCCTGGAGCGTCATGATGCATCACCGTAGTGAACAGACCGAAAACAAGGAAGTCTGACGCCCCGGAAACAATATCCGTCCGCTTCGCCAGTTATGCCATGTTTTCGCAGGTCACAACCGCTGCAAGGGGCTGGACGTGCCTTGGCGGATGCAGGAATGTTGGGTCGTTCGTTTTCCCCCTATGTTCGGTGGTGACTCATGCGGGTCCTGATCCAGCTCCGCCCCTCCCCCGATCTGGTCGCGGCCGTCGCCGACCCCGGCCAGACCGCCACCACGGCCGATGTCGCCGACGGTCTGCCCGGCGTCGAACTCGACACGGCCTTCACACCGGTCGCCGTGCCGAGGCCGGTCCCGGTGGCCGGCGGCGATCCCCTCTCCCTTCACCAGCCACTCACCTTCTCGCTGGCCGCCGAGGACGCCTCCGTGCTCGTCCGCGGCACGATCTCCGACGACGAGCTGACCTCGCGGGTCACGCTGCTGCCCACGCTGCGGCCCGACGTCGTCGGCGTGTTCGCCGATCCGGTGATCGAGTCCAGCCTGACCTGCGGCGGCAATCCGCCGGTGGGCGACTGGCACGACGTCGAGCGCCTGCTCAACGTCGCCGGCCTGCACGCCGAAGGGCTCGACGGCGCCGGGGTGGCGCTGGCCGTGCTCGACACCGGCATCAACGCCGCCCATGTCGCCAGACAGCTCGGCCGCGGCGTCACGCTCGACGCCGAACGCAGCTGGAGCCCCTCCGGCGTCACCGGGCGGGCCGGCCAGTTCGAGGTCGACCACGGCACGATGTGCGCCTTCGACGCGCTCATCGCCGCGCCGCAGGCGTCCCTGATCGACGTCCCGCTGCTGCGGTCGGCCCGGCCGGGCGGTTCGGCGCTCGACGGGCTGCTGTCCGACGCGGTGGCCGCCTTCACGCACCTGCGCACGGTGCTGGAGGCCCAGCCGGCGGCGTCCAGATCGCTGGTGGTGAGCAATTCGTGGGGGTCGTTCTCCCCCGAATGGGACTTCCCCGTCGGGCATCCGGGCAACTACTCCGACAACGCGGCCCACCCGTTCAACCTGGTGGTTGCCAGCCTCGACCGGGCGGGCGCGGACGTGCTGTTCGCGGCGGGCAACTGCGGCAAGGAGTGCCCCGACGGCCGGTGCGCCTTCCCCAACCGGCCCATCGGGGGCGCCAACTCCCATCCCAAGGCGCTGTCGATCGGCGCGGTCGACGTCAACGGCGAGCGGGTGGGCTACTCCTCGCAGGGCCCCGGGCGGCTGACCGCGCGCAAGCCCGACGTGTGCGCGTACACGCACTTCTCGGGGTCGCGGGCGTTCGGCGACGGCGAGCCCGACACGGGCACCTCGGCGGCGACGCCGGTGGCCGCCGGGCTGGTGGCCGCGGTGCGCACCCGATGGCCGGCCGCCAAGCTGTCACCTGCGCAGCTGCGGGCGCTGCTGCGGCGCACCGCCGAGGACCGCAGCGAGGTGGGCTTCGACTACGACTACGGCTACGGGACGGTCGATCCGGCGGGCATCCTGGCCGCGCTGCACCGGCGGGCCAGGGCGGCGGCCTGATCGCGGGCGGGCGGGCCGTCCCGGAGCGGCCCGCTCACGCGGTCTCCCGGTTGAACACACGGGCCCCGACGGCCAGGCCGACCACCGCCAGGACGGCGGTGACGGCGACGCCGAGCCCGACCGTGCCGGTGGCGTAGTGGCCGGCGAACAGGTCGCGCAGCGCCTCCAGCACGTACCTGAAGGGGCTGAGGCGGGACAGGACGTCCAGCCAGCCGGGCGCCATCGACATCGGCAG
This sequence comes from Nonomuraea sp. NPDC049607, assembly GCF_040675375.1. Lineage (NCBI taxonomy): Bacteria > Bacillati > Actinomycetota > Actinomycetes > Streptosporangiales > Streptosporangiaceae > Nonomuraea > Nonomuraea sp. NPDC049607. The sequence goes on from NZ_JBFAOV010000017.1 coordinate 13,630, forward strand.
GAACGCGCCCGACAGCAGCACCAGCGGGATGACCGCCGTCGACATCACGGGTGCGAAGAGCTGCTCGCCGATGGTCAGCGCGACGGCGTACGACATCGCGGCCAGGCTCGCTCCCAGCACCACGACCAGCACGAACCCGGCCACGAGCCCGGCGATCGGCACCCGCATCCCGAAGGCGAACCCGACGGCCAGCAGCATCACCGTCTGGACGACCATCGTCACGGCGTTGTTGAGCACCCGTCCCAGCAGCAGGGCCAGCCGGCTGGCGGGGGTGACGCGCAGGCGCTCCAGCACGCCGAAGCGCCTGTCGAAGACCACCCCGAACCCGGCCAGCCCCATGCTCATCAGGCCGAGCTGGACGATCAGCCCCGGCACCAGCACCTCCCAGGTGCCGAACGTGGCGAAGATCGGCCCGAACAGCACCAGGAACAGCAGCGGCTGGACGGCGCCGAAGACGATGCCGAGCTTCTGCTTCAGGGTGGCGCGCAGGGAGTGGCGGAACAGCACCCAGGTGTCGCGCAGCATCAGACCCCCGCCTCCTCACGCAGCGACCTGCCGGTGATGTCGAGGAACGCCTCGTCGAGCGTGCGGCCCGCCTTGAGCTCGGCCGGGGTGCCCTCGGCGGCGATGCGGCCGCCGTCGATGATCAGCAGGCGGTCGCAGAGCGCGTCGGCCTCGTCGAGGTAGTGGGTGGTCAGGAAGATCGTCACGCCGTGCTCCTCGCGCAGGGAGCGGACGTGCTCCCACAGGTTGGCGCGGCTCTGCGGGTCGAGGCCGGTGGTCGGCTCGTCCAGGAAGAGCAGCCGGGGGTCGTGCAGCAGGGCGAAGGCGATGTCGAAGCGGCGGCGCTGGCCGCCCGACAGCGCGCCGCCCACGCGCTCCTCCAGGCCGGCCAGGTCGAGCCGGGCCAGGACCTCGCGGTACCTGGACCTGGCCGCGGCCCTGGTCAGGCCGTACAGCATGCCTTGCAGTTCCAGCTCGTCGGCGAGCGGGGCCATGACGTTGACGCCGCCGCCCTGCGAGACGTAGCCGATGCGGCGGCGCACCTCTCGCGGGTCGCCCAGCAGGTCGTGGCCCGCCACGGTGGCGGTGCCCGAGGTGGGGCGGAGCAGGGTCGTCAGCATGCGCATGGTCGTGGTCTTGCCGGCGCCGTTGGGGCCGAGGAAGCCGACGATCTCGCCGGCCTCCACCGAGATGTCGACGCCTTTGACGGCCTCCACGCCGCCTTCGAAGGTCTTGGTCAGACCTGTGGTTCTCAACATGTGTGATCGCCTCCAAAATTAGGGTAACCACAATTTTGGGGTCACTGCAAACTTGGTATCATGGCGGCATGGAAGAGGGGTTGCGGGAGCGCAAGAAGCGGGAGACCAGGCAGCGCATCGCGGACATGGCGATGGGGCTGTTCATGACGCGCGGGTTCGACAGCGTGACCGTGGCCGAGATCGCGCGGGCCGCGGACGTGTCGGTCAACACGGTCTTCAACTACTTCCCGACCAAGGAAGACCTGTTCGCCGACCGGCAGGAGCTGGTGACCGACCTGCCGCAGCAGGTGGTGCGCGGGCGGCGGCCGGGCGAGAGTGTGGCGCGGGCCTTCCGCCGCGACTTCCTGGACGCCCTCGACTCACGCGACTGGCGCTACGGCCTCAACGCGGGCGGCGACGTGTTCGCCCGGATCGTCAACGACAGCCCGTCACTGGTGGCCAAGCTGCACGAGCTGCACGTCGCGCGGGTGCAGGCGCTGGCCGCGGCCCTGGCCGACGAGCTCGACGCCGACCCCGACGACCTGACCCCGCGGATGGTGGCCACGCACGTCCTCGGCACGACCAAGATCCTCACCGATCACGCGATGACCCGGACGCTGGCGGGCGAGAGCTGGGAGACGATCGCGCCCGACCTGCGGGCGCAGGCCACGGCGGCCTTCGACCTGCTGGAGTCGGGCATCGGCGGCTACTGCGTGCGGCCTCTAGTTGTTGGAGAAGATGGCCGACAGGATGCCGGCCCCGAGCCCGAGGACCATGAACGCGGCCCCGATGATTAGCAGGATCGTGGCGATCATGCCGCAGACACGGCCGGCCTGCACCGCGCCCCGGTTGTCGTAGGGGTAGCCGCTGCCGTCGATCTCCTTGAGCGCCTTGTTGCCCATCGACCAGGCGAAGGGGCCGAGGATGCCGCAGACCACCAGGCTCAGGATGCCGAGGACGAGGATGGTGGTGCCGTTGGGGTGGCTCTGGGGCGGCGGCCCGTAGTAGGACGGTCCGTAGTTCGGATACGACATGCCCCTTGCGCCCCCTTGCCCCTGTGACTATCAGGTGCGATTTATACCACAGGCAACTCCTTGATCATGTTGCTGCATCATGGAACGGCACATGACCGATCTTTAGGAGCCTGCCCCCGTGCGTGAACGCCTCCAAGCCCTCCTCGCCGACCGGCGCTTCCAGCGTTTCATCGTCGGCGTCATCCTGGTCAACGCGGCCACCCTCGGCCTGGAGACCGTCCCCGCCGTCGCCGGGGAGTTCGGCCACGTGCTGGTCGCCATCGACCACGTCGCCCTGTACATCTTCGTGGCCGAGCTGCTGGCCAAGGTCTACGTCGAGCGGTCGGCGTTCGTGCGCGACCCGTGGAACCTGTTCGACACCGTGATCGTGGGCATCGCCCTGGTCCCGGCGTCCGGCGGGCTGTCGGTGCTGCGCTCGCTGCGCATCCTGCGGGCCCTGCGCCTGCTGTCGGTGGTGCCGAGCCTGCGCCGGGTGGTCTCGGCGCTGCTGCGCGCCCTGCCCGGGATGAGCTCGATCGTGGTGCTGCTCTCCCTGGTCCTGTACGTGGCCGCCGTGATGGCCACCAAGCTGTACGGCGACGACGCCCCCGAGCGCTTCGGCAGCCTGCCGACCTCGCTGTTCACCCTCTACCAGACGATGACCGGGGACGACTGGGGCAACATCGCCCGCGAGGTGATGGGCGCCCACCCCACGGCCTGGATCTTCTTCACCATCTTCATCCTCGTCTGCACGTTCGTCGTGCTGAACCTGTTCATGGCGGTCGTGGTGAGCGCCATGGACGAGGAGTCGGCCGAGGAGCGGGCGGCGCTGGAGCAGGACAACAGCGTGCACACCCAGCGCATCCTGGAGGAGCTGAGCGCCCTGCGCCGCGAGGTCGCCGAGCTGCGCCGGCAGGACGTCGCCGGCTGACCCGCCCGCCGGCCCTGCTCACCGCCCTGCCCGCCGACCCCGGCCGCACGGCTAGCGCGAATAGAACTCCACCACGAGCTGCTCGTCCACCGGCACCGCGATCTGCTCGCGCTCGGGCCGGTGGGTGAGGGTGAAGCTCAGGCCGGCGCGGTCGACCGTCAGGTAGGGCGCGATGCGCTCGTCGGCGTGCACGCCCTCGGCGGCGGCCACGAAGGGCTGCATGCGCCGCGAGCGCTCCCGCACCGTGACGATCTGGCCCGGCTTGACCAGGTAGCTGGGGATGTCCACCTTGCGGCCGTCCACGGCGATGTGGCCGTGGGTGACGTACTGGCGGGCGGCATAGATCGAGGGGGCCAGGCCGGCCCGCAGCACCAGGGAGGCCAGGCGGCTCTCCAGGATCGTGACCAGTTCGGCGCCCGAGGCGCCCGGCTTGCGTACCGCCAGGTCCCAGTAGCGGCGCAACTGCCGTTCGGACACGTCGTAGTACCAGCGCAGCTTCTGCTTCTCCAGCAGCCGCAGCCCGTAGTCGCCGGTGGTGCGGCGGTTGGTCTTGCGGCCGTGCTCGCCCGGCGGGTACGGCCGCTGCTCGAAGTAGCGGACGGCTTTCCTGGTCAGCGGGACGCCCGCGCGACGCGACAGTCGCACCTTCGGGCCGGTGTAGCGCACGTTCACCTCCATGTGGTTAGGTAATCCTTACTTAGGTAAGCCTAACCTACCCGTGGATGTGATCTCAATGTTGCCCCTCGCCGAGCGGATCCGTACTCTCGCCTCGACCTCGACGCCGGCCAAACTCACGGTGGACGGCGTCCACTGCCCCGCCCGCGGCGGCGTGGACGAGCGCGGCCGCCCGGTGCTGCTGGTCCGGCCCGGCGAGCCCCTGCACGGCCTGCGCGAGGACGCCGTGGTCGCGGTGAACCTGACGGCCATGCGGCAGCTCGGCGAGGTGACGCATCCGCGGGCGCTGATCGAGGTGCACGGGTGGGCGGAGGCCGTGCCGGAGTCGCAGGCCCGCTCCGCGGCGGTGGCGGTGGCCGCGCACAGCGCCGACGAGGGCCTGTTCGACGCCCTGGAACGGTACGGTCGCCCCGGCGCCCCGCGCCTGCTGCGCCTGGACGTGGCCCAGGTGGTCTACCTGACCGGCCAGGAGTCCGGCGTGCTCGACGCCGACGACTACCTCGGCGCGGCGCCCGACCCGCTGACCGAGACGGCCGAACGGGTGATCGCGCACGTCAACGCCTCCCACCGGCCGCAGCTCACCGCGGGCGTGGCCAGGCAGCTCGGCGAGGAGCCCGGCGAGGTGTGGCTGTGGGAGCTCGACCGGTACGGCGCCACCGTGCGCGTGGACGAGTCGCTGGTGCGCTTCCCGTGGCCGGTCCCCGCCCGCTCGGAGCTGTGCCTGGAGACGGCGTTGCGCGGGCTGCTGTGCGCGTGTTGATCACGATTGACGCCGTATTTTCCGGGCGGACGTCCACTACCGGCCGACCCATGCCTCCGCCTCGCTACCATCGGGGTACGTGAGCGGAACCCATCGATCAGCGGCGCGAGCCGCCTCCTCCCCGTCCGAGGGCGGCGGGCGGCGCGGGCGGGCGCTGATGGCCGCCGGGGTGCTGCTGGGCACGCTCATGCTGGCCACCGCGGGCGCGCTCATGGGCGACACGTTCAACTCGCCGGGCCTCGACCCGGTCCACTGGCCGCACGACGCGCGCCGGACCTCCGGGGAGCCGGGGCCCGTCGCCACCGACTCCCGCCGTCCCGTCGCGGTGAGGTCGGAACGCGCCGCCGTCGCCTCCGGCCCCGTCGCCGACCGGCCCGCCAAGACCGCCACAGGGCCCGCCGTGGGCCGTACCGGACCTTTCGTGGCCGGTTCCACACCGCCGGGCGGGTCCACGCCGTCGGCCGTCCAGCCGGAGGGCGGGCGGGGAACGCGCCGCCCGCACTCGACCGTCCCCGGCCCCGCCGCGACGGCCCCGGGCCGGACCCCGGCCCCGTCGCCGTCCCGCCCGCACGGCTCCCTGCCCGGCCCCACGCCGACGCCGTCCTGGAGCACGGGCCCGGCGGCGAGCGACCCTCCGTCCCATCCGCACGGCACCCCGCCGGGCCGCGTCCCGTCCAGGACCCACGGCCCCAAGAGCCGGACGTAGCTCCCCCGCCTGTAGGCGGGCGTTCACCCAGTTGTTGATCATCCGTCGCCGGTGGCCCGTAAGGTGGGCTCCCCATCGGGGGGACGGAGGGCGATGACGCGGGAGTTCTGGGCGGACGACACGTCGTTGGCGAACGCGGCGCACGCCATGGACGAGTCCGCGGACCTGTTCGGGCGGCACGTGGACACACTGCTGGGCCGCCTGTCGGGCGGGGGCCGCTCTCCGTGGGGCATCGGCGTGGTCGGCATGGCCGTGGACGAGATCAACCTCCTGGTCGGCGAGGCGTGCACCCGCCTGCACGAGAGCATGGCCAGCGCCGGGACGGGCCTGCGGGACATGGCCGCCGTCCGCCGGGCCGCCGAACGGGCGACGGTGCCGACCGCCCGGGTGATCGACGCTTCATGACGGTGATGCTGCCGCCCCAACTGGAGATCGCCTTCCAGGCGCTCGGCGTGCCCTGGCCCACCCAGGACGAGGACGGGCTGCGCGCCGGCGCGGCGGCCTACCGTGAGTGCGCGGCGGCGCTCGTCGTCCAGGTCACGCCGCTGGTGCGCGAGTCGCTCGGCCGGGCCGCCACCGGCAACGCGGGGCTGCACATGGAGGCGGTGGCCGCGTTCTGGGACGAACTGGACCGGGACGACGACCGCTCGGGCCACCTGTCCAGGATGGGCACGACCCTGAACGCCCTGGCCGACGCGCACGAGGCGGCGGCGCTGCTGGTGGAGGCGCTGAAGGCGGTGCTCGTCGCGCTGGCCGCCGGAGTGGTCGCCGTCCTGGTGTGGGCGGTGGCGGCGGCCGCGGTGAGCGGTGGGGCGGCGGCTCTCCAGGCCAGGTCCGCGCTCCTGTCGTTACGGGTCTCGGCCATGCGCTTCTGCCGGGCCTTCGTGCGCCAGCTGGAGCGCTTCTTCGCGCGCGACCTGGCCACGGGGCTGCGTGCGCTGCTGCACCCCGTCCTCAGCGCCCGCAAGGCCCGCACCCTGACGAAGGAACGGGCGGGCGCCCGGCCGGTCGGCGCCGCCGAACGTGACCTGCTGTCCAGGCTGAGCCGGGTACGGGACAAGGACGTCGTCCCGTACCCGCACGCCGGCGACGAGGGCGTCTACCTGGTCACCCTCGACAACGGCAGCCGCGCGATCTACAAGCTGCCCCCCGGCCGCAGCCCCCGGGAGACGGTGCCGAGGTCGGGCATGCCGCGCCGCGAGGCCGAGGCGTACCGGTTCAGCGAGCGCCTGGGCTGGGACCTCGTACCGCCCACGACGACCTGGGACGGCCCCTACGGGCACGGCTCGGTGCAGCTGTGGGTGGAGAACGCGCGCGGCGGAGGCATGGGACGCGGCGTCCCGGAGATCCAGCGCGAGCGCGCGGCCGTCTTCGACTACGTCATCGGCAGCCTCGACCGGCATTCGGAGAACTACCTGACCGACGAGGCCGGCGGCCTCCGGCTGATCGACAACGCGCTGTCGAACCCGCGGTCGCACACCCGGGCCATGCGCTCGCCGTTCCTCATGGCCTACCGCGACGAGCCGCTCAGCCCCGGGATCGTCGCCGACCTGCGGGCGCTGGACCTGGAGCAGGAGGCCCGGCTGCTGCGCGAGTCCGGGTTCGGGCACCGGGAGATCAGGGGCAGGCTCCAGCGGCTGCAGGAGCTGCGGGAGCAGGGCATGATCACCTCGTCGGCGTGGCGCGGCCGCATCCAGTCCGGCGACAGCTGGTGACGGCGGCCTCCGGCCGGTTCACCCCTCGCCGCTCCCGGGCGTCATGCCGCGCAGGAGGTAGCCGAGGCCGGTGGCGAAGGTGGCGTCCCAGTCGTGGCCGAGGCCGTGCGCGGCCAGCGCCGGGTAGCTGGCGGCCCGCTCGCGCAGGAACGCGTCGGTGTCGTGCAGGTCGCGGCGCTGCCAGGTGACCTGCATGATGACCGAGCCCATGACGTAGTTGGACAGGCTGTAGGCGGCCTGCGGGCCGTCGAGACCGGCCCCGGACAACGTCCGGTAGAGGAAGTCGGTGCGCTCCAGGGCGTTGGGGCCCATGAGCGGGCGGTCGAGGATGGTGGCCGACCAGGGGTGGCGCAGCAGGGCGGCGCGCCAGCCGTCCATCAGGTCGCGTGCGGCCGTGCGCCAGTCGTCGTGGTCCCCGGGGAGCGGCACCTCGCCGAAGACGGCGTCGAGCGCCAGGTCCAGGACGTCCTCCTTGGTGCGGACGTGCCAGTAGAGGGTGGTCGAGCCGGTGTCGAGGCGTTCGGCCAGCCGGCGCATGGTGAGCCCGCCCACGCCCTCCTCGTCGAGCAGCGCGAGGGCCTCGGCGACGATCCGGTCAAGCGTCAGCCTGGGCTTGGCGTCCTTACGGGGGCGCACCCATACGTTGTCCACCCGTCGGATAATACGCTGTACGCGGACCGGATCGATGGTCTAGTAATGGAACATGGGTCATATCGAGGTGAGCGGCGTGACGTACCTGCTGCCGGACGGGCGCCCGCTGCTGCTGGAGGCGTCGTTCAAGGTGGGCGACGGCGCCAAGGCGGCGCTGGTCGGCCCCAACGGCGCGGGCAAGACGACACTGCTCCGGCTGATCGCGGGCGACCTGCGCCCCGACGACGGGCGGGTCACCACCGGTGGCGGCGTCGGGGTGATGCGGCAGTTCCTCGGCACCGGCAGCGTGCGCGACCTGCTGCTGGGCGTCGCGCCCCTACGGGTGCGGGAGGCCGCGGCCGAGCTGGAGCGCGCGGAGTCGGCGATCGGGCGGTGCGACGACGAGCCCCGGCAGCTCGCCTACGCCCAGGCCGTCGCCGACTTCGCCGACGCGGGCGGCTACGAGCTGGAGGTCGTGTGGGACGTGTGCGCGACCGAGGCGCTCGGGCTGCCGTACGAGCGGGTCGCCGGCCGGGGGCTGGACACGCTTTCCGGCGGCGAGCAGAAACGGCTGATGCTGGAGGCGCTGCTGCGCGGCCCCGACGAGATCCTGCTGCTCGACGAGCCGGACAACTACCTGGACGTGCCGGCCAAGCAGTGGCTGGAGCGGGCGGTCAGGAGCTCGGCCAAGACGGTGCTGCTGGTCTCGCACGACCGTCGGCTGCTGGCCGAGGCGGCCGGCCGCGTCGTCACGGTGGAGGGGCGCGAGGTGTGGGTGCACGGCGGCGGCTTCGCCGGTTACGCCGAGGCCCGCAGACGGCGCGGCGAGCGTCTGGAGGAGCGGCGGCGGCGCTGGGAGGACGAGCGGGGCCGGCTGCGCCGGCTGGTGCACGTCCTGCGGCAGCGGTCGGCGAACAACGACGCGCTCGCCGGGGCCTACCGGTCGGCGGTGTCCCGGCTGGAGCGCTTCGAGCGGGCGGGGCCGCCGAGCCGGCCGCCCAAGGAGCAGAACGTACGGATGCGGCTGCGCGGCGGGCGTACCGGGAAACGGGCCGTGACGTGCGCGGACCTGGAGCTGACCGGGCTGGTGCGGCCCTTCTCCACCGAGGTCGCCTACGGCGAGCGGGTCGGCGTGCTGGGCCTGAACGGCACCGGCAAGAGCCACTTCCTGCGCCTGCTGGCCGGCGAGCCCGTCGCGCACACCGGCGTGGCCCGGCTGGGCGCCCGCGTCGTCCCCGGCCACTTCGCCCAGACCCACCTGCGGCCCGACCTGCACGGACGGCCCGTCGCCGAGCTGGTCACCGAGACGTTCGCGCTGACCAGGAACGAGGCCATGGCCGCGCTGGCCCGCTACGAGCTGGCGCCGGCCGGCGGGCAGCGGTTCGAGACGTTGTCGGGCGGCCAGCAGGCCCGGCTGCAGATCCTGCTGCTGGAGTTGTCGGGGGCGACGCTGCTGCTGCTCGACGAGCCGACCGACAACCTCGACCTGGCCAGCGCGCAGGCGTTGCAGGAGGGGCTGGACGGCTTCGCGGGCACGGTGCTGGCGGTCACGCACGACCGCTGGTTCGCCGACGACCTGGACCGCCACCTGATCTTCGGCGCGGACGGCGTGGTGCGGGAGAGCCCCGAACCCCGCTGGGACCTCTAGCTGGAGGCGGCCACGCCGCGCTCGCGGCGCAGCGTGGAGACCGTCATCGTCTCGTCGACCGCCTCGGGCGAGAGCACGTGGTCGAGAACCATCACCGCGCAGCCGCTGATGCCCGCCCCCGCGCCGAGCCGGCTCGGCTCGATGCGCAGCCGCCGGGTCGCCAGGGCGGTGGAACGCCGGTAGACGACCTCGCGGATGCTCGACACCAGCGGGCCGAACGCCTCGGCCATGTCGCCGCCGAGCACCACGACCGACGGGTTGAGGATGTTGACCGCCCCGGCCAGCACCTCGCCGATGCGGCGGCCGGCCGTGCGGACCGTGGCCATCGTCTCGGCGTCGCCCGCGCGCACCAGCGCGGTCACGTCGGCGATGGTCACGACGTTCTTGCCCGCCTCGCGCAGGTCGCGCAGCAGCGCGGTGCCACTGGCGACGGAGTCGACGCAGTCGGTGTTGCCGCAACGGCACAGCACGCCGCCGCCGTCGAGCACGGGGATGTGGCCGATCTCGCCGGCCGCCCCCATCGCGCCGCGCAGGATCTCGCCGCCGGCGATCACGCCCGCGCCGATCCGGGTGGAGACCTTCACGAACATCAGGTCGTCGAGGTCGGGGTAGGCGCCTCGGTGCTCGCCGATGGCCAGCACGTTGACGTCGTTGTCCACGAGCACCGGGACGGGGAACCGGTCGCGGATGATCGGCGGGATCACCACGCCGGTCCAGGAGGCCATCACCCGGGCGCTCTCCGTACGGCCCTGGGCGAACTCGACGGTGGCGGGCACGCCCATGCCGACACCCCTGACGCACGAGCGGGGGCGGTCGCCGAGCAGCTCGTCCCAGGTGTCCATGAGCAGCGGGAGCACGACGTCGGGGCCCTGCTCGACGTCGATGAAGAAGTCACGGCCGGCCAGCTCGCGCCCGGCCAGGTCGCAGACCGCGACCCGGGTGCGGCTCGCGCCCAGCGCGGCGACCAGGACGACGCCGCCGCCGGAGTTGAACTCCAGCCGGACCGGCGGCCGCCCGCCCGTGGAGGGCGCGTCGGTGCGCTCGACGACCAGGCCGCGTTCGAGCAGCTCGCCGACGCGCAGTTGCACCGCCGGACGCGACAGACCGGTCACCCGGCCGAGGTCGGCGCGCGTGACGGCCTCACCTGTGCGGATGAGGCGGAGCACCTCGCCACTCGTGGCGAGGGTCGCGGCGGTACGTCGAGGCATCGGCTAAGTGAATCACATGGGCTTCGGTAATGAAAGGTGAAGACTTTTTCATCTCAGATAGCAAAACCCTGCTTGTGTACGACCCGAACTCTCGTTAGTGTCCGTTCTGTCCTTCTTGGTAGATCAACGGAGCTTCGCCTTGTCCCCCCTCTCGACCGCCAGCCCCGCCCATACCGCCGATCTCGTCGTCTTCGGCGGCACCGGCGACCTGTCCATGCGCAAGCTGATCCCGGCGCTCTACCACAGCGACAGGGACGGCCGGCTGTCCCCCGAGACCCGCGTCATCGCCATGTCCCGGGGCGGGCTGACCGACGCCGACTTCCGCGGCAAGGTGGACGCCGAGGTACGCGACCAGGTCCCCGTGGACGACCCCGCCGTCTGGCAGCGCTTCCTCGGCCGCCTGCACCACGTCTCGGTGGACGTCGGCGGCGAGGACAAGTCCGGGTGGGGCGCGCTGACCAGGCTGCTGGCCGGTCACGAGCAGCGTGACCGGGTGTTCTACCTGGCCAGCCCGCCGATGACGTTCGGCCCCTTCTGCCGCGAGCTGGACGAGGCCGGCCTGGTCACGCCGCTCTCGCGGGTGGTGCTGGAGAAGCCGCTCGGACGCGACCTGCCCAGCGCGCAGCGGATCAACGACGAGGTCGGCGCCATCTTCGACGAGCGCCAGATCTTCCGCATCGACCACTACCTGGGCAAGGAGACGGTGCAGAACCTGCTGGTCCTGCGCTTCGCCAACGCCTTCCTCGAACCGATCTGGAACTCGCTGTGGATCGACCACGTCCAGATCACCGCCGCCGAGACCGTCGGCACGCCGGGACGGCGCGGCTACTACGACCACGCGGGCGCGCTGCGTGACATGGTGCAGAACCACCTGCTCCAGCTCCTCACGCTGACCGCGATGGAACCACCGTCCCGCAACGACCGCGAGTCCATCCGCGACGAGAAGGTCAAGGTGCTGCAGTCGCTGCGGCCGGTCGTCGGGACCGAGGTGGACCGTTTCACCGTGCGCGGCCAGTACACCGAGGCCGACGGCATGCCGTCCTACCTGGACGAGCCCGCCTCCACGCCGACGACCGAGGCCTCGCGGCGGGTGGAGACGTTCACCGCGATCCGGGCCGAGATCAAGAACTGGCGATGGGCCGGGGTGCCGTTCTACCTGCGGACCGGCAAGCGCATGCCGTACCGGCGGTCGGAGATCGTGGTGCAGTTCAAGGACGTGCCGCACTCCATCTTCCCCGGCGGCACGCCGAACCGCCTGGTGCTGCGGTTGCAGCCCGAGGAGGGCATCGAGCTGCACATCATGGCCAAGGAGCCGGGCGCGGGCGAGGTGACGCTGAAGCCGGTGCCGCTGTCGCTCAGCTTCGGCAAGACGTTCACGGCCCGGGTGCCGGAGGCGTACGAGCGGCTGCTGACCGACGTCCTGGCGGGCAACCCGACGCTGTTCATGCGGCGTGACGAGGTGGAGGCGGCCTGGCGTTGGATCGATCCGATCCTGGCCGCCTGGGAGTCCTCCGCCGATCTGCCCGAGCCCTACCCCGCAGGAACCACCGGCCCCGCCGGGGCCCACGAACTGCTCGGCCGCAGCGGTCGCGCCTGGCACGAGGAGGAAGACCTGTGAATTCCGTCATCCAGGAGATCACCGATCGGATCGCCGAGCGCAGCGCGGCCAGCCGTACCGCCTACCTGGCGCGCATCCGGCGCGACGGCGAGGCGGCGCGGGCCAAGGGCCCGGCGCGCGCCCACCTGGGCTGCGCGAACCTGGCCCACGGCTTCGCGGCCGCGCCCGAGGACGACAAGCTGATCCTGCGCGGCGCCGGAAGCGCCGGAAGCACGGCCAAGCCCGGCGTGGCGATCGTGACCAGCTACAACGACATGCTCTCGGCCCACCAGCCGTACGAGACCTACCCGCCGGAGCTGAAGGCGGCGGTGCGCAGGGCGGGCGGCGTGGCGCAGGTCGCCGGCGGCGTGCCCGCCATGTGCGACGGCATCACGCAGGGCCGCGCGGGCATGGAGCTGTCCCTCTACAGCCGCGACGTGATCGCCATGGCGGCCGCCATCGCGCTGTCGCACGACATGTTCGACGCGTCGCTGCTGCTGGGTGTCTGCGACAAGATCGTGCCGGGCCTGTTCATCGGGGCGCTGCACTTCGGGCACCTGCCGGCGATCTTCGTGCCGGCCGGGCCGATGACCTCCGGGCTGCCGAACAAGGTCAAGGCGCGCACCCGCCAGCTCTTCGCCGAGGGCAAGGTGGGACGGGCCGAGCTGCTGGACGCCGAGGCCAAGTCCTACCACTCCCCCGGCACCTGCACCTTCTACGGCACCGCCAACTCCAACCAGGCGCTGATGGAGGTCATGGGCCTGCACCTGCCCGGCTCGACGTTCGTCAACCCGCACACCGAGCTGCGCCACGCTCTCACCGAGGCGGCCGGCCGCCGCGCGGTGGAGATCACCGCGCACGGATCGGAGTACACGCCGATCGGCGAGCTGGTGGACGAGAAGTCCATCGTGAACGCGTGCGTGGCGCTGCTGGCCACCGGCGGCTCCACCAACCACACGCTGCACCTGGTCGCCATGGCCGCCGCCGCGGGCCTCGTGCTGACCTGGGACGACCTGGCCTGCCTGTCGCGCGTCGTGCCGTCGCTGACCAAGATCTACCCCAACGGACAGGCGGACGTGAACCACTTCCGCGACGCCGGCGGCATGCAGGTGCTCATCGGCGACCTGCTGGACGAGGGCCTGCTCCACGGCGACGTGCTGACCGTCGCCGGCCCCGGCCTCGACCGCTACCGCGAGGCGCCGTCCCTGGTGGACGGCGAGCTGGTGTGGGAGCCGGTCACGGGCGGCAGCAAGGACCTCGACGTGCTGCGTCCGGTCGCCGAGCCGTTCTCGGCCGACGGCGGGATCCACATGGTCGAGGGCAACCTCGGCCGGGCCGTCAGCAAGGTGTCGGCGGTCAAGGCCGAGCACCTGGTGATCGAGGCCCCGGCCAAGGTGTTCGACGACCAGCTCGACCTGCTGCGCGCCTTCGAGGCCGGCGAGCTGGACGGGCAGGACTTCGTGGCCGTCATCCGCTACCAGGGCCCCAGCGCCAACGGCATGCCTGAGCTGCACAAGCTCACGCCGCCGCTGGCCGTGCTGCTGGACCGGGGGCAGCGCGTGGCGATCGTCACCGACGGCCGCATGTCGGGCGCGTCGGGCAAGGTGCCCGCGGCCATCCACCTGTCGCCCGAGGCCGCCGACGGCGGGCCGATCGCGCTCGTCCGCGACGGCGACGTGGTCCGGCTCGACTCGGCCGCCGGCACGCTGGAGCTGCTGGTGCCCGCCGAGGAGCTGGCCCGGCGCACGCCCGAGGGCCGGCCGCTGAGCGACGCGGAGTGGGTCGGCACGGGACGCGAGCTGTTCGCCACGTTCCGCCGCATGGCCGGGCACGCCGAGCAGGGCGCGGGGATCTTCGGGGTGAGCGGCGCCGAGTCGCCCCACCACGGCCCCGGGCTGGGCTTCCCCGCCGAGGCGGGCGCCTCCCACCTGGAGACGGGCGCGCCCGTGGGCACGCGGGCCACCGGGCTGCGCCGGTGAGCGTTCGTGACATCCTTCCGGCGACGGCGTGCGATCCCGGTCGCGCCCTGAGCATCGGAGGTGTGAGATGAGTGCGTTCGACCTGCCCTGGCTGGTCGCCGACATCGGGGGGACCAACGCCCGGTTCGGGCTGGTCACCTCGCCGCAGGCCCGGCCGACGAACGTCGCGGTGCTGGCCGGCTCCGCCTACGCCACCCTGCCCGACGCCGTGGACGCCTACCTCGCCGAGCACGCGGGCGGGGCGCGTCCGGGCGCGGCCTGCCTGGCGCTGGCCGGGCCCATCGACGGCGACCGCTACCGGCTGACGAACTCGGCGTGGGCCGGGTCCGTCCGCGACCTGGGCATCCCGTACGCGGTGCTGCTCAACGACTTCGAGGCGCTGGCCGTGTCGCTGCCGCACCTGGAGGGCCCCGACCTGGTGTCCCTGGGCGGGCCCGAGCCCGGCGACGGCGTCAAGGCCGTGCTGGGCCCGGGGACCGGGCTCGGCGTCGGCGGGCTCGTGCCCACCGACCGGGGCTGGACGCCCGTCCCGGGCGAGGGCGGGCACGTCACGGTGCCGGTGATCGACCGGCGGGAGCTGGAGATCGTACGGGTGCTGCAGGCCGAGGGGCTGCCGCACGTCGTGGCCGAGCACCTGCTGTCCGGCCCCGGCCTGGTACGCCTGCACCGGGCGCTGGCCAAGGTCAACGGCGTGACCGCGCCCGACCTGAACGCCTCCGACATCGTGGCCCGGCTCGACGACTCGCTCTGCGCGGAGACCGTCGAGGTGTTCTGCGAGATGCTGGGCAGCTTCGCCGGGAACGTGGCCCTCACCCTGGGCGCCAGGGGTGGGGTGTACCTGGGCGGCGGGGTGCTGCCCCGTATCGTGGAACGGGTGCGGGCCAGCGGCTTCCGCGACCGGTTCATCGGCAACCCCGACATGTCCGGATACCTGGAGGCGATCGCCACCACGCTGATCGTCGCGCCCCAGCCGGCGCTCACCGGCGCGGCCGCCTGGCTGCGCCGGCGGGCCACCACCGAACTCGTGGGCTGAGGCCCACCCTGATCACCACTAGACGGCCGCGACCCCGGCCGATGAGGAGAAGACTCTCATGAGCTTGCTCGACCTCGCCCCCGTGATCCCCGTCGTGGTGATCGACGACGTGGCGACCGCCGTGCCGATGGCCGAGGCGCTCGTGGCGGGCGGACTGCCCGTCATCGAGGTGACGCTGCGCACGCCGGCCGCGCTCGGCGCGATCGAGCGGATCGCCGCGGAGGTGCCGGGGGCCACGGTCGGCGCGGGCACGATCCGCACCACCGCCGACATCTCGGCGGCCGTGGCGGCCGGGTCCCGGTTCCTGGTCTCGCCGGGCACGACGCTGTCGCTGGTGGAGGCGCTGGAGGCGAGCGGCGTGCCGTACCTGCCGGGCGCGGCCACCGTCTCGGAGGTGATGGCGCTGGCCGAGCGCGGCATCAAGGAGCTGAAGTTCTTCCCGGCCGAGGCGGCGGGCGGCGTGCCGTACCTGAAGTCGCTGGCCGGGCCGCTGCAGGACGTGCGCTTCTGCCCGACCGGCGGCATCCGGGCCGAGAGCGCCGCCGACTACCTGCGGCTGCCGAACGTCGGCTGCGTGGGCGGGAGCTGGCTCACCCCGGCCGACGTGCTGGCCGCGGGCGACTGGGCGCGGGTGGAGAAGCTGGCCGCCGACGCGGCGGCCCTGCGCCGGTAGGCCGCCCCTGTCGGAGGTCCTGGGCCTTGGCGTCCTCGTGCCGCGCCTGCTCGCACTCGGCGACGGGCGCGCGGGTGCGGCAGTCCTCGTAGACGGCGGTCGCGTGCCGGCAGATGTCGCCGCCCTCGGAGGTGAGGGTCCAGCCGTACCGGCAGAAGGCGTACTCCTCGATGCCTTCGACGCAGATGTGGCGGGCGATCTCCGTGCCCTCGACGGTCCGCGCCCGGCAGGCGTCATAGCCGGGGGCGGCGTCGCCGCAGAGCATCCCGCCGCCCCGCCGGACGCAGACGGTGTAGACCGCCGGGCGCTCGCACCGGCGGTCCGTCCCGCCGGCGAACCGGCAGTACAGGTACGCCCGCGCGGCGCTCTCCCCGTCCCGCGCGCACGTCCGCGTGTCGCGTACGACGACGTCGGCGCGACGGCAGTCCGCCAGGAACGCCCTCCGGTCATGCTGGACGGCCTCGCTGCCCCGGCAACGACGGCCGGTGAACCCGGCCTCCTCGCAGGCGTCGAGAAGGGCCCGTCCCCTCTCGCACCGCTTGGCGTCGGAGGTGTCCGCGCAGGACTCCAGCAGCTCCGGCGGCGGCTGCGTGGACCGGATCACGGGCACCGGTGTGCTCGTGGGGGCCGCCGTGTGGGCGGCTCGCGGGACGTCCCGTTCCGGGCCGTAGGCCAGCCAGAGCAGCCCTCCGACGAGCAGCACCGCCGTCAGCGCGACGGCGTACGCCCGCAGCGACATCCTGATGCCCCCTTCGCACGCCCATGCGCATATGCCGCACTTTTGGACTTATACCGCAGAACCACCGCCGACGTGGCCGTTTACGGGTAAGCCGAGATCATCAGCCTGCGCCGAACCGGGTATTCGGACGCGTGGCGGCGGGGTAGGGCAAGGAATGCCAAGCCGTAGCCCCGGGAAGCCCCATCCGCTCCTCGGAGAGCGAAAGGGACTGCCATGCCGCTGCAAACGGCCCGCCAGGAAGACCTCACGCGTCCGGTGACGCCGATCGGGAGCCTGGAGCGGGGCATCGACATCCTCCTCGCGCTGAGCGCCGCGCCCCGGCCGGTCAGCCTGGCCCAGCTCAGCCGGAGCACGGGCCTGCCCAAGTCCACGGCCCACCGCATCCTGGGTGTGTTGTGCGCCCGCGAACTGGCCCGGCGGGTGGGCACCGGCTACCTGCCCGGCCGGCAACTGGAGACCATGGCCGGCATCGCCAGGAGTCGCATCCCGGGGTCGCGCCGGGTGGTGCTGCCGTACCTGCTCTGCCTGCAGGAGACCACCCGGCAGACGGTCAACCTGGCCGTGACCGCCGGCCTGGAGGCCCGCTACGTCGAGCGCCTGTACGGTCACGACCGCGTCCGCTCCCGCTCCGACGGCACCGATCTCGCGCCGCTGCACTGCACGGCGACCGGCAAGGCGCTGCTGGCCTTCGACACCGGGCTGCGCGAGGAGGTGCTCGGGCGCGGCGGCTTCGAGCGGCTGACCCGTCGCACGATCACCGGGGTGGCCACGC
The DNA here is from genome assembly GCF_040675375.1 of Nonomuraea sp. NPDC049607. Taxonomy (NCBI): domain Bacteria; kingdom Bacillati; phylum Actinomycetota; class Actinomycetes; order Streptosporangiales; family Streptosporangiaceae; genus Nonomuraea; species Nonomuraea sp. NPDC049607. The sequence continues at coordinate 30,950 of NZ_JBFAOV010000017.1, forward strand.
TGGAACGGGAACTGGCCCAGGTCCGCCGCTACGGCGTGGCCTATGCCCAGGAGGAGTACACCGAGGGCGTGTCGTGCGTGGCCGCGCCGGTGTTCGGGCCCGGCGGCGGCGTGTGCATGTCGGTGGGGGTGGCGGCGCCCGCGCCGTCCGCGCCGCTGGCCCGGCTGGGCCTCACCGTACGCGGCGCGGCACAGGCGATCTCGGCCGCGCTGGTGGTGGCCTGAGGTGTTCCGGCTTCTGGAACGCTCCATATGGCGCGGCCCGAAAACGTTCCGCCCAGCGAGACCCCCGCTTGCGCGACCGGCGGACGGGCGATCGCATGAGCCCATGAACCACCTTCCCGCTCCGGCCGCCGAGGAGGCGCCCGCGGCCCGGCGAGGTCAGGCCCCGACGCCCCTGGGCACGGGCCCCGGGGAGGGCACGCGTGCCTAGAGGCCTGCACAGGGCCACCGTGCTGGAGAGCCTGCGCCTGGCCGCCGCCCTCCTGCCGCCGGGCACGCCGCACGCGACGGCCGGGCTCGACCTGCTGCGCTCCCGCTCCCTGCTGACCGGCCTGCACGTGCGGTACGGCGGCCGTCCCGTGCTCGTCCGCGGCCCGCGCCGCACGGCTCTGGTGGTGCTGTCCCGCCGCGACGCCGAGCGCGTGCTGTCGGAGCCCGCCTTCGTCCCCGCCGTGCGCACGCGGGCCGCCGGGCTGCCCTACGACGTGCTGCGACCGACGTTCGCCGAGGTCGCGCGCGAGGAGGCGGCGGCGCTGACGGCGGGCGTGATCGACTACGCCCGGCTGGAGGGCTGCTGGCAACGCGTGGCCCGGCGCTGCGTCTACGGCGCGGGCGCCGCCGGCGACGAGGAGCTGAGCGCGCTGCTCGCCCAGGTCAGGCGGGCGGGCAGAGGCCGGGCCAGACGCCGCCAGGAGATTCTGTCCGGCCGCTACGACGCCCGCATCCTCGACCACCTGCGCCGCGCCGAGCCCGGCACCCTCGCCGGCCTGCTGGCCGAGACCAGCGGCCCGGAGGCGCGCGGCCTGCGGCAGGCGGCGTTCTGGCTGCTCGGCTTCAGCGTCACCGCCGCGAGCCTCATGCGCACCCTCGCGCTGCTGGCCACCTACCCCGCCCAGCGCAAGTGCGCCCGCGCCGACCCCGACTACCTGCGCGCCTGCCTGCGCGAGGGCCTGCGCCTGTGGCCGCCGGTCCCGGCCCTGTCCCGGGTCACCACCGAGGAGACCGACTGGTACGGCGTCCCGGTGCCCGCCGGCACCCACGTCATCCTCCCCTTCGCCCCCCACCAGCGCAGCCCCCGCCTCCACTACGCCGACTCCTTCGCCCCCGAGATCTGGCTCGACGGCACCGCCGCCGACGAATGGTGGGCCCTGCCGCGCTGCGACGGCGTGCACCTGATGCTCGGCGTCGGCACGGCCTTCCTGGGCGGAATCCTGGCCGCGGCACGCCCCAAGGCGTCCGGCCGGCCGCTGTCGCCGCACCGCCCGCTGCCCCCGGCGCTCAACGCCGCGCGACTGCGGGTGGCGATGCGTCCCCTGACGCGGCGTGCGGGCCAGAGCTGACCGGTCTTCGTCGCCACCGGGCCTCGGCTTCTCCGTTAGAGTCTGGGGGAGAAAAAGGCGTACCGGCGGGAGAAACGGTTCGGTTTGCGACGGGATGACGACGGCGAGAGGACGGCGACCGTGGGGCGCTCGGCAGGCACTCCGCTGGAGCCTGAGGATCCGCCGGCGATCGGCCCCTACGAGCTGGTGAGCCGTCTCGGCTCGGGTGGCATGGGCACCGTCTACCTCGCCAGGGGCGCCGACGGGGTCAAGGTCGCGCTCAAGGCCATCAGGCGGGACTTCACGGCCGACCCGGTCTACCGGGCGCGCTTCCACGAAGAGGTGTCCAACGCGCGCAAGGTGGCCTCGTTCTGCACCGCGCGGGTGCTCGACCACGGCGAGGACCGCGGGGTGCTCTACCTGGTCACCGAGTACATCGACGGCATCTCGCTGGAGAACCAGCTGATCGAGCACGGCGCGCTGCCGCCGTCCGTGCTGCACTCGGCGGCCGTGGGCGTGGCGGCGGCGCTGACCGCCATCCACGCCGCGGGGCTGGTCCACCGCGACCTCAAGCCGGCCAACGTCATGCTGACGCTGGCCGGGCCGCGGGTGATCGACTTCGGCCTGGCGCGTTCCACGCACGTCGCGTCCCGGCACACGAACGCCGGCATGGTGATGGGCACGCCCGGGTGGATCGCTCCCGAGCAGGTCTTCGAGGGGCACACGAGCCCGGCCGGCGACGTGTTCGCCTGGGGGTCGCTGATCGCGTACGCGGGGCTCGGCGGGCACCCGTTCGGCGAGGGGGACGCGTACGTGATGGCGGCGCGGGCCCGTACCGCGCCGCCGGACCTGCGCGGGCTGCCCGCGCCCCTCGACCGGCTGGTCGCGGCGGCCATCCACCCCGACCCGGCGCGCCGGCCCGCGGCCAAGCAGCTCCTGCTGGAACTGGTGGGGGCGGCCGACGAGCCCGCGGCCCAACTGGCGGCCACCGAACACCTGACCAACGCGTGGAACCCCTCGGAGTTCCGGCCGCTCGGCCCCATGACCCCACCCGCCGAACGCACCGGCCCCCGGCCCCCGATTCCCCCGGCGACCGGCTCCCGCCCCCCGATGCCGCCCCCGGCCGAACGCACGGGCCCCCGCCCGCCGATGCCCCCCTCCACCGAGCGCACAGGATCCCGCGCCCCGATGCCACCTGCCGCCGAACGCACAGCATCCGGCGCTCCCATGCCACCCATGCCTGAACGCGCAGCGTCCGGCGCTCCGATGCCACCCGGAGCTGAACGCACACTGTCCGGCGGCCCGATGCCGCCCATGCCTGAACGCACGGCGTCCGGCGGCCCGATGCCGCCTGCGGCGTTCGGGGGGCCGGTGCCGCCCGCCGAGCGCACCGGCCCGCGCCCGCCGATGCCCGCCCCAGCGGACTACCCGGGGCCGGGCGCACCTCAGACTCCGTCCGCCGCCGACCACGCCGGGCCGCCCCACGCTGCCCAGATGCCCTCTCCGGCCGAGCTCACGGGCCCGCGTCCGCCCCAGATGCCTTCCCCGGCAGAACGCACCGGCCCGCGCCCGCCGCAGATGCCCTCCGCAGCCGAGCGCACGGGCCCCCGCCCGCCGCAGATGCCCTCCGCGGCGGAACGCACCGGTCCGCGCCCGCCCATGCCCGCCCCGACGGAGCATCCCGGTCCACGCGCGCCACAGATGCCGCCCCCCGTGGACCGGACCGGCAACATCCCGCTCCCCCACCACCAGACCACCGGCCAGGGCCCTCTACCGCCGCACACCACGGGCCAGGGCCCGCTCCCCGGGTACGTGCCCCCGCGCCCCAAACGCGGCGTGTTCACCGGCTGCGTGACCGTCCTGGTGATCGCGATCGTCCTGCTCGTGGTGCTGCTGGCCGCCCTCGCCTGGATCTTCCGCTCCCCCGCCATGGGCGCGGACGGCCCGGTACAGGACGGCAAGCTGAAGTTCGCGGTAACCGGCACAAAGTGCCCCAAGCCCGCGAAGTCGGCCTCCCGCCGGACCTGCCAGATCACGGTGAAGGTGAACAACGTCGGCCCCGACGCCCGCGTCCTCCAACCCGGCCAGCAGAAGCTGATCGACGCGGACGAGGCCCTGCACGGCGGGAGCAAACTCCTCGACAAGAGCGGCACCGAGATCACCCCGGTCCGCATCGCCCCCGGCCAGTCCTTCACCGGCACGCTGGAGTTCGACCTGCCGAAGAGCGCCGAGCCGGCGGGCCTTGAAGTACACGACTCGGGACAGAGCGCCGGAGCCCGAGTAGCCCTGGACTGAGCCAGAAATCCCCGGGGCGACCGCTCTCTGCCGCCGCCGCGCCGCATGATTTCGACGGAAAGGCCTCGACGTCGACCTTCCAGCGACTACCCATGCCGACCGACGCCATCCGGCTGGAAGGCTCAGCGATCCGCCGATGGATCGCTCGCCAGAAGCGCCCCCTTCCATCGATCCGGCACGAGGAGACATGAGCCGCGACGTCGCCATCCACCTGGAGCTCGCACACGACATCGATTTCATGGACGTCCTCGATCGGCTCGCCCGGATGGGGTGGGAGCTGCTGCGCGAAGAAGACGCCATCTGGTACATGACCGACTACGACTGGAAAATCCTGCCGCTGGACGGCCTGGACGAGGTGAAACGCGACATGCGCACCTCCTACGAGGCCGGAGAGGCGGTAGGCATCACCAGCAGGCTGCCCGATGGGAAGACCTTCGCGAACGTGCTGTTCCACGAGGAAAGGACATCGGTCTCCCTGCTCCCTCTGCTGGACTACCGCACCATCGCGCACATGCCGGAGTTCGTCGACCTGGGCTGGTATCTCGAAACGTTCCTGACGGCCTGCAGAGACCTGCCCATCGTACGAACAGAAGCCAGCGACCAGCGGTGACACCGTCAGCCGCGCCGGAGAGGCCCCCGCCAACCTTCGCCTGCCCAAAAGGTTGAGCGATTGGTGGTGGGATGGCGGCGCGATCGAGGACATTGGGCTTTCGACCACGGGCGTGGCCCGTTCTGATGAAGGTCAGGTCGCCGCCACCTCAGAACCCCTGCTCCGCCGAGACCACACCCTCCAGCGGAGCGCCGTCGGCGAGGTGGCGCACGTTCGCGGCCACCCGTTCGGCCAGGCCACGCCAGTAGGACGACGGCGGGTTCGCGGTGTGCGGCGTGATCAGGACGTTCTCCATGTGCCACAACGGGTGCCCGGACGGCAGCGGCTCGGGATCGGTGACGTCCAGCGCGGCACCGCCGATCCGCCCATCGCGCAGCGCCGCCACCAGGTCATCGGTCACGACGAGCGCGCCGCGTGCGATGTTGACCAGCCAGGCGTCCGTACGCATCAGGTCAAGCTCGGGAGCGCCGATGATGCCCTTGGTGCTCGGCGTGGTGGCCGCCGCGAGGACGACGTACGCCGCCTCCGGCAGCGCCTCCCGATATCGGGCACGAGGCAGGATGCGGTGTGCACCGGGCGCCCAGCCACTGTCGGTGACCGCGACCACCGGGCAGCCGAACGGCTCCAGCATCCTGATGATCGCCCGCCCGATACCTCCACAGCCGATGATCGCGACCGTCGAGCCGGCGAACTCCTTCGACTCGTTCCTCCCCCACTCGGTGGCCCTGGCCAGTCGGGGCAGGTTGCGGGCCGCGGCCAGCATGAGGGCCAGTGCGTGCTCGGCGACGGGCACGCCATAGGAGCCGGTGGCGGCGGTGAAGACAGGCGCCTCGGTGATCACTCCCGCCGCGGCGTACCGCTCGACACCCGCCGCCGGCAGCTGCACCCACCGGATGCCGTCATGGATCATGGATCGCAGCTCCTCGGGGCCGCCGCGCCCGTAGTAGACGATCGCCTCCGCCTCCTCCAGCGGCACGACACTGCCACCCGACCGCCGTACGGCGTCGACCAGCACAGGCACCGGCTCAGGGCCGACATGGACGGCGACGCTCATCGGGGAACCTCCGTGACGTGCTCTCTGCTGTTCTCCAGGATCTGCTCGACCTCGGCGCGGGCACGTCCGATGATGTCCGCCGCGGCCTGCGCGGCCTCGGCCGCCCGCCCGGCGGCGACCGCCTCGGCGATCTCGTGGTGGAGTCCGATGGCGGTCGTCTCCAGGCGCTCGGGCAGGAGCAGCAGCTCTCGCCTGGCTTCGAGCAGCACCTCGGTCACCTCGGCGAGCTGAGCGAACATGCCGTTGCCCGACGCGGTCAGCAGCACCCGGTGGAAGGCCGCGTCGGCCGTGACGTAGGCCGGGCTGTCACCGGCGCGGGCGGCGGCGTCCATGGCGTGGGCGTGGGCGGCCAGTTCGTCCCGCACGCGGGGGTCGGGTTTCGCCGCGGCCAGCGCGGCGGCGGCGGGCTCGATGGCGGCGCGCAGCTCGGCCAGCTCACGCAGCTGCACCTCACGCCCGGGCGAGGCCAGCCGCCAGCGGATCACCTGGGGGTCATAAAGGTTCCAGGCGCTCATCGGCCGCACGGTGACGCCGACACGAGGACGGCTGGTGACCACGCGTTTCGACTCCAGCACGCGGACGGCCTCCCGTGCGACGGTCCGGGAGACTCCGTACCGCTCCTGGACGTCCTCCAGTCGCAGCACCTCCCCCGCGCGGATCTCCCCGCCCGCCAGTGACCTGCCGACCGCGTCGAGCACCTGCCCGTGCAGGCCCCGTAGCGTCTCCACACTCATCGGGCCCGTCCAAGCCCCGCCAGCAGCGCCGCCACCCGCTCGCTTGCGGCACGCGGGCCGCCCGAGGTCAGCGCCGAGCCCATGCCACAGGCCACGGCACCGGCCGCGATCCACTCGGGAGCGTCGTCGATGGTCACGCCGCCGGTGGGGATCGCGGGCAGCTGCGGCAGAGCGGCCCGCACGTCCCGCAGCCAGGACGGCGACACCGCCGACGCCGGGAAGATCTTGACCGCGTCCGCCCCCTCTTCCAGGGCACGGACGATCTCCGTCGGGGTGGTCACGCCCGGGAAGACCGGCACGCCGTAGCGGTGCCCGGCACGGATCACGTCGGTCCGCAGGCCGGGCGAGACCAGGAACCGCGCGCCCGCCTCCACGGCGGCCCTGGCGGCGGCCTCGTCGAGTACGGTCCCCGCCCCGACCAGCGCGTCGGGGCGCTGCTCGGTGAGCCGGGCCACGGCGCTGAGGGCGCGGGGCGTGGTGAGCGCGACCTCGACGGCACGCAGCCCGGCGTCCAGCACGGCCTCGGCCGCCGTCAGCGCCGCCTCGGGCGCGGCGGCCCGGACGATGCCGAACACGCGTTGCTCCGTGACGGCCTGGACGATCTCCCAGCGGTACATGACGTCCCTTCTCCGGTTTCCCTCATCAACGCACGGCTACGGCGAGCCGCCCTCCGTGGTGACGGACGATCCCCCGCCTACCCGCCCCTGACCGCGTTTTCACGAATCGCCTTCGCCCGATTTGCGGACTCGCGATTCTCGTTCGATCGTCTTCGCCGGCCTCTTGCGGCGCAGGGGCCAGGCGCCGCAGGCTCCCCGTCACCGCACACACCAGAAGCAGGCCGACAGCAGAGTCATTCGACACACTCCTGATCAGTAACGGCCCCTCTGCGGCAACGAGGTCACTCATGACGGCGAAGCATCTTCGACTGGTTTCGACTATCGGTGGACCGTTTCGGTGTGTCCGGTGAAGGCAGCCAAAGCGCGCTCCAGCCCCGCCCGGTCCGGCAGACCGTCGGTGTCCGCGGCGCACTGGACGACGAGCGCCGCCACCGCCGCCGCCTCGCGCAGACACACCTCGTACGGCTCGCCGCGCAGCATCCCCGACAGGAACCCCGCGGCGAACCCGTCCCCCGCTCCCACGGGGTCGGTCACCGGCACCCTGAACGCCTCCTGCCGCAGCCCTGCGCATGTCGCGGACTTGTCGCGGTGCTTGATCACGGTCAACCCGGGCAGCGTCGCCGGGTCTATCTGGAGCAGGTCGAGCTCGTCCTCGCCGGCCAGCACCACGTCCGCCCTGGCCAGCAGCGGCGCCACCCGCTCGCGCCACGCTGCGGGCTCGCCCAGCTTGTGTCGGATGTTGGGGTCGATGGAGATCAGCGCCCCGGCCTGCCCTGCCAGCTCCAGCAGCCGCAGGGTCGCCAGGTGCGCGGTCTCGGACAACATCGGAGTGATCCCCGTGACATGGACGATCTTCGCACCACTCACCATCTCCGGTGTCAGCTCGTCGGGTGCGAGCCTGGACGCGGCCGCCCCCGCACGGTAGTACTGCACGTCGATGGCCCGGAAGGGATGGCTGTCGCGGACGAGCAGACCGGTCGGCGCACCCGGGTCGATGACGGCATGCCTGGTGTCGACGCCCTCGGCCCGGAGCATGGACAAGACCGCCCGGCCCGCCGGATCCGCGCCGACCCGGCCGAGCCAGCGCACGTCGTGGCCGAGCCTGGCCAACCCGGCGGCCACGTTCGACTCCGCGCCCGCGATCGAGCGGCGGAAGACCGTGGCCCGCTCCAGCGGGATGCCGGGCTCGGCCAGCATCAGGAGCATCGCCTCACCGCACACCACGACGCTCATGACTCGCCCATCCCTCGTCGCCCCGCATTCAATGGTGCTATCAAATCATGAAAGGCACGAGAAGAGTCGCTCAGGTCGTCTTGTAGGCGGAAGGCTGGGAGATGTCGATCCTGGATCGATCGGGCAGGGCCATCGTGGCGACGAACCCGACCACCGCCCCCACGACCATGAAGATCGCGATGGCCTGCCAGCCGTAGTCGTGCAGCAGCCACGTCGCGATCAGCGGCGCCGGACCGCCGGCGATGATCGACGCGAGCTGGTACCCGAGGCCTGCGCCGCCGTACCTGAGTCTGGTCGGGAAGCTCTCGGCGATGAGCGAGGCCTGCGGGCCGTACTCCATGGCGTGCTGGATCTGCGTGACCATGATCGTGAGGAAGACCACCAGCACGATGCCGGTGTTGAGCAGCGCGAAGTACGGGAACGCCACCACCGCCAACAGCGCGGCGCCGACCGCGTACACGAGCCGGCGGCCGACACGGTCGCTCAGGTGCCCGAAGAACGGGATCGCGACGAGTTCCACCGCCGCCGCACAGGTCACCGCCGACAGCGCGATCGTCCGGGACAGGCCGAGCTGCTGGGTGACGTAGGTGATGGCGAACGTCGTGTAGAGGTAGAACGGCATCTGCTCCGACACGCGCGGCAACGCGCTGAGCACCACCTCCTTGGGGTGCCTGCGCAGCACCTCGACTACCGGCAGCCTGACCACCTGCCGCCGTTCCAGCACCCGCGCGAACATCGGGGTCTCCAGCACCCTCAGCCGCACCCACATCCCGATGGCCACCAGGACCAAGCTGGCCAGGAACGGCACCCGCCATCCCCAGTCCTTGAACGTGTCGCCGGTCGTGGTGGCCAGCAGTGACATCGCGCCGGTGCCGAGGATCAGCCCGATGGGCACGCCCACCTGCGGCCAGCTCGCCATCAGCCCACGCCTGCGCTGGTCGCCCCACTCCATCGACAGCAGCACCGACCCGCTCCACTCGCCGCCCACCGCGATGCCCTGCAGAACACGCAGGACCACCAGGATGATCGGCGCTGCCACGCCGATGCTGTCGGTGCCCGGCAACACGCCGATGAGCGCGCTGGCCACCCCCATCGTCAGCAGGGTCACGATGAGCGTCGCCTTCCTGCCGATGCGGTCGCCCCAGTGGCCGAAGATCGCCGCTCCCACGGGCCGGGCGGCGAAGCCCACGGCGTTGGTCGCGAAGGCCGCCAGCGTGCCCGCGTACGGCGTGGACTTCGGAAAGAAGACCTCGGCGAAGACCACGGCGGCGGCCGTGTTGTAGAGGAAGAAGTCGTACCATTCGATGGCGGTGCCGACCACACTCGCCGTGGCGGCCTTGCGCACCTGGGCTCTGTGTTCGGCGGTCGTTAATCCGCTGCTGGTCTCGGTCACGCTGCACCTCGAAGGCGCTCCTGGGCCGCGTCCGCGCCAACGGTCGCCCTACCCCGCACCCGTGCCACGAACCACCTTCGGCCTTCTCCCCTCGCGGGAAACCTCCGGCCATCGTCGCGCCTCCTCTCATGGGGACGGCCCCCGGCTCCGCCCGGCTGGAAGCGGCGCCGGGCAGAACTCTAACACTCGTTAACCCGTCCCGCCGCCGGCGTCGCCTGGGTGCCCAGATCGGGCGGAGGCGCCCCAGGAGGGCGTCAGGCAGCGGGTTCGCCCCCATGGTTCGGGTCGGGCAAACCGGCGAGGACCGCGTCGAGCGCGAACCTGAAGTGTTCGACTTGGTCGGCCCGCCGACGCGCGGCCTCTACCGCGTGATAGTGCGGATACTTGTCGGCGGGGAGCTCGGTCCAGTCCCTCGCGGCGGCCTCGTGCAGGACCAGATGCCCGACGCACACGCGCAGGACCGCCCCCTTCACGTGATCGGCCTGGTCAGGAGGGAAGCCCGCGTCCAGCAGGATGCCGAAGATGGCTTCGTGGAGGCTCATCACGGGCGCGCGCCGGGCGTAGGTGGTGATGGACCACACCGAGGCCCTGGGATGCTCCAGCGACTGCCTGACCATCGAACCCATGAGCCCGCGCAGCTGGTCCTTCCACCCCCCCTCACGGGGGGCCTGCGAGACGATGTTGCTGCACACCTCGTCCACGATGGCCTCCAGCAGCGACTCGCGCCCGTCGAAGTAGTGGTAGATCGCCGTCGCCGTCACATCGAGACGTTTGGCCAGCTTACGCATGCTGATGCCGTGGGCGCCGTCCGCCTCGAGGACCTCCAGGCCGGCTTCCAGGATCTTGTGACGGGTGAGCATCTGCATTGACCTCGCGCTTAACACATGTTAGAAATCTAACGGCCGTTAACTCCGGACAGCTTATCCGAGGGGAGAGGGATCCTTGGCTGCCGTTCTCACGTGCCGTCCCGTCATCCATCAACGATCATCCGCTCACGGGGAGACGATCCGGTGTCCACGACCTCCGAAGTGACAGCGCCGGCGGCGACCCCGCGCCGCCCACGACGCCGGATCCTGCTTCGAGCTCTGCTCGTGCTGCTCCTGCTCGTGGTCCTCGCGGTGGCAGGCGCCGTCTACGCGGTGAACCGTGGCGGAGCCCCGCAGACAGCCGCTCAGCTGGGCTCCGAGCCCGAGCTCGGGGAGCGCGAGACGTTCCCCATCCCCAAGGTCAACGCCCCCGACGTGGTCGGCTGGCCCTCCGGCAGGACGCCGACGGCACCGGCCGGGTTCACGGTCACCCGGTTCGCGGGTGAGCTGGAGCATCCCCGATGGCTCTACGAGTTGCCCAACGGCGACGTGCTCGTGGCCGAGTCGGCCACGCTGCCCAAAGACCCGGAGTCCCCCATCATGGGGCTGTTCTACTGGCTGCGCCGCAACGACGGCTCGACCACCGAACGCAGCGCCAACCGGATCACGCTGCTGCGCGACACCGACGGTGACGGGGTGGCCGACTTCCGCAGCGTGTTCCTGGACAACCTCAACCAGCCGTTCGGGATGGCGCTGCTGGCCGCGTCCGCGCCGTACACGCTCGGTCCGGCGGCTCCGGACGGCACCCAGGCGGCCTTCTACGTCGCGGGCACCGACGGTGTTTGGCGCTTTCCGTACAAGCTGGGCGAGACCCGCGTCACCGAGCCCGGCAAGAAGATTCTCGACCTGCCGGCCGGCGGCTACAACAACCACTGGACCCGCAACCTCTTCGCCGCGCCCGACGGCACCAAGCTCTATGTCACGGTCGGTTCGTCGAGCAACGCGGGCGAACACGGTCTGGAGGCCGAGAAACGGCGCGCCGCGGTCCTGGAGATCAACCCTGACGGCACCGGCGAGCGCATCCTGGCCTCCGGCCTCAGAAACCCCAACGGCCTGGGCCTCGAACCCCACTCCAAGACACTCTGGACAGTCGTCAACGAACGCGACCTCCTGGGCGACGACGCCTCACCCGACTACCTCACGCGCGTACGCCCCGGCGACTTCTACGGCTGGCCCTGGAGTTATTGGGGTCGTCACGTGGACGACCGGGTCCAGCCTCAGCGTCCGGACATGGTGGCCCGCGCCCTCCGTCCTGACTATGCCCTCGGCGCCCACACGGCCCCGCTCGGCCTGGCCTTCTCCGACAGCGCCACGTTCCCCGAGCGCTACCGCGGCGGCGCCTTCATCACCGAACACGGCTCGTGGAACCGGGGCGATCCGGTGGGCTACAAGGTGGTGTACGTGCCCTTCAAAGACGGCATGCCCAGCGCCAAACCCCAGGACTTCCTGACCGGCTTCAAACCGGCACCGGACGACAGCGCCACCTACGGCCGGCCGGTGGGCGTGATCATGGGCAAGAACGGCCGCTTATTGGTCGCCGACGACGCCGGGAACACGATCTGGCACATCACGCCGCGACCGTGACCCCGGGCCTTGTCCCGGACCGCATCCGCGCCATTCGCTGTCCTTCTCCGGACGACCGACGCGACGACCGACGGAAACTGAACGGGCGGCCGACACGCGATGGAAGGCGGAGGTGGGCAGCAGGCAGAGGACCGGTGGCGGGTGAAGAACGTGCGGTGGCGGGAGGATGGGCGGCGGGTCCCCATCCATCCTCCAGGCGTTCGGTCAGGCGGGGCCTTCTGTCGAGGACAGGCGTCCTTCGCCGGCTACGCCCGCAAGGGGGATGCCACGGAGGCTGAGCAGGAACAGGAGGGCGCACCCGCCGGTCAGGGCGATATCGGCGACGTTGCCGACGAACAGGCCACCGTAGTCGATGAAGTCCACCACGTGACCCTGGGCGAACGCGGGCGGGCGGAAGAGCCGGTCGAGCAGATGGGAGGTGGCGCCGCCGAGCAGGGCGCCCAGCACGACGGCCCAGGCCGGCGAGCTCAGCCGTCGGGCCATGTACAGGATCCCGGCGACCGCCCCGGCGGCAGCCAGGGTGAACACCCAGGTCACGCCCTCCCCCAGGGAGAACGCGGCACCGGGGTTGAGCAGCAGCCGCAAGGAGAGCAGCCGTGGGATCACCGTGATCTCCTCGCCGCCGGACAGCGCCGACAACGCCCAGAACTTGGACGCCTGATCGACCACGAGCACCATCACGGCTAGCACGATCATCCACGCACGAGGACGCCCTCCTCGACTCGTCGTCTGCGGGCCGCGTTCGTCTGACACTCTTGCCTCACAATCCCTGGCTTCTCGCCCCGAAATCTACCGAACCTTCGTCGTGGCCACGCTCGCTCCCGCGCGTGGAACGGCTTGGAACGCCTTCCAGATCGGCGCCGGCGACATGCCGGTTCCGGTTCGGACGATGGAAGGAACGCGTATGTCAGAACGTCGACCAGGCCGCGGACGGTACCACCGCGCGGCCCTCGTGCTCGCCGCCGCCGGGGCGGTGGGGCTGCTCGCCACAGGCCAGACCGTATCTGCCCAGGCCGCCGTCTCCACCGCAAGCCAAGGCGTGCCTGCTCGGACCGCCGTCTCTGCCGCGGGGCTCAAGTGCGGGTTCGCCACTCACGACCTGTCGTACACGGGTGCCGCGCCCGCGCGGGTGGTCGCCCAGGGCGAGTGCGTCCCCGAGACCTTGGATCACGGGCTGTTCGTCAAGATCTTCCGCAACGGGACGGTGGTCTTCAGCGGCGGCAACGGAGTGGGCATCGTCACCGCCGTCTACACCTGCCGTGGCAGCACGCCGGGCGAGTTCCGGGCAGTGTGGAGCACCGGCCAGGTGGACGAGGCAACGTTCCCCTGCGGCTGACCGCTTGGGCGACGGGGGCGCAGGCGGCCTCGGCGAGGCCAGGACGGCCAAGGCGCTCGGGGGCGCCGGGGCGCTCGGGACGAGGCCAAGTCGGCCGAAGCGAGCCTGACCCGGTCGGGGCGAGGGCACAGGACGGTCGGGGGGGCCGGGACGTGGAGCCGGGCGATCGGAGGCGGAGCGGGCCGGGCGGAGCGGGCCGGGCGGAGCGGGCCGGGCGGAGCGGGCCGGGCGGAGCGGGCCGGGCAGGGGGCGCGGCTCAGAGGGCGCTCCGCCAGAGGGCGCTCCGCCAGAGGGCGCTCCGTCAGAGGGCGGGTGTTCTTGTGAGGAGGAGGGTTTCTGTTATTGGGGATTCGTGGGTGCCCTCGGTTGTGCAAGCGTGTGCCCCTGCCACGGCGCCCAGCTTGACGCATTCGTCCACCGGACGGCCGTTCAGAACGCCGTACAGGAAGCCTGAGACGAAGGCGTCGCCCGCGCCGTTGCTGTCGGCCACCGGGCCGGGCAGCGGTGCGGCGGGGAAGGCGCGTACGGAGGCCGAGTCGCGGGTGAGGACGAGGCAGCCGTCCGCGCCCCGCGTGCAGACGACCGTGTGGGCGCGTCCGTTCGCCAGGATGTCGCGCATCGTCGCAGCCGGGTCCGCGAGGGCGGTGGCCGAGAGGAACACCAGGTCGGAGTTGTGGGCGAAGTCCTTCTGGTAGTCGGCGGCGCCGTCCCAGTCGTGCAGGTCGGTGGAGGTGGGGATGCCGGCGAGGTCCGGGTAGACGTGGCGGCAGAAGTCCATGATCGAGACGTGCACATGTCTGGGGCGCAGATCGGCGTACAGGTCGCGGGGCAGTCGCTCCCCTGGCGTGACCTTGGGGTCGTGCAGGGAGGTGCGCCGCCCGTCGGGGCCGACGAGCAGGACGCTGCGCCTGGTGCCCGCCTCGGCCGGCCCCCATCTGCAGTCGACGTCCCGCAGGGCGTGCCTGATCAGCGTGCCCTGCGGGTCGTCACCGATGAGGTCGGCGAACGCGACGTCGAGCCCCAGCGCGTGGCAGCCGAGGGCGACTCCGGCCCCGGTGTTCCCGATGCGGTCGACGACGGGCGGCACATGGTAGGTGTCCTTGTACGGCAGGGGCAGTGTGGGCACATAGACAGTGGTGTCCACCCCGGCGCCGCCGAGGACCAGCACGTCACGCGTCAACGTTCGATCAGCCTTTCGAGATACGCCGGGATCAGCGGTCCACCACCGACCCGGAACCCGTTCGAAATACACCGGGCCCACCGGTCCAGCACACGTCCGGAATGCGCCCGGACCAGCGGTCCGGAGCCTGTGGAGCGCGGACGACGAGTTCCGGCTGGAAGATCAGCTCGACGTGCTTGGCCGGAGCGCCGCTGACCTCCTCCAGCAACGCCCGGACGACGGCCGAGGCCATCGCCCGGGATCAGCGGTTGACCAGCGGTCCGGAACCTGTGGAGCCGCGGACGACGAGTTCCGGTTGGAAGATCAGCTCGACGTGCTTGGCCGGAGCGCCGCTGACCTCCTCCAGCAACGTCTGGACGGCGGCCGAGGCCATCGCCCCGATCGGCTTGCGCACGGTGGTCAGCGGCGGGTCGGTGAACGCGATCAGCGGCGAGTCGTCGAACCCGACCACCGACACGTCGCCCGGCACCGACAACCCCTTCTGCCGGCACGCCCGGATCGCCCCCAGCGCCATCAGGTCGCTCGCGCACACGATCCCGGTGCACCCGCGGGCCAGGAGCTGCGCGGCGGCCGCCTGCCCGCCCTCGACCGAGAACAGCGAGTGGGAGATCAGGTCGTCGACGTCGGTGGCGCCGAGCAGGTGGGCCATCGCCTGCTTGTACCCTTCGATCTTCCTGATCACCGGGACGAACCGGCGCGGCCCGAGCGCGAGCCCGACGCGTTCGTGGCCGAGGTCGACCAGGTGCTGGACGGCCAGCCGCGCCGCGAGGCGGTCGTCGGGCGAGATGAAGGGCGCGTCGATGTGCTCGCTGTAGCCGTCGACCAGCACGATCGGCAGACCGCGGTCGATCAGGCGGGTGTAGCGGTCCATCCGGGCGGTGGTGTCGGCGTGCAGGCCGGAGACGAAGACGATGCCGCTGACGCCGCGGTCGACCAGCAGCTCGGTGAACTCGTCCTCGGGGGCGCCGCCGGGCAGCTGGGTGCACAGCACGGGCGTGTAGCCGTGCTGGGTCAGCGCCTTCTCGATGGCCTGGGCGAACGCCGGGAAGATCGGGTTGTCCAGCTCGGGCGTCACGAGCCCGATGAGCCCGTTGCTGCGCTGCCTGAGCCGGGGCGGCCGCTCGTAGCCCATGAGGTCGAGGGCCGTCATCACGGACTGGCGGGTGCCGGCCGAGACGCCGGGCTTGCCGTTGAGCACCCGGCTGACCGTGGCCTCACTCACCCCGGCCTGGGCGGCGATGTCGGCTAGGCGAGCGTGACCGTTCATGGAACACACTTTACTTTCCACCAGGCGGCCGAATCGGCTGCTCCCGGGACATCGGAGGCGAGCAGCAGTTCTCCCTCGACGCCGAAGTCGACGGGCGCGCCGGTCAGGTTGACGGTGCACAGCACGTCGCCGCGGGAGAAGACCAGTGTGCCCTCGGGCGAGTCGTGCCAGGTCAGGTCGCCGTCCAGGGTGCGGCGCACGCGCAGCGCGGCGCGGTAGAGCTCCAGGGTGGAGCCGGTGGCGCCGTCCTGGGCCTGGACGCTGAGCTCGGACCAGTCGGCGGGGATCGGCAGCCACGGGTCGCGCCACCCGAGGTCACGGGTCCACGGCAGCGGCACGCGGCAGCCGTCGCGCCCGCTGTCGGGGTCGCGCAGCCGCTGCGGGTCCTGGCAGACCTCGTCCGGCAGGTCGAGCACCTCGGGGAGGCCCAGTTCCTCGCCCTGGTAGACGTAGGCCGAGCCGGGCAGCGCGAGCGTCAGCAGCGCGGCGGCGCGGGCCCTGGCCAGGCTGCCGTAGCGGGTGACGTGCCGCTTGACGTCGTGGTTCGACAGCACCCAGGTGGTGGGCGCGCCCACGGAGCCGGCCGTGGCGAGCGAGGAGTCGATCACGTCGCGCAGTTCGGCGGCGTCCCACGGGGTGAACAGGTAGTGGAAGTTGAAGGCCTGGTGGAGCTCGTCGGGCCGGACGTACATGGCCAGGCGTTCGGCGGTGGGCGCCCACGCCTCGGCGACGCCGACGCGTTCGCCGGGGTAGGAGTCGAGCACGCGGCGCCATGCCCGGTGGATCTCGTGCACACCGTCGTTGTCGAAGTACGGCACCGGTTCGCGGCCGATCATCCTGGTCTGGTTCGGATGACCGATGTCGGGCAGGCCGTGCGGTTTGACCATGCCGTGGGCCACGTCCACGCGGAAGCCGTCCACGCCCAGGTCGAGCCAGAAGCGCAGGATGGACTCGAACTCGCCGCGCACCTCGTCGTCGTCCCAGTTGAGGTCCGGCTGGGCGGGGTCGAACAGGTGGAGGTACCACTGGCCGTCCTCGACCTGGGTCCAGGCCGGGCCACCGAAGATCGACTCCCAGTCGTTGGGCTGATCGCGGAAGATGTAACGATCGCGTCGCTCGCCGCGCAGCGCGGCCTGGAACCAGGGGTGCGCCGACGAGGTGTGGTTCGGTACGACGTCCACGATGACGCGCAGGCCGTGCCCGTGGGCCTCGTCGATGAGCGCCTTGGCGTCGGCCAGGGAGCCGAACAGCGGGTCGACGTCCCGGTAGTCGGCCACGTCGTAGCCGAAGTCGGCCATCGGCGAGGTGTAGAAGGGCGTCAGCCAGACGGCGTCCACCCCCAGCTCGACCAGGTACGGCAGGCGATCGCGCACGCCGATCAGGTCGCCCACGCCGTCGCCGTTGCCGTCGGCGAAACTGCGCACGTAGACCTGGTAGATCACGGCGTCACGCCACCACATGCTCATGGATCTCCCCCCGGGTGTCCCGGACAATGAAAGCCCTTGCGGCAAGTTTACGCAAGCCCTTCCATGCACCTCATATCCCGATTTATGGGTATACGGGCGTTCAAAACCCTTGGCCGAAACCCCCGCCAGTGAGATTCTTTATGTCAAGGGTGGACATGCAGCGTTAAGGCGCGATGTACTACCTCATCAATCAGCATCGTCACAGGTGACACGCGCGCAAGGTGTGGGCCCATGAGCTCGGTCGTACTCGACAAAGTGACCAAGGTGTATCCGGGCGACTACCTGGCAGTCGACCGGTTGAGCCTGCAGGCCGAGGACGGCGAGTTCCTCGTCCTCCTTGGTCCTTCCGGTTGCGGCAAGTCCACGCTGTTGCGGATGATCGCCGGCCTGGAAGAGATCACTGACGGTGATCTCTGGCTGGACGGCCAGCTCGCCAACCACCTGCCGCCGCGCGACCGCGATGTGGCCATGGTGTTCCAGAACGGCGCGCTCTACCCCCACCGGACCGTGCGCGGGAACATCGCCTTCCCCCTGGAGATCGCCAAGTCGGACCCGGCGATGGTGCGCGACCGCGTCACCGAGCTGTCGAAGGCGCTGCACATCGAGGAGACGCTCGAACGCCGTCCCGGCACCCTGTCGGGCGGTCAGCGGCAGCGCGTGGCGATGGGCCGGGCGATCGTCCGGCAGCCGAAGCTCTTCCTCATGGACGAGCCGCTGTCGAACCTCGACGCCGGCATGCGCACCGAACTGCGCATGGAGATCTCCGCGCTGGTCAGGTCGCTCGGGGTCACCACGATCTACGTCACGCACGACCAGGTCGAGGCGCTCACGCTGGCCGACCGGATCGCGATCCTGAACCGCGGCGTCCTGCAGGACGTGGGCACTCCGGCCCAGATTTACAACGATCCAGCGACGGCGTTCGTGGCGGCCTTCCTCAACTCCCAGCAGTTGAACCTGCTGGCGGCCGGTGTCAGGACGCCGCAGAACCAGTACGTCATGCTCGACTTCGGCCCGCACCGGCTCACGATGCCCTGGAGCGATCCCAGGGCGTACGCGATCTCTCAGCACACGGGCGGGCAGGTGCTGGTCGGCATGCGTCCCGACGGCCTGGCGCCGGTGCCGGAGTCGTACGACGGGCCGTCCTTCTACGGGCGGGTGCGGGCGCTGGAGTACCACGGGCACGAGTGGCTGGCGTACCTGGAGTGCGGCATGCCGGCCGTGCCGGTGCCCGAGCCGCCGGACCCGCGCGCCCGCGTCAACGCCGAGCGCGACGGCGCGGGCGGGCTGAGCGGGATGGTGCGGCGGCTCTTCTCGCAGCGCGCGCCGGAGC
The DNA here is from genome assembly GCF_040675375.1 of Nonomuraea sp. NPDC049607. NCBI lineage: Bacteria > Bacillati > Actinomycetota > Actinomycetes > Streptosporangiales > Streptosporangiaceae > Nonomuraea > Nonomuraea sp. NPDC049607. The sequence goes on from NZ_JBFAOV010000017.1 coordinate 49,455, forward strand.
ACGAGGAGCAGGAGCAGGTCGGCCAGAACGTGGGCAGCGGCTTCCACCGCCGCTCGGACCTGATCGTCCGGCTGGGCAACCGGCCGATGTGGCGGGCGGGCGACGCGGCGAAGGTCGCGGTGGACCTGTCCCGCCTCATGATCTTCACGTTGGACGGCGCCCGCATCGACCCGCCCCGCCGCTGACCCCACGGCCGACAGCCTGACGCGTCACGCCTCACGAGGAGGCGGGGCTCCAGCGGGGGCCGGCCGGGGTGTCCTCCACGATCACGCCGCCGCGTGCCATGGCCTTCCGCAGCGCGTCCGCCACCTCGTACCGCCCCGCTTTTCGCAGCTCCGTGCGCAGGTCGAGCAGGGGTTCGGCCAGCGTGCGCAGGTTGGCGGTCGCGGCGGCCTCGCCCAGGCGGGCGATCAGCAGCCGCAGCAGCTCCCGGGCCTGCTCGACCCCGCCGGAGTCCTCCTCGGTGTCGGCCGCCCACTTGACGATCTCCGCCTCCAGGTCCAGCACGAGCTGCGCCGCCGCCACCATGTCCGGCCTGCCGACCGCGTCCTTGAACAGCTCCTCGCAGGACCTGATCGTCTCCTCCAGGGTGACGGCGGGTTCCGCGGCGACCACGGCGGGCCCCGGCGGCGCGACCGTCCCGGGCACGGCCCCCTCCGCCAGGCCGCGGACGGCCGCCAGACTCGTACGGGTGCCGGCCGGCAGCACGCTCACCGCCCCGGGACGCCGTACGGTCAGCCCGCCGCGCCCGGCCACCTCCACCGCCTCCGACTCCAGGTCGATGATCAGCGCCGTGTGCTCGTCGAGCCCCAGGACGGCGGTCTCCGGCGGCAGCTCCCGCTCCATCCGCGACAACCGCCGCTCACCTAAGTAGCAGTAGCGGGTGTCGTGGGTGCCGCCCTCGGCGTTGTCGAAGTGCGGGATCAGCACGGCCCGCAGGCCCAGCGGCGCCAGCAGGTCGACGCCCTCGCGCCAGTGGGGCTCGGCGCCCACCTTGTAGATCTCGTAGACGGGCACGGTGGCCAGGCCCGCGGTGCAGGCGGCGGCCGAGGCGAGCACGGTCACCCCCTGCCGCGCGCGTACGCGGGCCCGCAGGTCGCCGGCCACGCCGGAGGCGGCCCACCGGTCCAGCGCGTACGTGGGGCTGCCCGGCCCGGAGAACACCCAGTCCGCCCCCGTGACGCCGGCGGCCACCTCGACCTCCAGCCCGACGCTGCGGGCGAAGTAGCGGCGGGCGCGGGCGGAGATGTCGGCGGCGTTCTCCTGGAAGGCGTAGGGGGTGTCGAGCAGCACCGCGCGGGCCCCGGCGCGCAGCCCGCGCGCCACCGTCCGGTGGACCTCGACCATGGTCGGGCTCGTCTCCCCCGACCCCATGAGCACCAGCGAACCCGGCATGACCTCGGCCCTTCTCCCACCCGCGGGCGACCGCGGGCGGCTGCCTGCGCACCCTGACCGGACCGGGCCCGGGAGAGCCCCGACGAGGCCGCGCGACGGCCGGGCGGGGTTCGCGCCGATGACCCGCACACCATCTTGCACTCCACGGACCGGCGGCACGAGCCCGGCGACGAGATCGTGCCGATCTACGCGGTGTGCCCCGGCCCGTCGCCCTGGCTGCCCGCGCCCTGGAGGCCCACCCGCGCGTCGCGGCCCGCCTGCCGCCGGTCGGCGCGCGCGCCGGGGGCGGCCCGCCGGGACAGGCGCCGGCCCAGCGCCTGCATGGGACGCTCGACGTACCGGTAGGAGAGCGCGCTGACGGCCAGGATCAGCGCCAGCGCCAGCCCGGCCATCGCCAGCTGGTACGGCAGCGGCGCCCACCGCAGGTCGCCGCTGACCTCCACGAAGTACTTCAGCAGCGGATGGTGCACCAGGTAGAGCGAGTAGCTGATCAGCCCGAGCCAGGTGAGCACGGCGGGCAGCCGCCGCCCGCGCAGCGCCATCGCGCCCGCGAACGTCGCCGCCGCCAGCGCGATCGTGGTCAGCCACACGTCGGCCTCGACCCACCACCAGCCGCTCTCGATCGCCCACAGCGGGGCGACGGCCACCAGCGCCGCCGTCACCGCGACCGGCCACAGACCGCCGCGCCCGCGTTCCCACCGATGGATCGCCGTGCCGGCGAACATGACCGCGACCACGGCCGCGCCCAGCCACGGCACCCGGCTGCTCAGCAGCAGCAACGCCAGCGCCATCAGCCCGAGCACGCACGCCGCGGTCCTGCGGAACCAGCCGCCGACCACGCAGGCGAGCCCGGCGGCGAACACCGCGCACGACACGTACGCCGGCCACCCGCCCCGCAGCACCGCCCCCGACACGACCAGCCCCACCACGACGGACGCGCCGGCGAACAGCACGGACACCAGCCCGCTGCGTTCGTGCGCCCTCATCAGGAACAGCGCCGTGACCAGCAGGTAGAACACCATCTCGTACGACAGCGTCCACATGGTGTCGGCCACGCCGCCCACGCTCACGACGTCGAGCAGCATGGTCGCGTGGGCCGCCACCGCGCTCCCGTCACGCGGCACGCCCTCGCGCACCGGCACCCACCAGGACGCCGCCAGCACCAGCGCGATCACGGCCAGGTAGAGGGGGTAGAGGCGGAAGGCGCGACTGGCCCAGAAGGCCCGGACGTCGCCGTGGCGCTCCAGCGAGGTCGGGATGATGTACCCGCTGACCAGGAAGAACACCAGGATGCCGTAGACGCCGAGGTTGAACCAGTAGGGCCGCAGCGCGGGCAGGAACCACGGCAGCAGGTGCTCGGCGACCACCGCGAGCGCGCCGATGCCACGCAGGGCGTCGAGCCAGGCGAGCCTGGACGGCGCGCCGGGCGTGGTCGTGTCGGGGGTCGCGGCGGTCGGCACCCGCCCCAACTTACCCGGAGCGGGCTAGGTGATGCGGTGGGTCGCCAGGGACGCGTGGTGGTCGGCGCCGTCCGGGCCGTACGGGTCGGTGTGGACGGTGGCGGCGCGCAGGCGGGGAAGGTCGTGGATGAGGCGGTGCTCGGCCTCGACCGCGACGGCGTGGGCGTCCACGACCGACATGTCGTGGTTCACCAGGATCTCGACCTCGGCGCGCAGGGCGTGCCCGATCCAGCGCAGGCGCACCGAGCCGACGCGCTCGACGCCCGGGACGGCGGCCAGGATGCGTTCGGCGTCGTCCAGCAGGGCGGGATCGACGGCGTCCATGAGGCGGTGGTAGATCTCGCGGGCGGCGTCGCGCAGGACGAAGCAGATGGCGACGGTGATCAGCAGGCCGACGATCGGGTCGGCGATCGGGAAGCCGAGGGCCGCGCCGCCCGCGCCGAGGAGCACGGCGAGGGAGGTGAAGCCGTCGGTCCTGGCGTGCAGGCCGTCGGCCACGAGCGCGGCCGAGCCGATCTGGCGGCCCACGGTGATGCGGTAGCGCGCCACCCACTCGTTGCCGACGAAGCCGGCCAGCGCGGCGGCGGCCACCCAGCCGAGCGCCCGGACGTCCTGGGGCTCGACGAGCCGCCGGACGGCCTCGTACCCGGCCAGGGCCGCCGAGGCGGCGATGAGCACGACGATGACGATGCCCGCGAGGTCCTCGGCCCTGCCGTAGCCGTAGGTGAAGCGGCGGGTGGCGGCGCGGCGTCCGAGCGAGAACGCGATGGCCAGCGGGACGGCGGTGAGCGCGTCGGCCAGGTTGTGCAGCGTGTCGCCGAGCAGCGCGACCGACCCGGACGCCACGACGATCACGGCCTGGACGACGGCGGTGAGCATGAGGACCGCGAAGGAGACGGCCAGGACGCGCATGCCCCGGCGGCTGGACTCCAAGGCGCTGTCGGTCCTGGCGGCGCTGTCGTGGCTGTGCGGCGTGAACGCGTGCGCCGCCTTGACGGCCAGCGCTCTGAAGCCTCGTCGCTCCCCCGCCCCATGGCCGTGTCCGTGACCGTGTCCGTGGCCGTGGCCGTGGCCGTGCGCGTGGGTGTCGGAATCAGACATGGGCGCCCTCCTGCTTGCACATCTCGTCCGCTCCGACCAGGATATGTAGTCATGTACGCACGCGACAACGTCTCAGGTGCGGACCACTCGCAGGAGCAACCCACTCCCGCCCAGGTCAACGCCGCCGTCGACGCGTTCCGCATGCTCAGCGACGCCACCCGGCTCCGGCTGATGTGGGAGTTGTCCGCCGGTGAGCTGGACGTGAACTCCCTGGCCCAGGCGGTCGGCGCGGCGCGCCCGTCGGTGTCGCAACACCTGGCCAAGCTCAGGCTGGCGGGCCTGGTGGACACCCGCAGGGACGGCCGCCGGGTGCTCTACCGCGCCCGTGACGGGCACGTGCGGGCGCTCATCGCCGAGGCGCTGTCCCACGCCGACCACGAGGTCTCAGGGCTGCCCCGGCACGACTAGCTACCAGCCCACCCGGCCCTTGCCGGAGACCAGGGCACGGGCGATCACCAGCCGCTGCACGTCGTTGGTGCCCTCGCCGATCGCCATCAGCGGGGCGTCCCGGTAGAGCCGTTCGACCACGAACTCCTGGGAGTAGCCGTAGCCGCCGTGGATGCGCATCGCCTCCAGCGACGCCTTCAGCGCCACCTCGGAGGCGAAGTACTTGGCCATGCCCGCCTCCATGTCCACCCGCTTGCCCCCGTCGGCCTGGGACGCCGCCCAGTACGTGAGCAGCCGGGCCGCCTGGATCTCGGTGGCCAGGTCGGCGAGCTTCAGCTGGATGGCCTGGAAGTCGGCGATGGGCTGCCCGAACGCGGTGCGCCCCCGGGCGTACTCCAGGGCGGCGTCGTAGGCCGCCTGGGCGACGCCGACGGCCCGGGCGGCGATGTTGACCCGGCCGATCTCCAGCCCGCCGAGCACCTGCTGCATGCCGCGCCCCTCGACGCCGCCGAGCAGCGCCGAGACCGGCACGCGCACCTCGTCGAGCACGACCTCGCACGTCTCGGTGCCCTTGTAGCCGAGCTTGGGCAGGTCGCGGCTGACGCCGAAGCCGGGCGAGGCCGGATCGACGAGCAGCACGGACATGCCCTTGTGGGCGGGCTCGGTGATCGAGGTCTTGACCAGCACGGGCAGCGGGTCGGCGTGCCGGGCGTTGGTGATCCACGTCTTGGTGCCGGTCACCACGTAGTGGTCGCCGTCGCGGATCGCGCGGGTCTGGATGCCCTGCAGGTCGGTGCCGGCGCCGGGCTCGGTGAGCGCGATGGCGGTACGGCGGTCGCCGCTCGCCAGGTCGGCGAGCTGGAGGCGTTTCTGCTCGTCGGTTCCGTGCTTGGCGATCATCCAGCAGGCCAGCGAGTGGGAGCCGATCGTGCCGGCCACGCCCATCCAGCCACGCGCGATCTCCTCGAAGACCAGCGCGAAGGAGACCATGTCGGCGCCCAGCCCGCCGTACTCCTCGGGGACGGTCAGCCCGAACAGCCCCATCTGCTTCATCTTCTCGACGATCTCGGTGGGGTAGCGGCCCGAGTGCTCCCACTCGGTGGCCACGGGCAGGATCTCCTTCTCCACGAAGGCGCGCAGGGTCTCCCGGAAGGCCCTCTGCTCGTCGGTCAGCTCGAAATCCATGGCCTCAGGTCCTCTGCGCGGGAGGGACGGTCGAGGCTCACGTTATTCGTCTGATGTTTGGCCGGTCAATCGTTCTAGGCGCGGGCGGCCAGCTTGGCGACGACGTCCACGATGCGGACCGCGCGTTCCAGCTCGGCGCGGTGGAAGACCGGCCCTCCGGCGCGGGCGACCACGACGTGCAGGCGCTGCGGGACCATGGGCAAAAGCATCAGCCGCAGGTCCGCCGAGTCCAGGGCGATCGCGCGCGGGGGCGGGTCGGGCAGGTTCACGACCTCCGGCGCCGCCATCGAGGCGTGCCGTACGGCTCCGTCCTCGACCGCGACCGACCACTCGGCGCCGCACAGCCCGGGCAGGGCGTCCACCAGTGTGGCCAGGCCGCGCGCCGGTTCCGTCGCGACGTGCATGAGCAGGTCGTAGTCGGGGGCGGAGCCGGGCACGTCGCGGGTGGGCCAGACGCCCTCGACGCGTACGCCCGGCGTCGCCGCCAGGCGTTCGCAGACCTCCGTCGCGCTGATCGGTCCCGGCCAGGACACGATGAAGTCGTCCACGGCCCGGCCGGTCTCCCGTTCGAGCACGGTGACCTGCAGGATGTCGGCGCCGAGCGTCCCCAGCGCCTTCGCGACCTGGCCAAGGCCGCCCGGCCGGTCCGGCAGGGACACCCTCAGTCGCAGCAGCATTGCCCGCCCCCTTTCCAGAGGCTCTCACAGTGCCGTGGACAGGTTTCTCACATGTTCCACGGATATGTCGCGCATGCTGCGCTTATATCCCAGGATCTAGCGCTAAGTCCGGATTGTCGAACCTGAATGGCGGTTTGAGCAGGTGTTTTCCCAAAACCGACCAAGGATCGTTCAAGGATCAGGCGGACGCAGCCCCGCACGTGGGGTTCGGGCGGACGCAGCCCCGCACGTCACGATCAGGCGGGCGCACGCCCGCACGTCGGGATCAGGCGAACACGTCCTGCTGGTAGCGGCCGTCCGCCTCCAGGGCGGCCAGCCAGGCCGCGCCGTCCGCGCCGTCCCCGCCGGTGCGCCGCAGGTGCACGTCCAGCAGCGCCTGACGCACCGCGGGGGCCATCCGCAGGCCGTCGCCGCAGACGTAGACGTACGCGCCCTGTTCCAGCAGCTCCCACACCTCCTCGGCGTGACCGGCGACGGCGTCCTGGACGTAGCGGTACGGATGCCCGGCCACGGCCGAGAACGCGGTGTGCACGTTGACCTCCTCGCGGGCGGCCCAGGCGGTCACCTCGTCCCGGTACAGCCAGTCGTGGTCGGGGTGGCGGCAGCCGGTGAAGACCTCGGCCCGGCCGCCCGCCCCGCCCAGCGCCCGCTCCTCCAGGAAGCCGCGCAGCGGCGCGAACCCCGTGCCGGGGCCGACCAGGATGACCGGCGTGGCCGGGTCCTCCGGCAGCCGGAACGGCGGCGCGGGCACGCGTACGTACCCGTAGAACACCTCTCCGGGCCGCAGCCCGGCCAGGTACGCCGAGCACATGCCCTGGTAGGTGCCGCTGCCGGACCAGGCGGGCCCCTCGACCAGCCCGACGGTGAGCCGCACCAGGCCGGGGTCGGCCAGCGGCGAGGAGGAGACCGAGTAGTAGCGCGGCCGGATCGGCCCGGCCATCTCCAGGAACAACGGCAGCGGCAGCTCGACGGCCGGGAAACGCTCCAGCAGGCTCAGCGGCGAGACCCGCTTGGCCAGGATCTCGTCGGCGTAGTTCGCGGTCAGCTCGGCGAGCTGGCCGCGCGTCCAGGGGCAGCCGGTGTGCGCGGCCAGGGCCTCCAGGTCGGACCTGGTGGCCACCTCCTGCAGCTCGGCGAACTCGGTCAGCAGCAGCCCGGCCGTCACCGGCGTGTCCACGGGCAGGTGGGTGGCGCCGGCGGCGCGCAGCCGCACCACCTGCTCACGCGGGACGCGCAGGCAGCGCAGGGCCCACTCGACCAGCTCGGGATCGTTCTTGGCGAAGACGGCGACGTGGTCGCCCGCCGTGTACGTCACGCCCTCGGGCAGGCGGGCCACGATGGAGCGCACGCCGGGCCGCGGGGCCTCGGCCGAGAAGTCCCACAGGCCGGTGGGGTCGCCGGTGAGCTCCTCGTTGGACACGACGGTCAGCGGCACGGCCCGCTCGGACACGACGGCCGGCCTGACCTCGCTCTCGCCGAGCACGTCCATCTCGTAGCGCGGCCCGGCCGCGCCCGCCGGGGCGCTGTACTCCTCGGCCAGCGCGGCCCAGAGCCGGGCCGTCCACGCCGAGACGTCGCCGTCGAAGTCGCCGTCGGCGTCGGCCTCGCCGCGCTCGATCAGCGGCACCGCCCCGGCGGCGGTCAGCTTCTCCCCGGCCCGGCGCGGGAAGTCCTGGTACGTCGGCCACTGGGAGTTGCCGCAGCCGAGCACCGCCAGGCGCACGCCGGACAGGTCGGGCAGCTCCGCCAGGGCGTCGAAGCGCTGGGCGTTGTCGGGCGCCTTGCCGTTGTAGGAGGAGGCGACCACGACGAGCAGGCCCTCCGACGGCGGGGTGAGGTCGTCCAGGGTGGTCAGGGTGGTGGCGAAGCCGGACCGGCCGGCCCGCTCGGCCAGCCGCTCGGCGATGTCGGCGGCGGTGCCCAGGTTGGAGCCGTAGGCGACGGTGAGCGGCACGCCGGTGACCGCGAGGTCGCGCTCCTCGCCCGCCCCGGCGGCCTGGACGACCTCGGCGGCGGCGGTGCGCTCGTGGGCGCGGCGCTCGCGCACCCGCAGGGTGAACCCGTCGGGCTTGATGGTCAGCGTCTGCTTGATCTGCATCCGGTAGGCGTCCGGGTCGGAGACGGCGAAGCGGCGCAGGATCATGGCCAGGGCGAGCCGGGCCTCGGTCAGCGCGAACTGGCGGCCGATGCAGGCCCGCTCACCGTTGCCGAACGGCTTGTACGCCGCCGGGTGGTGGTCCTTCTTGTTCTCCGGCAGCCAGCGGTCGATGTCGAACTCCTCCGGCCGCTCCCACGCCTTGGGGTGGCGGTGCAGCGACGGCAGCAGCACGGCGACGCCCTGGCCGGCCTCGATCTCGTAGCCGCCGATGGTGGTGGGCTCGATGGCGCTGACGGCGAATGCGGGGATCGGCGACCAGACCCGCAGCGTCTCCTCCAGGATCCGGGGGATGACGTCGAGCTTCATGATCGTCTCGTAGCTGGGCGGTTCGTCGCCGGGCAGCAGGCGGTCGACCTCGTCGTAGGCCCTGGCCAGGGTGTGCGGGTCGCGTAGCAGGTTGTACAGGGCGAAGGAGAGCAGGCCGCTGGTGGTCTCATGCCCGGCGATCAGGAAGGTGAGCACCTGGTTGCGGATGTTCTCGTCGGACAGGCGGCCGCCGGTCTGCGGGTCGGCGGCCTCCAGCATGAGGCCGAGCAGGTCCTTGGTGTCGCCGGCGCCCTCGGTGCGGCGCCGCCTGATCACGTCGTCGACCAGGACACGCATGGTCTCGATGTCGCGCCGGTAGGTCTCCTCGTGGCCGCGCTTCAGCCGGGTGACGAACGGGAGCTGCTGGTTGCGCAGCATGGCCTCGGTCAGCGCGCCGCCCATGGCCTTCAGGAACGGGTGCAGCTCGGGCGAGGCGAAGGAGTCGAAGCGGAAGCCGAAGCCGGTCAGCGAGATGGTGTCCAGCGTGAGCCGGGTCATGTCGTCGGCCACGGGCAGGTCCTGCCCCTGGCGGCCGGCCCATGAGGCGACGAGCTGCTCGGCGACCTCCAGCATCTGCGGGTAGTACGCCTTCATCGAGCGCTGGCTGAAGGCGGGCAGCAGGATGCGGTGCGCCTGCCCCCACACCGGCTCGTGCAGCTCGGCGGTGAACAGGCCGTCGCCGCCGAAGTCGCGCACGATCGACAGCGGCGGGGTGATGCGCTTGACGAACCTGCTCTCGTCGCACACCTCCGCCACCAGGTCGGGGTCGTAGACCAGGACGATCGTGCGCCCGGCGACCTCCAGCCGGAAGATGCCCTCGTCGTACCGCTCGGCGACCTTGACGAAGTGCTCCACCGGCGAGTGGGCCGGGATCTGCAGCGTGTTGCCCAGGATCGGCAGGCCCTGCGGGGCGGGGATACGCCTCATGAGTGCTCCCTTCGGTAGCCATACACCGTATGGCTGACGCTACCATACGCTGTATGGCAGTGAGCGCGCGCAGGGGAGCGCCCCTGAGTCTCGGTGAGATCTGTTCCACGGCGCTGCGCCTGATCGACGAGGGCGGCGTCGAGGGGCTGTCGATGCGGAAACTGGCCGCCGAGCTGGACGTCAACCCCATGTCGGTCTATCACCACGTCGCGAGCAAGGAGGCGCTGCTGGCCCGCATCTGCGAGACGATCAGCGTCCGGCTGCCGCTGCCGCCCGACGACGGCACCCCATGGCCGGACCAGCTCCGGACCCTGGCCCTGGCCTACCACCGGCACGCCCGGCAACATCCGGCGATGTGGACCTATCTGCACAACCATCCCGAGTTCGTCGAGGACCGGCGGCTGCCGCTGTGGCAGGCGCTCTACCGCATCCTGCGCGCGTCCGGGGTGCCCGAGGAGGAGCTGCGGCGGACGAGCGAGGTGCTGCACGCGTTCGTCTCGGGGTTCGTCTTCGCCGAGACGCGAGGCCACCTGACGGGCGAGCCCGAGGAGGTCGAGCGCAGCTTCGACGTCGCCCTGAACATGATCATCCATGGCCTGGCCGCCCGGTGACCCCTGCGTTGGAAAGTCCAACCCACTCGCGTTAGGGTGAGTTGGACTTTCCAACGAACAGGAGGCCGCGATGCGCGACGCCGTCATCGTGCAAGCCGTACGCACCCCGATCGGCAAGGGCAAACCCGGCGGCGGGCTGCACGGGACGCACCCCGTCGACCTGCTCGCGCATGCCCTGCGCGCCCTGATCGAGCGCAGCGGCGTGGACCCGTCGCTGGTCGACGACGTGATCGGCGGCTGCGTCGACCAGGTGGGCGAGCAGGCCATGAACACCACCCGCTACGCCTGGCTGGCCGCCGGTTTCCCCGACTCGGTGCCCGCCGTCACGGTCGACCGGCAGTGCGGCTCGTCCCAGCAGGCCGTGCACTTCGCCGCGCAGGGCGTCATGTCCGGCGCGTACGACCTGGTCGTGGCCTGCGGCGTGGAGTCGATGAGCCGGGTGCCGATGTGGTCGAACGTGCCGCCGGGCGCCGACCCGTTCGGGCCCTCGGTGGCCGCCCGCTTCCCCGGGGGGCTCGTCCCGCAGGGCATCAGCGCCGAGCTGATCGCCGCGAAATGGTCGCTGAGCCGCGAGGAGATGGACGCCTTCTCCGCCGGCTCCCACGCCAAGGCCACCGCCGCCGACTTCGGCGCCGAGATCGCCCCGATCGCCGGCCTGGACCGGGACGAGTCGGTCCGGCCCGCCACCACGCCCGAGATCCTGGCCGGGCTGCGGCCCGCCTTCGCCGACCCCGGCTACGCCGCGCGATTCCCGCAGATCACCTGGTCGGTCACCGCCGGCAACACCAGCCCGATCAACGACGGCGCGGCGGCCGTCCTGATCACCAGCTCCGAGACGGCCGCCCGGCTGGGCCTGCGCCCGCTGGCCCGGCTGCACAGCTTCGCCGTCACGGGCTCCGACCCGCTGCTCATGCTCACCGGCGTGATCCCGGCGACGGAGAAGGTGCTGCGCCGCGCCGGGCTCTCGCTGTCCGACATCGAGCTGTTCGAGGTGAACGAGGCTTTCGCGAGCGTCGTACTGGCCTGGCTGCGGGAGACGGGGGCCGACCCGGCGAAGGTCAACGTCAACGGCGGCGCCATCGCCCTCGGCCATCCGCTCGGCGCCAGCGGCGCCCGGATCACCACCACGCTCGTGCACGCCATGCGCTCGCGCGGCGCGCGCTACGCCCTGCAGACCATGTGCGAGGCGGGCGGCCTGGCCAACGCGCTCGTCCTGGAAAGCCCGAGCTAGGGGTCAGGCGGCGTCCCAGACGGCCTCGAACGCCGCCTGGGTGATCTCCGTCAGTTCCCAGATCTCCAGCGGCTGGTCGGTGAGGAAGCCGCGCTCGTCCTGGAGCCGGCCCCACCAGTAGCGGTGGGCGACCCGGTCGGTGTCGACCTCGATCTGCCTGATCGCCCAGTGCTCGCCGTCGCCCTCGACGCTCTCGAACAGCCAGACGCGCCCGCCGGGGCCGGCGTCGTGCCAGAAGCGGTGGGGCACGTCGGCCTCGGCGAGCTGCTTGACCAGCGGCAGGCGAAGATCCGGAACCATGCTCGGTAGGCTACACCGCTACCGCTGGTAGGCCCCGGCGTCCGGCGCCCCCGTCAGCGCCCTGCCCAGCATGTCCTTGCCGAAGGCGGCGCCGCCGTACCACGTGGGCGACAGCGGCAGGCCGCGGCCCAGCGCCGGGGAGCCCGGACGCAGCCGCAGGTCGGTGCGGGAGACGAACAGCGGGTCGGCCTTGACCGACCTCGGCCCCAGCTTGAAGGTCATCTTGCGGCCGGAGTAGACGCTGCCGCCGTCGTCGACGCCCTTGCCGTCGGCCCAGCCCGCCTCGCCGCCGACCTGGATCACGTTGTTGCGCAACCTGAGGATGGCGGGCGAGCAGCCGTCGTGGCAGGACCAGCCGATGGTGTCCTTGGCCGGCAGGTAGACCGAGTTCTGGACGGCGATCGTGCCCTTGACCGGGCCGACGACGTGGCCGGGGCCGCGGGTGATGAGGAAGGAGCCGCGGCTGCGGCCGGAGGTGACGACGTTGAAGGCGAAGATGTTGCCGGTGGCGGTCTTGCCCTTCTGGGCGCCGAGCTCGGTGAAGGTCTCGTTGTCGCGCGCGGTGTTGTGGGTGACGCGGTTGCGGTCGCCGTTGAAGATCTCGACGGCGGACCCGTCGGTGCCGTAGTCGTGGCTCCTGGCGTAGCTGCCGGTGATGGTGTTGCGGGTCACCAGGTTGTCGTCGCCGTTGAGCAGCACGCCGAAGGCGCCGGAGTCGTTGTCGCCGCCCTCGTCGTTGACGCTCATGCGGTTGTTGCCGGTGAGCGTGCTGTCGCGGACGGTGTTGTGCGAGCCGGACGGCGTGATCCACACGCCCGCGACGTTGGCGTCGGCCTGGACGCCGGCCAGCTCGATGTGGTGGCCGCCGAGCTGGAACCCGGCGAACCGGCAGCCGGTGGCGCGCAGGCCGCCGATCTGCCAGTAGGCGCCCTTGACGACCACGCAGTCGCGCTCTTCGCCGCTGATCCTGGGCAGGGCGCCGGTGCCGTGGGAGCGGATGACGATGGGCCGGGCGGCGGTGCCCGAGGCCGTGAGCCGCAGCGGGCCGGTGAAGCTGCCGCCCCGCTTGAAGCTGACGGTGTCGCCCGGCTTGAGGGCGACGGAGTTGACCTTGTCCAGCGACTTCCACGGCTTGTCGGCGCTGGTGCCGGCGGCGGAGTCGTCGCCGGCCCTGGAATCGACGTAGTAGGTGGTGCCCGCCCTGGCCTCCGCGGCGGTCGGTACGGCGGTCAGAAGCGAAGCCGCGACGGCTACGGAGAGCAACCTCATGCGCGCACACCACTATCTAATTGAGAACGGTACGGGGCGGAGCCCTACCGTAGCGTGATCAGTGTGTGATGCGCCACACACACACCGCAGGTCCTTCTCCCGGGATCTCGTCGCCGTCCGGAGCGTTGTAGACGCCCTGGGCCTGCGCTCCGATGGGCAGCGCCGCGCCGGGCGCCCGGCGGACGGACACCAGCAGCGACTCCTCGAACGTCTCGCGCGCGAAAACCAGGCAGTCGGCGTCGGCATGCAGCCAGCGCAACCCTCCGTGACGCAGGGCGGGCTCGGCGCGGCGCAGCCCGAGCAGCGCGCGGTAGGCCGCCAGGGTCGCCTGGTCCTGGTCGTGCGGCCGGTTCCAGGGCATCGGGGTGCGCGAGTGCTCCCCGTTGATCCCGGTCAGGCCGAACTCGCTGCCGGCGAAGACCATGGGCGTGCCGGGCAGCGTGGCCTGCAGGCCCAGGGCGAGCAGGTGGCGTTCGCGTGAGCCGGTCACCGTACGGATGCGCGGCGAGTCGTGGGAGTCCAGGAGCTGCCAGGAGTGCGTGAGCGAGCGCCAGGACATGTGCGAGGCGAACGACCTGAACGTGGCCAGGGTGTCGGCGCCGTCACGCTCGGGCACGCCGCCCGGCACGCCTAGGAAGTGCGGGAGGTCCAGGTCGGGGCCGCGCAGCCAGGCCCAGACCGGGCGGGTGAAGCCGCCGTAGTTCATGGTGCCGTGCCAGCCGTCGCGGTCGAGGTCGAGCGAGGCGTCGTGGTTGTGCTCGGCGATGAAGGCCGCCTCGGGGCCGAGCTGGCGGCGCAGCATGGCGGCGACCTCGTGGTTGCGGTCTTCGGGGCCGAGCCTGGCGGTCATGTTGGCGACGTCCACGCGCCAGCCGTCCAGGGGGCCGAGCCACTTCTTCAGCACCGCGCGCATGCTGGAGCGCACCAGCTCGCTGCCCCAGTTGAGCTTGGGCAGCGACTTGACGCCCCACCACGACTCGTAGTCGCCGGTGTCGGGGTCGAAGTAGAACATCTCCCGTTCGAGGGCGTTCACGTCGGACACGGCGGCGGTGAACCATTCGTGGGCGTCGCCGCAGTGGTTGGTGGTGATGTCGCCGAGCAGGCGCATGCCGCGGGCGTGCAGCGCGCCCGACAGCCGGTGCAGGGCCTCGTCGCCGCCGAGCAGCGGGTCGACGTGCTCGAAGCTCGCGGCGTCGTAGCGGTGGTTGGAGCGGGCCGGGAAGACCGGCGTCAGGTAGACGGTGTCGGCGCCGAGCCCCTGGATGTGGTCCAGGCGCCGGGTGATCCCGTCGAGGTCGCCGCCGTAGAACTGCTGGGCGGTGCCGGGGCCGCTGGGGATCACCGGGTCGCGGTCCCAGTCGCGCGGCAGCGCCCAGTCGGGCAGGTCCGGCATCGGGCCGGAGCGGTCGAAGCGGTCGGGGAAGATCTGGTAGACGATCGCGTCCGACATCCACGAGGGCGGCGCCTGGTGGCAGACCAGGCGGAAGTCGCTCGCGTCGGTCAGGTCATGCGCAACCGGGCCGGCCGCGGTCAGCCACCGCTGGCCGCGGCGGGTGTGCAGCAGGAACCGGTACGGGGTGACCGGGTTGACCGCGGTGATCTCCGCCCGCCACCAGACGTCGTCCGCGCCGTAGCCGGCCACCGGCGTGCCGGTCCTGGAGTCGTCGACGCGGGCCTCGGCGTAGCGGGGCTCGCCGTCGCAGACGGTGCGCACGTGCACGCCGGTGATCCCGGCGGCCCGCGGGGCCCGCAACCAGAGGGTCACCCGCGAGCCGAGCGCCGGTTCCTGGCTGGAGACGTAGAGAGCTGAGCCGTCGTGATGCGGCTCGCCGACATAGCGCAATGAACTATCCCTTGACAGCCCCGGCCGTGAGGCCGGAGACGATGTACTTCTGCAGCCATAGGAACACGCTCACCGTGGGTACGGCGGTGAGCAACGTCGCCGCGGCGAACATGCCGAAGTTGGCGTTGCGGTGGTCGCCGGCGATCATGCCGTACATGCCGACGGCCAGGGTCTTGCTCTCGGGATCGCGCAGGAACACGTTGGCCATGAGGAACTCGCTCATGACGCCGATGAAGGCCAGCAGCGCGGTGACCGCCAGGATCGGCGTGACCAGCGGCATGATGACCCGCCAGAAGATCTGCGCGTGGGTGGCGCCGTCCACGGTGGCGGCCTCGTCGAGCTCCTTGGGCACGGTGTCGAGGAAGCCCTTCATCAGCCAGGTGTTCACGCCGAGCGCGCCGCCGAGGTAGAGCAGCAGCAGGCCCCAGACGGTGTTGAAGCCGAACGCCGGATACAGCTCGGTCACCCTGGTGAAGATCATGAAGATCGTCACGATGGCCAGGAACTGCGGGAACATCTGGATGAGCAGCAGTGCCAGCAGCCCGACCCGGCGTCCGGCGAAGCGCATGCGGCTGAAGGCGTAGGCGGCCAGCATCGACAGCAGCAGGCTCGCGAACGACGAGGCCAGCGCGATGAACACCGAGTTGAAGAACCACCGGCCGAACGGATAGCTGTCGGAGGTGAGCAGGTTGACGAAGTTGTTCAGGCTCGCCCCCGACGGCAGCAGGTCGGTGGAGGCCAGCGTGCCCATCGGGTTGATCGCGGCCGAGACCACGAACAGGATCGGGAACAGCGCGAACGCGCACACCAGCAGCACGAACACGTGCCTGAGCGCGATCCTCATGCGTAGACCTCCTCCTGCTTGCGGGTACGGCGGAAGGCCACGGCCGAGATGACCGCCACGATCGCGAAGATGAACACCGAGATCGCCGCCGCGAACCCGAACTGCGCCCCGCCCGCGCCGAACGCCAGCCGGAAGGTGTAGGTGATCAGCAGGTCGGTGGCGCCCACCTGCGGGCTCTCGGCCGGGAACGGCCCGCCCTCGGTGGTGAGCGCGATGGCGTTGAAGTTGTTGAAGTTGAACGCGAACGACGAGATCAGCAGCGGCGTCAGCGCGACCAGCAGCAGCGGCAGCGTCACCCGGCGGAACGCCTTGGACGGAGTGGCGCCGTCGATGGAGGCCGCCTCGGTCAGCTCGCGCGGGATCGCCTGGAGCGCGCCGGTGGTGACCAGGAACATGTACGGGAAGCCGAGCCACAGGTTGACCAGGATGACCGCGAACCGGGCGGTGAGCGGCTCGCCGAGCCAGTCGACGTTCAGCCCGAAGAACTGGTTGATCAGGCCGAAGTCGCGGTTGAACATGTCGCGCCAGACCAGGAGCATGGCGAAGGCCGGCATGGCGTACGGCAGGATCAGCGCGATCCGGTACGCCTTCGTGCCGCGCATGCGCGGATGGTGCAGCGCCAGCGCCACGGCCATGCCCAGCCCGAACGTGCCGGCCACGGAGACCAGCGCGAACACCAGGTTCCAGCCCAGCACGCCGACGAAGTAGCCGGAGATGGTGGGGTTGGTCAGGACGCGGGCGAAGTTGTCCAAGCCGACGTTCACCTGCCAGCCCTGGGCCAGGTGCTCGCCCTTGGCGTTGACGAAGTAGCCCTGGTCCTCGTCGGCCGTCCAGGTGTCGCCGTTGCCCTTGACGCAGTCGCAGGCGGCCTCATAGACGAGCGCGGCCCTGCCCTCCACGGCCCGGCTCAGGCCGTTGGCCTTGATCACGCCGCCCGGCGTCGGCACGGACAGCGCCGAGATCTCCTGGCCGCGGGCGGCGGCCTCGGGCGCCTTCAGCACGGTCACGCCGGGGGCCGACAGGACCTTGCCGGTGAGGCCGACCTGGGCGCCCTCCAGCGGGGTCAGCCCTTCGCCGGTGCCCAGCCGTACCTGCTTGGTCTTGGGGTCGACCAGCAGGAACACCAGCTCGTCGCCGCGCAGGGCGGTGGTCAGGCCGTACTCGGGCGAGCCGGGGGCCTGGCGGACCGAGCCGGTCTCGATGGCGGTGACGGCGTCGGCCTTGTCGCCACGGTGCCCGTCGCCGAAGTTCGTGAACGCGGTGGTCACCGTGTAGAGCACGGGCAGCACCTGGAAGGCGATCAGGAACAGGGTGCCGGGGACGAGGTACTTGGCCGGGATGAAGCGGCGGGTCAGGTAGAGGTAGGCGATGGCCGCGGCGGCCAGCCCCAGCAGCGTGAGCGAGACCCACGACTCGGCGGCGACCAGCGGCGGCACGGCGTAGAGCAGGATCGCGGCGGCCACGGCGAGCACCGCGATCCTGCTCACCACGAACGCCGTGGTGAGTTCCCGGCGAGGCCGCGGGGACCGGTCGGTCCCCACGGCCTCGTGCACGTCCTGGGTCATGTCAGTTCTTGAGCGCGCCGTCGATGGCCTTCTGCGCGGCGGCGGCGGCCTTGGCGGCGTCGCCGCCCTTGACCACGGCCGTCTCCGCGATGCCGAACGGCTCCCAGATGGCGGCCATCTCGGGGATGGCGGGCATCGGCATGCCGCTCTTGCCGGCGTCCATGAACTTGGCGGCGTCGGGGTCGGCGGCCTGGACCTCCTGCAGCGCGGCGGTCAGCGCCGGGGGCCGGGGGTCGGCCTCGTACAGGGCCTTGGCGACGTCCTTGTTGGTGACGTAGTTGGCGACGAACTCCTGGGCCAGGGCCTTGCTCTTGCCCTTGGCGGCCACGAAGAACGTCTGGACGCCGACGAACGGCGTGGCCGGCTTGCCGTCCTTGAACGCCGGGACGGGCGTGATGTCGTAGGAGACGCCGCCCTTCTTGACCTCGCTCATGGCCCACGGGCCGGAGATCAGGTAGGCGCACTTGCCGGCGGCGAAGTTGACGATGTAGTTCTCGTTGGTGACCGACGTCTTGAGCGCGCCGTCACCCTTCTCGCCGAGCTCCTTCAGCTTGCCGAACGCCTTGACCGAGCCCTCGGAGCCGAGCAGCACCTGCTTGGGGTCGGGGTCGCCGGAGGCGGTCTGGCCGAACAGCGCGCCGCCCGCGGACGCGAACAGCGGGTAGGCGTGGAAGGCGTCGCCCTTGACGCCGACGGGCAGGCAGAGCACCTCCTTGACCTTGCCGGCCTTCTTCAGCTCCTTGCCCTTGTCGATCATCTCGTCGAGCGTGGCGGGGGCGTCGGGGGCGAGCTTGGTGTTGCGGATCAGGGCGATGTTCTCCACCGCGTACGGGGCGCCGTACACCTGGCCGTTGAAGGTGACCGCCTTCATGGCGATCTCCGAGAAGGCCGCCTTCTGCTCGTCGGTCAGCGTGACGGGGTCGATGGCGCCGTTCTGGACGAGGTTGCCGATCCAGTCGTGCGCGCCGATCATGATGTCCGGACCGCTGCCCTGCTGGGAGGCGGTCAGGAAGGTCATCTGGTTGTCCTTGCTGATCTCCTTCACCTCGACGGTCACGCCGTTCTCGGTGCCGAACTGGTCGGCGAAGGGCTTGAGCGGCTTGACCCGGCTCGGGTCGGCCCAGATGACCAGCGTGCCGCCCGCCGCCGAGGCCGGAGCCGAGGCCGAGGCCGAACCGCTGGGCTGCGCCGACGAGGCGGGCGCGCCGGAGTCACCACAAGCCGTAGCGGCGAACGCGAGGGTGGAGAGGGCGGCCACTCCCAGGACCCGTACACGCATGAGACCTCCCGAGGTCATGGAGGAGCGGCGGCGCCTGCGTGCGCCGCCGTCAAAAGATCGTTATCCGCCGCTGTTCACGGCTTACGTTTCCGGGACGTTAGCGGCTCTTTGCAAGAATTGGAAGAACTTGCGAAAGAGCGTTACCGGAACCACATCCGACCCGTCGCCCGCTGACCTCGTCCCCGCCCGCGAGAACGCCTTGACGCCCAATCTGCAACTTTCCGAAACTTGCACTTGACCTGTCGCAAGAACGCGCGACATCCTGCACCAGACATCACGGACATCCGGGGGAAGGAAAGCCATGCTCGGCAACGACGACTGGTGGCGGGACGCCGTCGTGTATCAGGTCTACCCCCGGAGCTTCGCCGACGCGGACGGCGACGGCACCGGCGACCTGAAGGGCGTGCGGGCGCGCCTGGACTACCTGGCCAGGCTGGGCGTGGACGCGATCTGGCTGAGCCCCTTCTACACCTCCCCCATGGCCGACGGCGGCTACGACGTGGCCGACTACCGGGACGTGGACCCGATGTTCGGCACGCTGGCCGACTTCGACGCCCTGGTCGCGCAGGCCCACGGGCACGGCATCCGGGTGATCGTGGACCTCGTCCCCAACCACTCCTCCGACCGCCACCCCTGGTTCCAGGGCGGCCTGCGCGACCGTTACATCTTCCGCGACCGGCCCAACGACTGGGAGTCGATCTTCGGCGGCCCCGCCTGGACCCAGGTCGAGGACGGCCAGTGGTACCTGCACCTGTTCGCGCCCGAGCAGCCCGACCTCAACTGGGACAATCCCGAGGTGCGCGCCGAGTTCCGCGACGTCCTGCGCTTCTGGCTGGACCGCGGCGTGGACGGCTTCCGGGTGGACGTGGCCCACGGCATGGTCAAGGCCGAGGGGCTGCCCGACGTCGGCCCCAAGGAGGGCCGCCAGGCCGAGATGCTGGGCGACGAGCGGGTGCCCTACTTCGACCAGGACGGCGTGCACGACATCTACCGGGAGTGGCGGCCGATCCTCGACTCCTACCCCGGCGGGCGGATGGCCGTCGCCGAGGCGTGGGTGTCCTCGCCCGAGCGGCTGGCCCGGTACGTGGGGCCGGACGAGCTGCACCAGGCGTTCAACTTCGAGTTCATGATGGCCGACTTCCACGCCAAGTCGTTCCGTTCGGTGATCGAGAAGTCGCTGGCCGAGGCCGAGCTGGTCGGCGCGCCCACCACCTGGGTGCTGTCCAACCACGACAAGCCCCGCCACGTCACCCGGCACGGCGGCCTGGCCCGCGCCCGCGCGGCGACGCTGCTCATGCTGGCCCTGCCCGGCTCGGCCTACCTCTACAACGGCGAGGAGCTGGGCCTGCCCGAGGTCCTCGACCTGCCCGACGAGCTGCGCCAGGACCCGGCCTTCCGGCGCACCGGCGAGAGCCGCGACGGCTGCCGGGTGCCGATCCCGTGGACGAGCGAGCCGGGCTGCGGCTGGACCGACCCGTGGCTGCCGATCCCCGCCTCGTGGACACTGCTGTCGGCCGCGGCCCAGGAGCACGACCCGGACTCCACGCTGCACCTCTACCGGGCCGCGCTCAGGCTGCGCAAGGAGCACCCGGCGCTCGGCGGCGGCACGCTGAGGTGGCTGGAGACCTCCGAGGACGTGCTGGCCGTCCAGCGCGACCCGGGCCTGGTCGTGATGCTGAACACCGGCGAGGAGCCGGTCGCCCCGGTCGTGCCCGGCACGGTGCTGCTGGCCAGCGGTCCGCTGGCGGCCGACGGCTCGGTCCCGCCGGACACCACGGTCTGGATCCAGCGCTGACGTTGGCGGAACCTTTCCCTCAACGCTGCCTGAACGCGGCATGTGGCGGCAATGACGGTTAGTAGTCTCGGGGAGTGCCACCCATGTGGGCCCGCTCCCTGCGCGGACGCGTCACCCTCATCGCGACGGCCGTAGCCGCCCTCGTGCTGATCCCCGTGGGCATCGCCGGGTGCATCGTCTCGCGGTCCCTGGTGACGGCCGCCGTCTACCGGGACACGCGGGACACCGCCGAGCGGGTGGCCTCCGAGATGCGCGCGGGCGGGCTGCCGCAGGGCGCCACGATCCCGGTGCCCAATCCGTCCATCGACCTGATCCAGGTGGTCGGGACCGACGGCCGCGTCCTGGCCAGCAGCGACGCGGCCAGGAACCTGCCGCCGCTCAGCGACGTGCGGCCCACCGCCGAGAGCCGCGTCGTCAACACCACCAACTGCCTGCCGACCGAGTGCGTGCACCTGTCGGCGGTCAAGGCCGGCATGTCGGAGGACTCCCCCATCGTCTACGCCGGCCGCAGCACCCCGGAGGTGCTGGCCTCGCAGACGCTGGAGGTGATCGTGTTCTCCCAGGTGGCGGTGCTGATCGCGCTCACCGCCTGGGCGACCTGGCTGGTCACCGGCCGCGCGCTGCGCCCGGTGGCGACCATGCGCGCCGAGCTGGACGCGGTCAGCGCCGGCGACCTGAGCCACCGGGTCACCCAGCCGGGCGGCGAGGACGAGGTCGCCATGCTGGCCAAGGCCGTCAACAACACACTGGCCCGGCTGGAACGTTCCGCGCTGCAACAACGCCAGTTCGCCTCCGACGCCTCCCACGAGCTGCGCACCCCGATCGCCGGGCTGCGCGCCCAACTGGAGAGCGCCCAGCTCTACCCGGAGGACACCGACGTGGAGGCGCTGGTGGACAGCGCCCTGCGCGACACCGACCGGCTGGAGGCGATCATCACCGACCTGCTGCTGCTGGCCAGGATCGGCTCCCGGGTGGACATGGCCAGGGAGCCGGTGGACCTGGCCGACCTCGTACGGCAGGAGCTGGCCGTGCGCAGCGACAAACTGCCCACGCGGCTGGAGCTGACCGAGGGCGTGGTCGTCGAGGGCGTGCGCCTGCAACTGGCCCGGGTGCTGACGAACCTGCTGGACAACGCCCAGCGGCACGCCGAGACCCTGGTGCTGGTCGTGGTCGCCAGGGAGGCGGGCCCGGCCAGGGGCGGCACGGCCGTGCTGGCGGTGGAGAACGACGGCCAGGAGATCGCCGAGGCCGACCGCGAGCGCATCTTCGAGCGGTTCACCCGCCTGGACGCCGCCCGCAGCCGCGACTCCGGCGGCACCGGCCTCGGCCTGGCGATCGCCAGGGACGTGGCGATGGCCCACCGGGGCAGCGTGCGGGTGGAGGACCGCCGGGGCGGGGCGCGGTTCGTCCTGAGGCTTCCGGCCATCTGATGTCGATAGCGTAGATTTCCGGCAGCCGGTTAGTGGATCATGCCCTCATGACGCAAGAAGTCCCCCAGGGCGTGGATCCTCACATCCCCAACACCGCGCGTATGTACGACTACTTCCTGGGCGGAAAGAACAATTTCCCGGCCGACCGGGAGCTGGCCGAGCTGGTGCTGAGCGCGATGCCGGAGGTCAGGGACGGCACGCGGGAGAACCGGCTGCTGATCGGCCGGATGGTGAAGTACCTGTGCGACCGGGGTGTCACCCAGTTCCTCGACCTCGGCTCCGGTCTGCCGGCCGCCGAGAACGTGCACGAGGTGGCGTTGCGGCTCGCGCCGGAGGCCCGCGTGGTCTACGTGGACAGCGACCCGGTGGTGGCCGCGCACGGCCGGGCGCTGCTGGCCGACCCCGGGCAGGTGGCCATGCTGCACGGCGACGTCCGGCGCCCGCGGGAGGTGCTGGACAGCCCCGAGGTGCGCGGGCTGCTGGACTTCGGCAAGCCCGTCGCCGTGCTCATGATGTTCGTGCTGCACCTGATCCCCGACAAGGACGACCCGCAGGGCTTCGTGGCCGCCTACCGCGACGCGCTCGCCCCCGGCAGCTACCTGGCCCTGTCGCACGTGGGCACCGACCACGCGCCGCAGCGCGTGGCCCGCGTCAGCCAGTTCTACCGGCGAGCCAACGCGCCCTTCTGCCCGCGGCCGGGCAAGGAGATCGCGGCTTTCTTCGGCGACTTCGAGCTGATCCCGCCCGGTCTGGCCACGGGCAAGGGGCCGGAGCTCGGTTTCCCGTTCACCGACCCCCAGAACCCGCCCTTCTACGACGACGACTTCGCCCGCATGGGCTACGCGGGCATCGGCCGCAAGCCCTAGACCCCTAGACGCTTCGCACGCGGGCCCTAGACGCGCACAACCTCGCGTTCCGCCTCCGGCCCGGGGCGGTCGTCCGCCTCGTCGAGCAGCGTGGACTCGTCGAACGGCGCCCGCCCGGCCAGCACCTCGGCGGCGCGTTCCCGGTCGAACTCGCCGGTCCAGGTGCCGACCACGACGGTGGCCACGGCGTTGCCCGCGAAGTTGGTCAGCGCCCTGGCCTCGGACATGAACCGGTCGATGCCGACGATGAGGCCGACGCCGTCCACCAGTTCGGGGCGGTGCGACTGCAGGCCGCCGGCGAGCGTGGCCAGGCCCGCGCCGGTCACGCCCGCGGCGCCCTTGGAGGCGACCATCATGAACAGCAGCAGCGAGATCTGCTCGCCGACCTGCAGCGGCGCGCCGGTGGCCGAGGCGATGAACAGCGTGGCCATGGTGAGGTAGATGGCGGTGCCGTCGAGGTTGAAGGAGTAGCCGGTCGGGACGGTGATGCCGGCCACCGTCCGGCTCACCCCGAAGTGCTCCATCTTGGCGATCAGCCGCGGCAGCGCCGTCTCCGACGACGACGTGGACAGGATCAGCAGGAACTCCCGGCCGAGGTAGCGCAGCAGCGACCACAGGTTGATCCGGGCGACCAGCCACAGCAGCGCGCCCAGCACCACGCCCACGAACAGCAGGCAGGTGACGTAGAAGGCGATCATGATGATGGCCAGGCTCTTGAGCGCCTCGATCCCGGTGGCGCCGACCACGGCCGCGATGGCCCCGAAAGCGCCGACCGGCGCGGCCCACATGACCATGGCCAGGATGCGGAACACCAGCCGCTGGACGTGCTCGACGCCGCGCAGGATCGGCGCGCCCCGCTCCCCCATCGCCTGCAGCGCGAACCCGGCCAGCAGCGCCACCAGCAGCGTCTGCAGGACCGAGCCCTCGGTGAAGGCCGACACCAGGGTGACGGGGATGATGCCGAGCAGGAAGTCGACCCCGCCGGTGGCCTCGCCCTTGGCCGCCTCGGCCTCGGCGGCCTGCTTGGCGGCGTCGGTCAGGTGCAGCCCGGAGCCGGGGTCGATGACGTTGCCGACCAGCAGGCCGATGACCAGGGCCACGGTGGACATCACCATGAAGTAGCCGAGTGCGAGGCCGCCGACCTTGCCGACCTTGGCGGCCTGGCGTACCGAGCCGATGCCGAGCACGATCGTGCAGAAGATGATGGGGCTGATCAGCATCTTGATCAGCGCCACGAAGCCGGTGCCGAGGGGTTTGAGCTCCTTGCCCGCCTCCGGCCAGACGAATCCGACCAGGATGCCGAGCAGGACCGCCACGACGACGGCCAGGTACAGGTAACGAGTTCGATCACGCATGGGGGGTCTCTCCACCGCTTTGGAAAAAGGGGCTGGCCGTGCGACTATGCGCCTCACTGTGACCCACGTCACGATTGAGTAAGTTTCGTTCACGCGAGGGGAGGCTCATGCGCCGCTGGAGCCTGGCGGGCCAGATGCTGGTCCTGCAGTTGCTCGTGGTCGCGGTCGCCGTCACCGGCTGCGTGGTGCTCGCGCTGGTGCAGGCCCATCGCCTGCTGACCGAGGAGGCGGGCGCCACGGCCAGGGCCGTGGCGGTCAGCGTGGCCGCCGCGCCGGGCGTGGCCGCCGCCCTGGACGACCCGGAACCGACCCTGGCGCTGCAGCCGTACGCCGAACGGGTGCGCGAGCAGACGGGCGTCGACTTCGTCACCATCATGAAGCCGGACGGCACCCGCTACACCCACCCGAACCCGGCCGAGATCGGCAGACGTTTCCTCGGCCACACCGGGCGGGCGCTGGCCGGTGAGACCTTCGTCGAGACCTACACCGGCACGCTCGGCCCCTCCAAGCGGGCCGTGACGCCCGTGTGGTCCGGGGGCCGGGTGCGGGCCCTGGTCAGCGCGGGCATCACGATCGACCGGATCAGCGCCAGGCTGCGCGACCAGCTCGCCTGGAGCGGCCTGGTCGCCGCACTGGCGCTCGGCCTGGGCGCGGCCGGGACGTGGCTGGTCACCGTACGGCTGCGCCGCCAGACCCACGGGCTCGGCCCGGTGGAGCTGGGCCGCATCCACGACCACCACGACGCCGTCCTGCACGCCGTGCGGGAGGGCCTGCTGCTGGTCAGCGGCGACGGCACGCTGACGCTCTGCAACGACGCCGCCCGGCAGCTCCTGGACCTGCCGCCGGACGCCGAGGGCCGGCACGTGGCCGAGCTGGGCCTGTCGGCGCTGCTGGAGGGCCATGAGGAACGCGTGCACCTGGCCGGCGACCGGGTGCTGGCCGTCAACATCGCGGCCAGCAGGCTCGGCACGGTGGTGACCGTACGCGACCACACCGAGCTGCAGGCGCTGGCCGGGCAGCTCGACGCCGAGCGCGGCTTCGCCGACTCGCTGCGCTCGGCCGCGCACGAGGCCGCCAACCGGCTGCACACCGTGATCACGCTGGTCGAGCTGGGACGCACCGAGCAGGCGGTCGCGCTGGGCACGGCGGAGCTGCGCGCGGCGCAGGAGCTGACCGACCGGGTGGTGGGCGCGGTGCGCGAGCCGGTGCTGGCCGCGCTGCTGCTCGGCAAGAGCGCCGAGGCGGCCGAGCGCGGCGGCGAGCTGGTGCTGACGCCGGACAGCGACCTGGACGACCTGGGCCTGGACCCGCGCGACCTGGTGACGATCGTCGGCAACCTGGTCGACAACGCCCTCGACGCGGCCACCAGGGTCGAGGTGCGCCTGAGCGCGGACCGGGACGGGGTGGTGATCAGGGTGGCCGACGACGGGCCGGGGCTGACCACGCCGGAGGCGTTCGCGAAGGGCTGGACCACCAAGGGCGACGGCCACGGGCTCGGGCTGGCGCTGGTCGGGCAGGCGGTGCGCCGCCTCGGCGGCACGATCGACGTGGCCGGATCGGCGTTCACCGTGCGCCTGCCGGTCCCGGAGCGGGTGCGATGAGCGGGCCGGGTGGGGCGGTCTCCGTGCTGATCGTGGAGGACGAGGGGATCACGGCCGAGGCCAACCGGGTCTACGTCGAGCGGGTGGCCGGCTTCGAGGTGGCCGGGGTGGCCCGCTCGGGCGGCGAGGCGCTGCGGTTCCTGCGCGGGCGGCCCGTCGACCTCATCCTGCTCGACCTGTACCTGCCCGACATGCACGGCCTGGAGGTGTGCCGCGCGGTGCGGGCCGGCGGGCTGCTGTGCGACGTCATCGCCGTCACCTCCGCGCGCGACCTGGCCATGGTCCGTTCGGCGGTGTCGCTGGGCGTCTCGCAGTACCTTCTCAAGCCGTTCACCTACGCGACCCTGGCCGAGAAGCTGACGCGTTACGCCCGGTTCAGGCAGGACACCGGCGTGATCGTCGCCCAGGGCGACGTGGACCGGGTGCTCGGCACCCTGCGCGGCCCCTCCGAGCTGCCCAAAGGGCTGGCCCGCGACACCCTCGACGCCGTGTCGGCCCGGCTGCGCGAGCGGCCCGGCGGCAGCTCCGCGCAGAGCGTCGCCGAGGCCGTGGGGGTGTCGCGGGTGACCGCCCGCCGCTACCTGGAACACCTGGTCGAGCTGGGGATGGCGGTGCGCGTGCCGCAGTACGGCGGGGTCGGCCGGCCAGAGTTGCTCTACCGGATCCCCATGGAAAGTTAATGGCGGTGACGCTGCCCGTTCAATCCCGGCCTCTAGCTTCTGGGTGCGATCCCACGCACTGAGGAGAAGACACTTGCGAGTCTTGGCCGTTGTTCCCGCCCGCGGAGGTTCGGCGGGCGTACCCCTGAAGAACCTCGCCCTGGTCGGGGGCGTCCCGCTGGTCACCCGCGCGGTACGGGCGTGCCTGCGGGCCGAGCTCGTGGACCAGGTCGTGGTCAGCACCGACCACCCGCAGATCGCCGAGACCGCCCGCGCGGCGGGGGCGGTCGTGGTGGAGCGGCCCGAGGAGCTGAGCGGCGCGACCGCCTCCAGCGAGTCGGCCGTGCTGCACGCCCTCGACGCCCTGGGCGAGGACCCCGAGGTGGTCGTTCTCGTGCAGTGCACCAGCGCGTTCATCGACCCGGCCGACCTGTCGGCCGCCGTGCGCAGGGTCCTGGACGGCGAGGCCGACTCGGTCGTGTCCGGGCTGCCCACCCACGAGTTCCTGTGGACGGCCGCGGGCGCGGGCGTCAACCACGACCCGGCCGTACGGCAGCGCAGGCAGGACCGCGAGCCGCAGTTCCGTGAGAACGGCGCGTTCTACGTCATGCGCACCGCCGGCCTGCGCGAGCACGGCCACCGCTTCTTCGGCGAGGTCGCCGTGCAGCCGGTGCCGCCGCAGCACGCCATCGAGGTCGACGACCCCGGGGACCTGGAGCTGGTGCGCGCCCTCGCGCCGTTCATCGACCAGCCCGAGCCGATCGACGTGGACGCGGTCATCACCGACTTCGACGGCGTGCACACCGACGACCGCGCCTACATCGACTCCGACGGCCGGGAGATGGTCCTGGTCAGCCGCTCGGACGGGATGGGCGTCTCGCTGCTGCGCCGCTCCGGGGTCAAGGTGCTGGTGATGTCCACCGAGCAGAACCCGGTCGTGGCCGCCCGCGCCCGCAAGCTGGGCGTGCCCGTGCTGCAGGGCCTGGCCGAGAAGCGCATCGTGTTGCGCGACTGGCTGGCCATCGAGGGCCTGGACCCGGCGCGCGTGGCCTATGTCGGCAACGACGTCAACGACCTGGGCCCGATGGCCGAGGTCGGCTGGCCGATCGCCACCCCCGACGCGCACCCGCGCGTGCGCGCCGCCGCCCGCGTGGTGCTGACCAGGCCCGGCGGCTCCGGCGCGGTGCGCGAGCTGTGCGACCTGGTGGTGGCGGCCCGGCCCGAGCCGCCGGTCGCCGAGGCCAAGGCCCGTCCGCGGCTCGGCCCGGTCGCGATCGGCGACGTGCTGGTCGGCGACGGCGAGCCCGTCTACATGATCGGCGAGATCGGCATCAACCACAACGGCGACCTCGACCTCGCCCGCCGGCTCATCGACGTGGCGGCCGAGGCGGGCTGCCAGGCGGTCAAGTTCCAGAAGCGCACCCCCGCGATCTGCGTGCCCGAGGAGCAGAAGGGCCAGATCAGGCAGACTCCGTGGGGCGAGATGACGTACCTGGAGTACAAGGAGCGCACCGAGTTCGGCTACGACGAGTACCGGCAGATCGCGAAGTACTGCGACGAGCGTGGCCTGCACTGGTTCGCCTCGCCGTGGGACGTGCCGTCCGTGGAGTTCCTGGAGAACATGGACGTGCTGACCCACAAGATCGCCTCGGCCAGCGTCGCCGACCACGAGCTGCTGCGCGCCCTGGCGGCCACCGGCAAGCCGCTCATCCTGTCCACCGGCATGTCCACGCTGTCGGAGATCGACCAGGCCGTCGAGATCCTCGGCACCGACCGGCTGATCATGATGCACGCCACCTCCACGTACCCGCTGCCGCCGGAGGAGGCCAACCTGCGCACGATCACCACGCTCAAGGAGCGCTACGGCGTGCCGGTCGGCTACTCCGGGCACGAGCGCGGCCTGCAGATCTCCCTGGCCGCGGTCACCCTGGGCGCGGTCTGCGTCGAGCGGCACATCACGCTCGACCGCACCATGTGGGGCTCCGACCACGCCGCCTCGCTGGAGCCGTCCGGGCTGGAGCACCTCGTCCGCGACATCCGCATCATCGAGCAGGCCATGGGCGACGGCGTCAAGCGCGTCTTCCCCGGCGAGGAGGCGCCCAAGGCCCGGCTGCGCCGGGTGACCGTCTGAGTCATGACGCCGACCACTCTCTCCGTCGTCGTGCCGGTGCGTGACGGCGAGCGCTTCATCGCCGACGCGCTCGCCTCGCTCGCCCGCAACGCCCGGCACGACTTCGAGTTCATCGTCGTGGACGACGGCTCCGTGGACGCCACCCCGGACATCATCGCCGACTTCGCCCGTGACCTGCCCGGCCTGGCCGTGCTGCGCAACCCCGCCCCCGTGGGGCTGGCCGACGCCCGCAACACCGGGCTGTCGGCCGCCTCGGGGCGGTTCGTCACGTTCATGGACGGCGACGACTGGCTGGCGCCCGGCTACCTGGCCGGGCTGGTGGCGGCCATCGACGGGCTCGGCTGCGACTTCGTCCGGGTGGACCACGTCCAGGTGGAGGGGCGCAAGCGGGTGGTGCACCGGGCCCCGCTGTCGCGCCGCGGCGTGGTGCTCGACCCCCGTGCGGCGATCCTGCCGGCGGGGGTGCGGACCATGGTGGACTACCCGTACGCGTGGGCCGGGGTCTACCGGCGTTCGCTGCGGGACCTGCTGCACTTCCCCGGCTCGCTGCACACCGCCGAGGACCGGCCGTGGATCTGGCGGCTGCACCGGGAGGCGGCCACGTTCGCGGTGGTGTCGATGGCCGGGGTGTTCTACCGGCGCCTGGTGTCCGGCTCGCTGACGCAGATCGGCGACGAGCGGCAACTGCACTTCTTCGACGCCTTCGAGCTGGTCCTCAAGGACCTGGAGCCGGAGTTCCTGCCCAAGGCGGCGCGCAACTTCTGCGCGCTGCTGGCCCACCACCTGGAGCTCGCGGGCCGGTTCACGCCCGCGCTGCGGGCCCGCTTCGAGGAGCGCGGCGCGCAGATGGTCCGCGGGCTGCCGTCCGCGCTGGTGGCCGACGCGGTGTTGCGGATGGCCGTCGAGCGGGAGGCCCTGCTGCGCGCCCTGGTGCCCGACATTCCCCCCAGCCCCCACGTCCGGATCCGCCGGGATCGGGAGGACTCCTGATGAAGGTCTTCTACGCCTCGACGCTGTTCGGCGCCATGTCGCTGGCCGCCGCGATCGACGACGGCCGCTTCGGCACGGGCCGGCGCGTGCTGATCGTGTCGAACAACGCGGCGATCCCCGAGGTGTCGGTGCCGCTCGACGGCGCGCCCGGCTTCGCCGTCCTGCGCTCGCGCTTCGACGAGGTGCACTCCTGGAACGACCTGATCGCCCCGCTGCACCCCTCCGACTGGCGGGCGCGGGTCATCGAGGTGCCGATGTTCGAGCGGCTGATCCGCTCCCACCTGGCCCTGGACGACGTCGAGGAGCTGGTGCTGGAGTCGATCGCGGTGCCGCCCGCGCGCACGATCGCCGGTCTGGTGCGCGACTGCCCGATCACCGTCTACTCCGACGGCCTGATGAGCTACGGCCCGACCCGCGACCCGCTGCCGGCCGAGATCTCCCGCCGCATCGAGCGGCTGCTGCACCTGGACCTGGTGCCCGGCCTGACCCCGCTGCTGCTCAGCGAGTACGGCGTGCCGCCCGTGGTGCTGCCCGAGGAGCGTTTCCTCGCGGTCGTGCGCGAGGTGGCCGCCACCGCGCCGGACATGCTCTCCGGGCAGGCGGTCATCCTCGGCCAGTACCTGTCGGCCCTGGAGATCGTCACGCCGGAGGAGGAGGCCGGGCTGCACGCCTCGATGCTGGGCGCGCTGGTCGCCCGCGGCTGCACCAGCGTGGTGTTCAAGCCGCACCCGGCCGCCGGACGCCGGCACGCGCAACTGCTGCGCGCGGCGGCCGAGCCCCTGGGGGTACGGCTGACGGTGGCCGGGGAGAGCGTGCCGGCCGAGGTGTGCTTCGCGGCGCTGCGGCCCGAGCTGGTCGTGGGCTGCTTCTCCACCGGACTGGTGACCGCCATGCGCTACTTCGGCCTGCCGGTCGCCACCTTCGGCACCGGCCTGGTGCTGGACCGGCTCACGCCGTACGAGAACAGCAACAGGATCCCGGCCACGATCGTGGACGCCCTGCTGCCCCGGCTGGGCGCCGACGGAGTGATCGACCGGCCGCCGCGCACGGACCTGCCGGCGCTGGTGCGCGCGGTCGGCTACTGCATGCAGGCCGACGCCTATCCCGAGCTGCGCCCGTCGGGGGTCGCGTTCGACCCGCGCTACTTCAAGCGCAAGCGCCTGGAGACGCTGGGGCTGGCCGAGCCGCCCTCGGCGCTCTCCAGGCTGCGCAGGAAGATCAGGTCAGCGATCTGAGGTAGCGGCGCACCCGCCGCCTGGCCCGGTAGCCCGCCCGCAACATCGTGGGCGGCACCTCCACCCGCAACCTGGCCCGGCGGCGGGCCGCGGCGTGCTCCGGGCCGTCCAGCAGCGAGCGGGCGGGCGGCCGCCCCCCTTCCGCGGCCAGTCCGGCCAGCAGGTCCGCCCAGTCGTCGCGCCCGGCGGGGTGGAAGTAGTTGGCCTCGCACCACCGCGGCTCGGCCGGGCGGAAGTCGCCCAGGGCCAGGTCGTCGAGCGTGCCGAGCAGGCCGCTGCCCTCGAACACCAGGTTGATCATCTCGGCGCTGACGCCGAAGTCGCTCAGCACCAGCGACGGCACGCCCATGGCGACGGCCTCCAGCGCGGCCGTCGAGCTGACCGTGACGAACCCGGCCGCCCGCGAGAGCTGCTCGTGCATCGACCCGGCCGCGAACGTCAGCCGGCCCGGCTCGCCCATCTCGCGCCAGAGCCGCTGGTAGTGGTGGCGTTCGTTGTGCGTCTGGCGCTCGTGCTCCAGGGCGCGCAGCTTGACCACGACCTCCAGGCCGGGGCGGCGTCCGGCCAGCTCGGCCAGGGCCCGCAGCACCCGCTCGCGCTCCTCCCGCGCCCGCGGCACCTTGGCCTGGGTGGCGAACACCACCCGGTCGCCGCCGCCGGCCGCCGCGCCGGGCCGCAGGAACGGCAGCCGGGCCAGCCCGACCGCCCCGCCTCCGCCGAGCCGCCCGGCGATCTCGGAGAACTCGGCCACCTCGCGCTCGCTGTGGACCACGAACAGGTCGCAGCCGCTGCGGAACAGCCACGCCTTCTCCGTGGCCGGGACCGAGATGCCGGGCAGCCCGCTGACGAACACCGGCCGCGCCCGGCCGTCCGGCCGCAGCCCGGCCAGCACGTCGGCCACCAGCACGTCCACGACCGGGCCCGTGCAGCCGACCAGGATCGCGTCGGGCCTGGTGCGCTCGGCCAGGCGGCGCAGGGACCGCGCCGAGAGCACCGGGGGCACCGCGCGCCCGCCCACCGCCGCCGCGATCTGCTCGGCCGAGGGCGCGATCGGGCTACGCACCACCACCAGCTCCGTGTCGCAGCCCGGGGGCAGGTCGTCGAGCAGGCAGGCCGCCCACTTCAGATACGAGTCGGAGTCGGCTACCGCCAGCACCCTCACCTGGAAGCTCCTGTCAAGTGCGATCGCAGGTCGGGGGCCGCCCTGCTCGTCCACCAGTCGTCGGGAACGTCCACCGGCTCGACCTCGACACCGCGCGGGCCGAGCAGCACCCGCAGCGAGGTGATCGCGGTCGAGGGAAGGCTGAGCACGCGCTGCCCCGCGTCAAGGCCGCGCAGCGTCAGCTCGGCCGGCACGCCCGCGTCGTGCACGGTGATGCCGGGACGCTCCCTGATCAGCGCGAGGTCGACGGGGTCCTCGCGGCGGTGCGGGTAGTAGGCCAGCGGCTCGCGGCCGGCCAGGTCGGTCAGCCAGCGCAGGTAGCGGTCGCGGTGCACCAGGCCGTTGCGGACCAGGGAGGTGCCGAGGACGACCGTGCGCTCGGCGGGGCCCTGCGTGCTCGGCGGCTGGGCGCGCAGCCAGGCGAAGTCGTGGTGCACGAGGTCGACGCCCGCCTCGCGGACGGCGTCGGCCAGCTTCTCGGGGACGGGCAGCGCGGTGAAGACCGAGACCCGGCTCATCCGCAGCCGCAGCGCGGCGGCCAGACCTAGCAATGCCCGCGCCCGCGACGGCGTCGCCCGCGCCCGCAGCAGCGGCCGGTACGGCCCGGCGGCCAGCAGTTCGAGCAGCCTGAGTGTGGCCAGGCCGTCGTCCACGACGACGATGCGGCCGGGGTCGGAGGTCAGCCAGCGCACCTGGACCTTGCCGGAGAACGCGTCGCCCACCGCCTGGACGCGGCGCGGCATGCGCTCGCGCGGCTCGTCCAGCACCAGGCCTGGAGGCAGGTCGAGGCGGCGCAGCTCCTTGCGGGTGGCGCGCAGCGGGCGCAGGCCGGCGCGCGGCACGACCACGGTGTCCGGGCCGAGCAGCCCGGCGTGGTGGGCCTCGACGGCGCACAGCATCTGGAGCGGAGACTCCACCCAGGCCGACGCCTGTCTGACCACTCTGTTTCCCCCAGCCGGTGGAGCGCCTTGCACGACCCGTCACAAGCTAACCCGGCCTGCTTAAGCCGCAAGAAACGACACGTGAACAATGGAGGGTATGAACTCGCTGATGCTCAACACCGACGGTGTGCAGATACCACAGCTCGGCTTCGGCGTCTGGCAGGTCTCTGCCGACGACGCCGAGCACGCCGTGACGACCGCGCTGCGCGCCGGATACCGGCATGTCGACACCGCCGCCGCCTACGAGAACGAGGAGGGCGTCGGCCGGGCCGTGCGCGCCGCCGGGGTGCCACGGGAGAAGGTGTTCGTCACCACCAAGCTGTGGAACGGCGACCACGGGCGGGCCGAGCAGGCCTTCGACGAGAGCCTGGCCCGCCTGGGCCTCGACTACGTAGATCTTTTCCTGATCCACTGGCCGGTTCCGGAGCAGGACAAGTACGTGCAGGCCTGGCGGGCGCTGGAGAAGATCTACCGTGACGGCCGGGCCAAGGCCATCGGGGTCTCCAACTTCACGGTCGCCACCCTGACCCGGCTGATGGACGAGACCGACATCACGCCCTCGATCAATCAGATCGAGCTGCACCCGTACTTCCAGCAGCGCGAGATGCGGGCCTTCCACGAGGCCAACGGCATCCTGACCGAGGCGTGGAGCCCGCTCGGGCAGGGCAAGGGGCTGCTGGCCGACCCGGCGCTGCGCGTGCTGTCGGAGAAGTACGGCAAGACGCCCGCGCAGATCGTGCTCCGCTGGCATCTCCAGCTCGGCAACGTGGTGATCCCCAAGTCGGTCACCCCGGCGCGGATCGAGGAGAACATCGACGTGTTCGACTTCATCCTCGACTCCGAGGACCTGGTGGCCATCGGCGCGATGAACTCTGGGCGGCGCATCGGGCCCGACCCCGACTCGTTCAACCTGACCTGAGCGCTCTACGATCTCGGGCGTGCGACATTTCACCTGGGGAATAGCGGCGACCGGCGGCATCGCGCGTACCGTGGGGGCGGCCATCGTGGCCGAGCCCGGCATGCGGGTGGCCGCCGTCGGCTCGCGGAGCCTGGTCAGGGCGCGGGCCCTGGCCGACGAGCTGGGCGCGGAGTCGGCCTACGGCTCCTACGAGGCCCTGTGCGCCGATCCGGCCGTCGACGCGGTCTACGTGGCCACGCCGCACGCCCAGCACCTGGAGGTGGCCGAGGCGGCCATCGCGGCGGGCAAGTCCGTGCTGTGCGAGAAGCCGCTGGCGGCCAGCGTGGCCGACGCCGAGCGCATGGTGGCGCTGGCCCGCGCGGCCGGGGTCTTCCTCATGGAGGCCATGTGGATGCGGTTCAACCCGCTCATCCAGCGGGTGGCGGCCGATCCGCGTTTCGGGGAGATCCGCTCGGTGCGGGCCTCGTTCGGGTTCGCGCTGCCCTACGACCCCGCCCATCGGCTGTGGGCGCCGGAGCTGGGCGGCGGGGCCCTGCTCGACCTGGGGATCTACCCGTTCGGGCTGGCGCAGCTCCTGCTCGGCATGCCGCGTGAGCTGCGGATCACCGGCTCGCTGGCGCCGAGCGGGGTCGACGCGGAGGCGGGCGGGGTGCTGCTCTACCCGGACGGACGGCGGGCGCTGGTGGACGTGTCCCTGCTCGCCCATCACGCCAACGACGCGAGCGTGGTGGGCACGTCGATGCGGGCCGACATCCTGGCGCCGTTCTGGGCGCCGCAGCGGGTGCTGCTGTCGGGGCCGTCGATGGAGACGGAGGAGCTGGTGCTCGACCCGGCCGACAACGGGTACGCCGGGGAGCTGCGCGAGGTGCGCGCCGCCACGGCCGAGGGCCGGACCGAGAGCGCCGTCATGCCGCTTGACGAATCCCTTGCCATGATGGGGCTTCTGGCCGACGCGCGGGGGCAACTCTCCTAGCTGCGCCTTTAGGCACTTGCCTTCTTCTTGCCCGATGTATTACCTTGTGGGGCATCTCGCGGCAGACGTCCGGTTTGTCCGGCTTTGTCCAACCATCGCAAGACATTTCACAGGATCGTCCTGTGACCGCTGAATCCGCCTCCGGGCGGAACCGGGGACCCACGTCCTTTGGGGTGAATCGGCACTTCGGTGCCGTAGGGCAGCTTCCACGTCCGAACCCGTCAGCTAACCCGGTAAGCGGCATGGAAGCAAGGAGTAATGCCCTCGATGGCCAAGCACCGTCCCATCCGTGCCCCGAAGATCAACCACCTCCGCGCCGCGCTCGGCGCGACCATCATCGCCACCGCGATCGGCGCCCACGCCACCGCCGCCGGCGCCGACAGCGTCGACCCGGCCGCCTCCACCGGCCACTCGGCCGTCGCGCCGCAGGCCGCCGCCCAGGCCGGCAGGGCCGGGGAGACCCAGGTCAACGTCACCGCCGCACAGGTCCTGGCCGTGGCCAAGGCCCAGGTCGGCATCTCCGAGAACGCCTACGGCGGCGGCACCAAGTTCCAGAAGTGGTACGCCGACTCCCAGCGCGCCGCCGAGACCGTCGCCCGCGACGGCGGCAGCCGCCAGGACTACGTGAACGCCGCCTGGTGCTCGATGTTCGTCTCCTGGGTCGGCGAGCAGACCGGCGCCCGCCCGCAGGTCGGCTGGGACGCCTGGACCGTGGCCCACGCCAAGTGGTTCGCCGCCAACAAGCGCTGGGGCACCGAGGCCAAGCCCGGCGCCGTCGTCTTCTTCTCCTGGGGCGGCAGCAAGAGCCTGGACGCCATCCAGCACGTCGGCTTCGTCGTCAAGGACAACGGCAACGGCACGATCTCCACGGTCGAGGGCAACACCGGCAACGGCAAGGTGGAGGAGCGTGTCCGGCCGAAGTCGCAGGTCGTCGGCTACGGCTACCCGCAGTACGCGGGCTGACCTCCCCTGCTTCGAGCGCGGCTTCGAGCGCGCGTCCCGCACGAGGGACGCGCGCTCGCCGCGTCTCAGGGCCGGACCGCCACCAGCGAGTACAGCACCGGCAGGTGCGAGTCCCCGAACGGCAGCCGGTAGCGGCCGTCCTCGCCCTCGGTCAGCAGCCCGCGCGGGTCCAGCTCGACGGCGACGTGCTCGCCCAGCTCGGCCACCGTGAGCCCGGCGCGCGCCGCCGCCGTGACGATCTCGCCCACCGAGTACGGGTACTGGACGGTCTCCTGGGCCTCGGTCACCACGCCGGCGTCGGCGTACGTGCCGGTCACCGTCTCGCGGTGGGCCTGGCCGCCGCCGTAGGGCCAGTCGGCCACCAGCGGGTCGAGCGAGGCCACCGTCTGGTAGGCCGGATGCAGGTCGACCAGCACCAGCCGCCCGCCGGGCCGCAGCGCCATGGCCGCGCCGCGCATCCAGGCGGCCAGGTCGCCGATCCAGCACAACACGCCGTACGTGGCCACGGCCAGGTCGAAGCCCCCGGCCAGCGACTCGGGCAGCCGCTGCGTGTCGGCCTCCACGAACGTGGCCGCCAGCCCGGCCTCGGCCGCCAGGTCGCGGGCGCGCGCGACCGCCACCGGGGAGAAGTCGACGCCGGTCACCCGCGCTCCGAGCCGCGCCCAGCTCAGCGTGTCCATGCCGAAGTGGCACTGCAGGTGGAGCAGGTCCTTCCCGGCGACGTCGCCGGCCAGGCGGCGTTCGAGCGCGTAGAGGGTCTGCCGGCCGGCGAGGAAGGCGTCCACGTCGTAGAACCTGTCGGCGGGCGTGGAGCCGTGGACGCGGGCGCGCTCGTCCCAGAGGGCCCGGTTGGCGGGGAGGCCGGCTGCTGCGGGTTGGGGCATGGGCCGAGGATGGCACATCGGCCACGCGGTCGCACGACCGGTACCGTGCCCTGGACAACGAACGATCCGCCCCCGCGTGTCGATCCGGCGGGCGCCCGTTCGACGCTCGGGTGAGACCGGCTCCGCGGCGCGATCGCGGGCGGAAGGGACGGCAGAGTGAAGTTCATGATCGTCGGCAAGGCCAGCGCGGAGACCGAGGCGGGGGCGGTGCCCAGCCAGGAGGTCGTCGACAACATGCACGCCTACAACGAGGCGCTGACCAGGGCGGGGGTGCTGCTGGCCGCCGAGGGCCTCTACCCGAGCTCGCAGGGCGCGCAGATCGCCTACAGCGGCGGCCGCGCGAAGGTGATCGACGGCCCGTTCGCCGAGGCCAAGGAGCTGATCGCGGGGTTCTGGCTGATCCAGGTGAAGTCCAGGGAGGAGGCCGTCGAGTGGGCCCTGCGCGTGCCCGTCCCCGAGGGCTGCGACGGGATCGCGCTGGACGTGTGGCGGGTCTACGACGCCTCCGACGCGCCGGACGCGGCCTCGTCCGACCCGGTGGACGTCGAGCGGGAGCGGGCCATGCGCCGGCGCCTGGGCACGTGGGAGCCCTGACCGAGGCTTGCGGACCCCGGGCGGCGGCTGGTGTCATGTGCCGATGACGGCTTCCGAGGCACCCCGGACGATCGAGGCGGTGACGGCCTCCGACGCCCACCGGGCGGTCGAGGCGGTCTGGCGGATCGAGGCCGCGCGGCTCATCGCCGGCCTCGCCGGGCTGGTCCGCGACGTCGGCCTGGCCGAGGAGCTGGCCCAGGACGCGCTGGTCGCGGCCCTGGAGCAGTGGCCGGAGTCGGGCGTGCCACGCAACCCGGGCGCCTGGCTGATGACGGTCTCCAAGCGCCGCGCCGTCGACCTGATCCGCAGGAACGAGCGCATGTCCCGCAACCTGGCCGAGCTGGGCCACCGGCTGGAGAGCGCCGAGGAGCCGCCCGAGCCCGACGAGATCGAGGACGACCTGC
The DNA here is from genome assembly GCF_040675375.1 of Nonomuraea sp. NPDC049607. Lineage (NCBI taxonomy): Bacteria > Bacillati > Actinomycetota > Actinomycetes > Streptosporangiales > Streptosporangiaceae > Nonomuraea > Nonomuraea sp. NPDC049607. The sequence goes on from NZ_JBFAOV010000017.1 coordinate 86,895, forward strand.
TCCGGCTGGTCTTCACCGCCTGCCATCCGGCGCTGTCGATGGAGGCGCGGGTGGCTCTGACCCTGCGGGTGCTCGGCGGCCTGAGCACCGACGAGATCGCCCGCGCGTTCCTGGTGCCCGAGCCGACCGCCGCCCAGCGGATCGTGCGGGCCAAGCGCACCCTGGCCGACCGGGAGGTCCCGTTCGAGGTGCCGCAGGGCGCCGAACTGGCGGGACGGCTCTCGTCCGTGCTGGAGGTCATCTACCTGATCTTCAACGAGGGGTACTCGGCGACGGCGGGCGACGACTGGATGCGCCCCGGCCTGTGCGAGGACGCGCTGCGGCTGGGCCGGGTGCTGGCGGGGCTGATGCCCGCAGAACCCGAGGTGCACGGGCTGGTCGCGCTCATGGAGATCCAGGCGTCCAGGGCGGCGGCCCGGGTGGGGCCGTCCGGCGAGCCGGTGCTGCTGCTGGAGCAGGACCGCACCCGGTGGGACCGGCTGCTCATCGGGCGCGGGCTGGCGGCGCTGGCGCGGGCCGAGAAGCCGGGGGGCGCGTCCGGGCCGTACACGCTCCAGGCCGCCATCGCGGCCTGCCACGCCCGCGCGCTCGATCCCGGCGACACCGACTGGGTGCGCATCGCGAGCCTGTACGAGTCGCTGGCCCGGCTGGCCCGCTCCCCCGTCGTCGAGCTGAACCGGGCGGTGGCGCTGTCGATGGCCTACGGCCCGGCGGTGGGCCTGGAGCTGCTCGACCAGATCGTGGACGAGCCGTCGCTGAAGGGTTACCACCTGCTGCCGAGCGTCCGCGGCGACCTGCTGTTCAAGCTGGGCCGGCGCGGCGAGGCGCGGGCGGAGTTCGAGCGGGCGGCCTCGATGACCCGCAACTCCCGCGAGCGGGCCCTGCTGCGCGAGCGCGCCGCCGCCTGCTGAGGAACGGCGATCCCCTCTGCGGAGGGCGGACGTTGGAACGTGCCAGGCGGCCGTCACGCTCCGTGACAGCCGGGCCTGACCCGGAGCAAGCACGGAGGGTCCGGGCGACATGCCCTTGATGCGGCACGAAAGACGTCTCTTGAGGTGGGAGCGCTCCCAAACGGCCTTTCGCGCCCTTTGTGCCCTTCAATCCTGATTTTGGGGCGCAAAACGCACCATTGGTAACGGTTCCGTTTCGGTGGATTGACGGACACAGCCGGTAAGTGCACCCTTTGTGGGAGCGCTCCCAAACACTCCCACCGCGGCGGAGCGCGTGCCGCGGTGCACCTCCCCCACCATTCACCCGAGAAGGGGTCTCCCATGATGATCAGCAAGCGTCGCGGTCTGGCCGCGGCCTCAGCCCTGGCCGCGGCGGCGCTGACCGTCGCGTCGTGCGGCAGCGGCGACACGCCGGCCGCCGGCAGCTCCCCCGCTTCCTCCGCGGCGGCGGCCGAGCCCGTCACCATCCGGGTGCAGACCTTCGGCGGCGGCTCCAACTTCGGCTACAAGAACGCCATCGAGAAGTGGAACGCCGAGCACAAGGACATCCAGATCAAGGAAGAGCACCTGACCGACCAGTTCGAGCAGCAGTACTGGCCCCAGATGATCCAGTGGCTGCAGTCCGGCAACGGCGCCGGTGACGTCGTCGGCATCGACGAGGGCGGTATGGGCCTGGCCAAGGCGCACCCCGAGTGGTGGGCCGACCTGAAGGAGTACGGACTTGAGGGCCGCAAGGCCGACTACCCCGCCTGGAAGTGGGAGAACGGCGTCACCGCCGACGGCAAGATCTTCGGCCTCGGCACCGACATCGGCGGCATGAGCCTCTGCTACCGCGCGGACCTGTTCAAGAAGGCCGGGCTGCCCACGGACCGCGAGAAGGTCGCGGCGCTGTGGCCGACGTGGGACGACTTCATGAAGGTCGGCCAGCAGTTCCAGGCGAAGGTGAAGGACACCAAGTTCACCGACGGCACGAACACGCTCTACAACGTGGTGCTGTACCAGGAGGCGGCCAAGAACGGCAACGTCGCCTACTTCGACAAGGACAACAACCTCATCGTCGACAAGAACCCGGCGGTCAAGGCGGGCTTCGACTTCGCCTCCAAGCTCAGCCAGTCCGGCCTGACGGCCAAGCTGCGCAACTTCACCGACGAGTGGGCGGCGGGCACCCAGAAGGGCGCCTTCGCCACGGTCGGCTGCCCGTCCTGGATGCTCGGCGTGGTGTCGGGCAACGCCGGTGACGGCATGAAGGGCAAGTGGGACGTCGCCTCGGTGCCCGGCGGCGGCGGCAACTGGGGCGGCTCGTGGGTGGCCGTGCCCAAGCAGTCCAAGCACCCGAAGGAGGCCGCGCAGGTCGCCGACTACCTGACCAGCGCGCAGACCGAGGCGAGCATCTTCACCGACTTCGGCAACATGCCGAGCAACAGCAAGGCCCAGGCCGACACCGCCGTGCAGGGCGCGAAGAACGAGTTCTTCAGCGACGCCCCGATCGGTGAGATCTTCGCCAAGTCGGCGGAGAGCCTGCAGCCGGTCTTCCTCGGTGTGAAGCACGCGCAGGTCAAGAACGCGGTCGAGTCGGTCATCCAGGGCATGGACGACGGCTCGGTGGCCTACGACAAGGCCTGGCAGCAGCTGGTCGACGACGCGGTGAAGGCCGCGGGCTGATCTTGCTCCGCCCGGCCCGCGATCCGCGGGCCGGGCTTGCCGCCGAAAGGTCTGTTCATGAGCTTCGACTTCCATCCGCGGCCGGTGCGGACGAACCGTCGCCGTGCCCGCCCTCCCGGCCGCCTCTGGCGTTCACGACTTGACGTCAAGGCCATGCCGTACGCCCTGGTCTCCCCCTACTTCCTGCTGTTCGCCGCCTTCGGGCTGTTCCCGCTGGCCTTCACGCTCTACTACTCGCTCTACGACTACGACCTGGCCGGCGACACCAAGTGGGCCGGGCTGGGCAACTACGCCGCGCTGCTGACCGACGAGGACTTCTGGAACGCCGTCACCAACACCGTCGGCATCTTCCTGCTGGCCACGATCCCGCAGATGCTGATGGCCCTGTTCCTGGCCAACGCGCTGAACAAGAAGCTCCGCTGGCGCCTGCCGATCCGCATGAGCGTGCTGCTGCCGCTGGTCACCTCGGTGGTCGCGGTCGCGGTGGTGTTCACGCAGCTGTTCGCCCGCGACTGGGGCCTGGTGAACTGGGTCCTGGGCATGTTCGGCGGCGAGAAGACCAACTGGCGGGCCGAGCGCTTCCCGTCCTGGCTGGCCATCGCCGCGATGGTCGACTGGCGCTGGACGGGCTACAACGCCATCATCTTCCTGGCCGGCATGCAGACGATCCCCAAGGACCTGTACGAGGCGGCCGCCATCGACGGCGCGTCCCGGCGGCGGCAGTTCTGGCAGATCACGCTGCCGATGCTGCGCCCGACGATGATCTTCGTGGTGCTCAACTCCACGATCGGCGGCCTGACGCTGTTCTCCGAGCCGACCACCTTCTACAACGGCAACGTGGACGGCGGCTCCCAGGGCCAGTTCCAGACGGTGGCGATGTTCGTCGTCAAGCAGGGCTTCCGCGAGTTCGACTACGGCTACGCCGCGGCCGCCGCCTGGCTGCTGTTCCTGCTGATCCTCATCGGCGCGGCCGTCAACTTCCTGTTCGTCCGGCGGATCGGAGGCGCCAAGTGACCGCCTGGAAACCGACCGTCATGACGCGGGTCATGCTGGGGGTGGCCATCTTCCTGTCGGCGTTCCCGCTGTACTGGATGCTGGTCATCGCCTCGCGCACGAACTCCGACGCCGTGGCGGTGCCGCCGAAGTTCCTGCCCGGGGGCAACCTGGGCGAGAACATCGTGGCGGTGCTCAACAACGAGGACGCGCACTTCCTGCTCGGCCTGACCAACTCCTTCATCAGCGCGGCGATCGTCACGGTCTCCGTGGTGATCATCTCGACCCTGGCCGGGTTCGCCTTCGCCAGCCTGCACTTCAAGGGCCGCAACATCCTGCTGCTGCTCGTGCTGCTGACGATGGCGGTGCCGTTGCAGCAGATGGGCGTGGTCCCGCTCTACCGCATGATGGTGAGCCTGGAGTGGACCGGCACGCTCAAGGCGATCATCCTGCCGTACCTGCTCAACGGGTTCGGCGTGTTCCTGATGACGCAGTACACGCGTCAGGCCGTGCCGAACGAACTGGTCGAGGCGGCCAGGGTGGACGGCGCGGCGACGCTGCGGATCTGGTGGAACGTCGTGCTGCCGGCCGTGCGTCCGGGCATGGCGGTGCTGGGCATCAACACCTTCATGCTCATGTGGAACGACTACATGTGGCCGCTGATCGTGCTGACCCCGGACAACCCGACCGTGCAGATCGCCATCAATTCGCTCAACGCGCGCTACTCGACCAGCTACTCGCTGATCTTCGCGGGTACCGCGCTGTCCATCATTCCGCTCATCGCGGTATTCGTCGCATTCGGCCGCCAGATCGTCGGCGGACTCATGGAAGGTGCGGTCAAGGCGTGACGACACAAGAGGAACAGATTCGTCCCGGGCTGCGCTTCCCCGCCGGCTTCGCGTTCGGCGCGGCGACCTCGGCGTACCAGATCGAGGGCGCGGTCACCGAGGACGGGCGCGGCCCGTCCATCTGGGACACCTTCACCAAGACGCCGGGCCGGGTGCTCAACGGGCACCACGGGGACGTGGCCATGGACCACTACCACCGCTACCGGCAGGACGTCGCCATCATGGCGGAGCTGGGCCTGACGGCCTACCGCTTCTCGGTGTCCTGGCCCCGGGTGCAGCCGACCGGCTCGGGCGCGGTCAACCAGAAGGGCCTGGACTTCTACAAGCGGCTCACGGACGAGCTCCGGCAGAACGGCATCGACCCCTGGCTGACGCTCTACCACTGGGACCTGCCCCAGGAGCTGGAGGACAAGGGCGGCTGGCCCAACCGCGACACGGCCTACCGTTTCGCCGAGTACGCCTCGATCGTCCACGAGGCCCTGAAGGACCACGTCCACACGTTCAGCACGGTCAACGAGCCATGGTGCGCCGCGTTCCTCGGCTACGCCTCGGGCGAGCACGCCCCGGGCCGGCGTGAGCCGCGCAACGCGATCAGGGGCGCGCACCACCTCAACCTCGCCCACGGCCTGGCCGTCCAGGCGATGGACGCGCGCCGCGCCGGCGGCTGCGTCAACCTGTACGCGATCTCCCCCGAGACCGGCAGCGAGGCCGACCTGGAGGCGGCCCGCCGCATCGACGGCCTGCAGAACAGGTTCTTCCTGGACGCGCTGCTGACCGGCCGCTACCCCGAGGACGTCCTGAACGACATCCCGATCGACGACGACCTCGTGCGGCCGGGCGACATGAAGATCATCAACGCTCCGATCGACGTGCTGCTGGTGAACTACTACAGCCGCTTCACCGTCTCCGGCGCGCCCGGCGGCAAGGCGTCGGCGGCGGCGGCCCCCACGGACACGGCCTCGCCGTGGGTGGGCAGCGAGCACGTCTCGTTCGTCAACGGCGGCCGGCCGGTCACCGCGATGGGCTGGGAGATCGACGAGGGCGGCCTGGTGGAGGTGCTCACCCGGGTGGCGCGGGACTACCCGCCGATCCCGATGGTGGTCTCCGAGAACGGCGCCGCCTTCGACGACGTGCTGGCCGACGGCCGCATCCACGACGCGCAGCGGCAGGCGTACGTGGAGGCCCACCTCGGCGCGTGCCGGGAGGCGATCGACGCGGGCGTGCCCCTGCAGGGCTACTTCGCCTGGTCGCTGATGGACAACTTCGAGTGGGCCTGGGGCTACGGCAAGCGCTTCGGCCTGGTCCACGTCGACTTCGACACCCAGGAGCGGCTGCTGAAGGACAGCGCGCACTGGTACTCGGAGATCATCCGGCACAATAGGCGACATGAACCGACCGACTCTTGAGGCAGTCGCGGCCCGGGCCGGTGTGGGCCGGGGCACGGTGTCGAGAGTCATCAACGGCTCGCCGAACGTCAGCGCCAAGGCCCGCGAGGCCGTCGAGCTGGCCATCCGCGAGCTGGGCTACGTGCCCAACAGGGCGGCGCGTGCTCTCGTCACGCGCCGCACGGACACGGTCGCCCTGGTGGTGTCCGAGTCCCAGTTCCGGGTCTTCGACGAGCCGTACTTCGCCGGCACCATCCGCGGCATCGGCTCGGCGCTGGCCGAGACCGGGCTGCAGCTGATCCTGGCGATGGCGCGCTCCCCCGAGGAGCACGAGCGGCTGGAGACCTACCTGACGGGGCAGCACGTCGACGGCGTGCTGCTGCTGTCGCTGCACGGCGCCGACCCGCTGCCGGGCAGGCTGGAGGAGATGGGCGTGCCGACCGTGCTCGGCGGCAGGCCCGTCGGCCTCGACCCCTACAGCTTCGTGGACATGGACAACCGGGCGGGGGCCAGGCAGGCGGTCAAACACCTGCTGGGCCTCGGCCGGGCCGCGATCGCCACGATCGCCGGCTCCCAGGACATGGGCGTGGGCGTCGACCGTCTGGCCGGCTACCGCGACGCCCTGCTGCCCTCGGGGCTGCCGGAGATCGTGGCCTTCGGCGACTTCTCCGAGGAGAGCGGCGCCACCGCCATGCAGGAGCTGCTGGAGAGCCATCCCGACCTCGACGCCGTCTTCGCCGCCTCCGACCCGATGGCCCTGGGCGCGATGCGCGTGCTCAAGGCCGCGGGCAAGGCGATCCCGGGCGACGTGGCGGTGATCGGGTTCGACGACTCCAAGGCCGCGCTGCACGCCGACCCGCCGCTGACCACCGTCCACCAGCCGACCGAGGCCATGGGCCGGCAGATGGCCCAGCTCCTCGTGGCCCGCATCAACGGCGAGGAGCTGCGCCAGCCCGTGGTGATCCTCGACACGCACCTGGTTCGCCGAGAGTCGGCCTGACCAGGGGATATCCTGGCCCGGCTGCTCGCAGGCCCGACGAAAGGACCTTCTCCGTGCCCCAGCTCGAAGGCGGCGGCTACACCGCGCAGATCAGCCCGCGTGGCGCCGCGGTCAGGACGCTCAGGCACGGCGGGCGCGACCTGGTGACGACCTGGCCCGAGCAGGGCCCGGTCCCGTACTTCGCGGGCACCGTCCTTGCTCCTTGGCCCAACCGGGTGGGCGGCGCCCGCTACACCTTCCAGGGCCGCCCGTACCAGCTGGAGGTGACCGAGCCCGACCGCGGTCACGCGCTGCACGGCCTGGTCGCCGTCGTCGACTGGAAGGTGGCCGAGGCCGAGGCCGATCGCGCGCGCCTGACGTACGAGCTGGCCGGGGCCCCCGGGTACCCGTTCACGCTGGCGCTGTCGGTCGAGCACCGGCTCGGCCAGGGCGGCCTGACCACGACGGTCACGGCCCGCAACGCCGGCGAGGCCGACGCCCCCTACGGCTGCGGGCCCCACCCGTGGCTGCTGGGCGAGGAGCTGGAGCTGCCCGCCGCCCGCTACCTGGAGACCGACGACCGGCTGCTGCCGGCCGGCCTGGCCGACGTCGCCGGCACCCCGTACGACTTCGGCAAGCCGCGCCCGGTCGGCGACACCGTGATCGACCACGCCTTCACCGGGCTCGACCGCGGGGAGGTGCGGGTCGGCGGGGTGCGGCTCGCCTGGGACCCGGCCGTGCTGCCCTGGGTGCAGGTCTGCACGAGCCGGCAGCTGGGTTACGAGGGCGTCGCGGTCGAGCCGATGACCTGCCCGCCCGACGCCTTCAACTCCGGCACCGACCTGGTCGTGCTGCGGCCGGGCGACGAACACGTGGCGAGCTGGACGATCAGCGCCGCCTGAACCCGGAAGGGGCCCACGTGGACAGTAGGACCAAGCGCCGCTTATCGCCCGCCGAGCTCGACGCGCTGGCCCGGCGGGCCGTGGGGGCGGGCGTCTTCACGGCCACCGAGCTGACCGACGGCTACGCCAACGCGGTGTGGCGGCTGACCCTGGAGGACGGCCGCGAGGTGGTGCTCAAGCTGTCGCCCTCGCCCGATCTCGACCAGCTCAGCTACGAGCGCAACCTGCTGCGCATGGAGGCCGCCGCCTACGAGCTGGCCGCCGCCGCGGGCGTGCCGATGGCGGAGCTGCTGGTGGCCGGGTTCGACGACCCGGTGCTGGGCGGCGACTACCTGATGCTGAGCGCCCTCGACGGCGTCTCCTGGAACGACGTCAAGCCCGAGGGCGAGCGGGCGCTGCGCCGGGAGCTCGGCCGCCACCTGGCCGCGTTCAACGCGGTGACCGGCGAGGTGTTCGGCTACCCGCACGCCGGGATCGTCGGCTCGACCTGGCGGGAGGCGTTCCTGGCCATGGTGGGCGCGCTGCTGGCCGACACCGAGCGCTACCCGACGCCGCTGCCCCGCCCGGCCGCCGAGATCATGGCGGCCTTCGAGCGGGCCGCGCCGGTGCTGGACGAGGTGACCACGCCCTGCCTGGTGCACTTCGACGTGTGGGCCGGGAACGTGTTCCTCGACCTGACCGGCGAACCGCGCATCCAGGCGATCATCGACCACGAGCGGGCGTTCTGGGGCGACCCGATCGCCGAGTTCGTCACCCCGACGATCTTCGACGAGCTGCGCGAGGACGACCCGCTGCTGGCCGGCTACCGCGAGGTGACGCCGCTGGAGCTGACCGCCTCGGCCCGCGCCCGGCTCGACCTCTACCGCGCCTACCTCTACCTGATCCTGCTGGTGGAGAACGGACCCCGGCAGTACCCGGAAGCCGAGTACGCCAGGGTCCGTGATCTGGCCGTCAGCTCACTGGCGGAGGTCCTGGACCGCCTCGTACGGCTTCCCCTTGACGCCCGCTGACAGCTTGCCGCACTGACCGCCGCCCGCGCCGTTCACCTGGTTCGGCACGCCGAGGTCGGCCGGCGCCGGGGTGTTGCCGGTGCAGGCGAGCGCGCCCTTGACCGTGACGCCCGACAGGATCGGCGCGGTGTTGCCGGTGAGCACGGCCGCGCCGCGCAGTTCGCCGCCCACGACGGTGAGCTGCCGCGCGCCCGTGACGCTGAGCGCGCCGTCCACGCGGGTCCTGATCAGGTGCACGGCGGCGGGCCCGGCGGCGGTGAGGGTGCCGCTGATCCGGCCGCCGTCGGTCACCAGCGAGGCGCCCGCCTTGACCGTGACCGGGCCGGTGACCTGAGCGTCCTTCAGGCAGGTGACGCCGTCGGCCACGGTGAGCGGGCCCCGGTGCGTGCCGGTGACCGTGCGGTCGCAGGCGGGCGGCGGGGCGATGGTGGTGACGGTGAAGCTCTTGGCCTGCCCGTAGTTGCCGGCGGCGTCGATCGAGCGGTATTCGACGGTGTGCCGGCCGCGCGGCAGCTTGCCGTAGACGAGGGAGTCGATGACCGTGCCCTCCTCGGTGAACGTCCAGGGCAGCTCGGAGGAGGTGGGCCAGCCGAAGTAGTTGAACCAGCCGTCGCCGTCCACCCGGGACTCCGAGACCACGTACCCGTCGCGGTCGTCGTCGCCGGTGAGCTTCATCGTGAACGGGGCGTTGTAGACGTAGGTGTCGCCGGAGCGGGCGAGCGGCTCGGACAGCTCGTACCCGGTGGTGGGATCGGCGGCGTCGACCTGCCAGGTCAGCGTCGTGCCGCCGAGGGTGGCCGTGAGGGTGTGCGCGCCGGGCGTCAGGCCGGCCGCGCCCAGGTCGAACTCGGCGCCGGTGCCCGCCTGCCGGTCACCGTCCAGCGTCCAGGTGACGGCGGGGACGGTCGCCGCCGGGTGGGTGGTCTCCACGTAGACGACGGCGGCGCGCCCGGCCGGGCGGTCCGTCGGCGTGGACGACACGATGCCCGCCTGGACGCCGTCGGGCGGCGTGGTGAGCGTGGTGTCCACGGTCCAGGTGCGCGTCCTGGTCATGGCGGCCCTGACCGCCGGGTCCCGGACGAACTCCGTGGGGTCGGCGACGGTGGCGGTGACCGTGTGCGTGCCGGGGGCCAGGCCCAGGGTGCGCAGGTCGAGGACGTCGGCGTCGCCGGGCAGGTTCTTGCCGTCCACGGCCCAGGTGGTGGTCAGCGAGTGCCCGGCCGGGCGCATCGGCTCGATCCAGAGCACCCGGTCGGCCCCGACGGGCGCGGACGTGGGCGCGGAGTCCTGGATCAGCATCGTCTTGGCGGTGATGCGCTGGGTCATGACCTCGCGGCTGACCTGGTCGAAGTAGTAGCCGAGGGTCTTCATCATGGAATGCCTGCTCGGCCGCCACACGCCGCTCGTGTAGTACATGCCGCCCTCGAAGCGGGCGATCGGGCCGCCGGACTCGCTGTCCTCGCCCAGCCACCGCCACCACTTCCTGCGCTGGTCGAGCATCTGCTGCTCGGTCAGCAGGCTGTGGTGCGCGCTGGACGGCTCGGAGCCGCCGTAGGTCCCGCCGGGGACGCCGCGCTGGTAGTAGTCGTACTCGTCCTGGAGGCCGCCCAGGGAGTGGCCGAGCTCGTGCGGGCTGATCAGGGCGGACATGGAGTTGCTGCCGGAGGCGGTGGCGTAGCTGCCGCCCGCGCCGCCGTAGGTGCCGCTGTTGGCCAGGGCGAGGATCTGCCGGTTGCCCGACGTCGTCCCGGTGACCAGGTTGGCGAAGCGGGTGGCGGCGGAGTTGTCCATGGTGATCAGGCGCTGCACGCTGCCCGGGTTGCACCCTCCCCAGAAGCCCATGCTCAGCGGGGTCGTACGGCGGGGCGCGTCCAGGCCGGGGTCGCAGCTCACGCCGGACTCGCCGGAGACGATGTCGATCCGGTAGACGTTGATGTAGTCGCGGTAGGTCTTGAACGGCTCGATCGACCACATCACGTTGAGGTGCCGGTCCACGTCGGCCCGGAACTTCGCCTGCTCGGCCTCGGTGTAGCCGTCGCCCATGACGATCAGGTTGAACCGCTTGGCGGGGGCGCCGGTGACCTGGACCGGCACGACCGTGGCCGCGCCGGGCCCGTCGGCGGCCGCGGACGCGTGGGCGGATGGGACATATAAGACGGCGGCGGCCAGCACCAGGGCCGCGAATTTACGCATGTCATGCACTATCGGCCCGAAAGGTGCAGGAGTCTCATCCCATAAGGGCATAACTCCGGAGTGATAGCTTCTGCGGGATGCAGCTCGAACTGAGACATCTCAGGACGCTGCGCGCCATCGCCGACCAGGGCAGCGTGACCAGGGCCGCGGCGGCGCTCGGCGTCTCCCAGCCCGCGCTCACCGCCCAGCTGGGGCGGATCGAGCGCCTGCTCGGCGGCGCGGTCTTCACCCGGGACCACCGCGGCGTGGCGGCCACCGCGTTCGGGGAGTTCGTGCTGGCCAGGGCCCGGGTGGTGCTCGCCGGGGTGGACGATCTGCTGGCGGCGGGGCCGTACGAGCTGGCCGGGCAGTCGATCCGGGTGGGCAGCTTCGAGAACCCCGTCGTCGTGCCCCTCGTCGCGAACCTGGCGGGCGCGCTGCCCGAGGCGCGCATCACGCTGCAGACCGAGCACTTCGTCCGGGTGCTGGTGGACATGGTGGCCAACGGGCGGCTCGACGTGGCCCTGGTGGCCGACTACCCCGACCACGAGCTGCGGCCCAGCCCCGCCATGGGCATGGGGGTGGTGGCGGTCGAGCCGGTGTTCGTGGCGCTGCCCGCCGCCCATCCGCTGGCCGGGCGGACGGAGGTGGAGCTGGCCGAGCTGGCGGGCGAGCCGTGGGTGCTGCCGCCGCCCGACGGCATGGGGTGGCCGGAGCACCTGCTGGAGGCGTGCGGGCGGGCCGGGTTCACACCGCGCGGGCGGTACCAGCTCGTGGAGGCCGGGGTGCGGCGGGAGCTGATCGCGGCCGGGCACGCGGTGTCGGCCTGCCAGGCGCTCTACGACCCGGGTGAGCGGGTGGCGGTGCTGCCGCTGCGCGGGAACCCGCTGTGGATGCGGCAGGTGCTCATCTGGCGGTCGTCGTTCGCGGCGCACGCGCCGGCCCTGCTGGAAAGCGCCCGCGCCGCGCACGCCGCCGTCGCGGCCCGCAGCACGGCGTACACCGCCTGGACCGCCCGCTACGGCCGCCCGCCCCTCACCTCCTGAGCCGCTCCTGAGCCGCTCCTGACGCGCGGTGCCCTCCACCCTTCGGCACGCCGGAGGGGCGGAGGGCTTGCCCATTTCCCCTGACAGGGAGACAATCTCATTGGGTGATGAATTATGACGTGTGTAATAGCCGGAGGCGGTCCCGCCGGGGCCGTGCTCGCACTGCTGCTGGCCAGGGCCGGCGTCGAGGTCACGCTGCTGGAGAAGCACGCCGACTTCCTGCGTGACTTCCGAGGCGACACGATCCATCCCTCCACCCTGCGCGTGCTCGGCGAGCTCGGGCTGGCGGAGGAGTTCCTCAAACTGCCCCACCGCAAGGCGCACGAGCTGCGGCTGGCGACCGACGCCGGTGACATCAGGCTCGCGAGCCTGCGCGGCCTGCCGGGCGGCTACGACTACATCGCGTTCGTTCCCCAGTGGGACTTCCTCACGCTGGTCACGAAGGCCGCGAGCGCGTACCCGAACTTCCGGCTGCTGATGAACGCCGAGGCCCACGACCTGATCCGCGAGGACGGCGCGGTGCGCGGGGTGCGCTACCGCGACCCGTCCGGCGAGCACGAGCTGAGGGCGACCCTGACCGTGGCGGCCGACGGACGGCGCTCGGTGCTGCGCGAACGCGCCGGCCTGGTCCCCCAGGACCTGAAGGCGCCGATGGACGTGCTCTGGTTCAGGCTGCCCCGGCACGACGGCGACCCCGACGACACGTTCCTGCGTGTCTCCAGCGGCCACATGATGGTCGCCATCAACCGCGAGACCTACTGGCAGCTCGCCTACCTGATCCCCAAGGGCGGCTACGGGCCACTGACCGAGCAGGGCATCGACGCCCTCAGGCGCCCGGTGGCCACGCTGCTGCCTTACCTGGCGGACCGGGTGGGCCAGATCGAGGGCTTCGACGACGTCAGCGTGCTCACGGTCGCGCTCAACCGGCTGCGCCGCTGGCACCGCCCGGGGTTCCTGTGCATCGGTGACGCGGCGCACGCCATGTCGCCGGTCTTCGGGGTGGGCATCAACCTGGCCGTCCAGGACGCGGTGGCCGCGGCCAACCTGCTCGCCGCGCCGCTCGCCGCGGGCCGGCCGATCACGGAGGCCATGCTGCACCGGCTGCAGCGCCGGCGCATGCTGCCCACGCGGATCACGCAGGCGGCCCAGCGGGTGGTGCAGAACCGGGTGATCAGCGCCGCGCTGGGGCGGCGGTTCGACCCGTCCGGGCTGCCGCGCGACGTGACCAGGATCCCGCTGCTCAACCGGCTGCCGCGGCGTTTCATCGGGTTGGGCGTACTCCCTGAGCACGTAAAGTCTCCCGAAAGCTGATAAATGCATTCTCACAACGTGGACAAGGGGGTCAGTGGGGCCGGGTCAGTGGAATACCCTCGTATCTCGTGAGCAGCAATCTCGTGGATCTCGATTCCTGGCGAGCCCTTCCCGCGGCCCAGCAGCCCGACTGGCCCGATCGCGGTGAGCTCGACAAGGTCGTCGCCGAGCTCGGCGGCCTGCCCCCGCTCGTCTTCGCCGGCGAGTGCGACCAGCTCAAGAGGCAGCTGGCGGCCGTCTCGCGCGGGGAGGCGTTCGTCCTGCAGGGCGGCGACTGCGCCGAGACCTTCTCCGGCGCGACCGCCGACAACGTCCGCAACAAGCTCAAGACGTTGCTGCAGATGGCGATCGTGCTGACCTACGCGGCGAAGGTGCCGGTCGTGAAGATCGGCCGGGTGGCGGGCCAGTTCGCCAAGCCGCGTTCCAAGGGCACGGAGGTCCGCGACGGCGTGGAGCTGCCGGCCTACCGCGGCGACATGGTCAACGGCTTCGAGTTCACGCCCGAGTCGCGTCAGCCCGACCCGTGGCGGCTGCTCAAGGCGTACCACTCCTCGGCCGTGACGCTCAACCTGGCGCGTGCCTTCACCAAGGGCGGCTACGCCGACCTGCGCCAGGTCCACGCCTGGAACCAGGACTTCGTGGGCGAGTCGCCCGCCGGGCGCCGCTACGAGCAGCTCGCCCGGGAGATCGACCAGGCGCTGGCCTTCATGCGGGCCTGCGGGGCCGAGCCCGAGGAGTTCCACACGGTCGAGTTCTACGCCTCCCACGAGGCCCTCATCCTCGACTACGACCGGGCGCTCACCCGCATCGACTCGCGCACGGGCCTGCCCTACGACGTCTCGGCGCACATGGTCTGGATCGGCGAGCGCACCCGCCAGCTCGACGGCGCGCACGTCGACTTCTTCGCCGGCATCCGCAACCCGATCGGCGTCAAGCTCGGCCCGACGACCTCGCCGAAAGAGGCGCTGGCGCTGATCGAGAAGCTCAACCCGGACAACGAGCCGGGCCGGCTCACGTTCATCACCCGGATGGGCGCCTCGAAGATCCGCGAGCACCTGCCCGCGCTGGTCAAGGAGGTCACGGCCGCCGGCGCCCAGGTGGCCTGGATCTGCGACCCGATGCACGGCAACACGTTCGAGGCGCCGAGCGGGCACAAGACGCGCCACTTCGACGACGTGCTCGACGAGGTGGCCGGATTCTTCGAGGTCCACCGCGAGCTCGGCACGCACCCGGGCGGCATCCACATCGAGTTCACCGGCGACGACGTCACCGAGTGCGTGGGCGGCGGCCACGAGATCGTCGAGGGCGACCTCGCCACCCGTTACGAGACCGCCTGCGACCCGCGGCTCAACCGCGGCCAGTCGCTCGACCTCGCCTTCCGCGTGGCCGAGCTGTACCGGGGCTGAGCACGACGCCTTCCCGGGGCTGACCGCGGTCTCCTCCCGAGGCTGACCGCGGTCTCCCGCCGGGTTCCGCGCGGCGTGTCTCTCCGGGACGCGCCGCGCGGGCAACCGAACCGAATTCCAGTGCGGGCGGGGTCGGCACGGCTATGATCACGCGAAAGACCGAAATTTCGGGAGAAAACGTGGACAGTGCCCCCGAGGGGGTCGACCCCAACGTCCCCAACGTCGCGCGGATGTACGACTACTACCTCGACGGCAAGGACAACTTCGCGGCCGACCGCGCCGCGGCGGAGCAGATCCTCAAGGTGTTCCCCAACACCAAGGAGGCCGCCCGCGCCAATCGCGCGTTCCTGCAGCGGGCCGTCCGGCACCTGGTGGACTCGGGCGTGCGGCAGATCATCGACCTCGGGGCCGGGCTGCCCACGCAGGGCAACACCCACGAGATCGCTCCCGAGGCGCGCGTGGTCTACGTCGACTACGACTCGGTCGTGTGCGTCCACGGACGGGCGCTGCTGGCCCGTACGGACAACGTCGACTTCCTCCAGGCCGACATCCGCGAGGTCGACCTCCTGCTGGACAAGCTGGGCGCCCTGGTGGACTTCGACCAGCCGGTCGCCTTCCTCATGCTGGCGATCCTGCACTTCATCCCCGACGAGCAGGCCCACCCGATCGTGGCCGGGCTGCGCGAGGCCAGTGCCCCCGGCAGCCACCTGGTGATCAGCCACGCCATCGACGCCAGGCCCGACACCACCCCGCAGGCCCACCAGGTCTACAACCAGGCCACGGCCGCGCTGAGCCTCAGGACCGACAAGGAGATCCTGAGCTTCTTCGACGGTTACGAACTGGCCGACCCGGGCCTGGTGTTCCCCCAGGACTGGCGGCCCACCGAGCCGCCCGCCCTGACGAGCGGCACGGACGTCGGCTACGTCGGCGTCGCCTGCAAACCCTGACGAACCCACCGGACCGCCCGGCTCGCGGCCTCCCGTGGTCAGGGCAGGGCCGCCAGGAGCTGCCGCACCTTGGCCGTCGGCGGCCCGGACGGCACGGCGAGGTGGGTGAGCACCTCGGGCTCGTCCAGGCCGGCGTAGGCGACGCCGCGGATCGGCGGCAGCTCGTCGAAGACCGGGTAGAACAGCGTCCACGACGGCGGCCCCGCGGCCAGGTCGATGAGCGTGTCGTGCAGCCCGGTGAAGGCCGGGCCCCGCGGCGGGTCCACGCCCGCCCGCGCCAGCGCCCCGGTGACCAGGTCGTGGAAAGACGGGTTGCGCTCGCGGGGGGCGAGTCGTACGGGCAGGTCGCCCAGCTGGGCGAGGCCGAGCGTGCCGGCCGTGGCCAGCGGGTGGCCGGCGGGCAGCGCCACGACCAGCGGCTCGGTCCAGGCGGGGAAGAACTCCAGACCGGGCGCGCTGTCCACCAGCCGGACGAGGGCGGCGTCCAGGTCGCCCGAGCGGACCGCTGCCAGCCGCTCGGCGAGCCCCTGTTTGCTGAGCCGGACCCGCAGGCCGGGGTCGAGCCGGTCGAGCATCGGGTACAGGCGGGTGCCGGGCGCCCGCGACACGCCGAGCCGCAGGGTGGCTCCCTCCAGGTGGCCGGTGACCGCCCGGCGGGCGCGTTCGGCCGCGGCGAGCACTTCGCGGGCCTCGGGCAGCAGCCGCTCCCCCGCCTCCGTCAGCCGTACGTGCCGGGTCGAGCGGTCGAACAGGCGCGCGCCCAGTTCGCGTTCGAGCCGGCTCACCTGCTGGCTGACGGCGGGCTGCACGATGTGCAGCCGCTCGGCCGCCCGGCCGAAGCCGCCCTCGTCGGCGACGGCGACGAAGTAGGCGAGCTGGCGCAGCTCCACTGGGGCTCCATTCATCATGATCCGTGATGGCTGTCCAGGAGAACGTCTTCTGGTTCGCCCGCTCTTCCCGCGATGGACTGGCCCGCATGAACGGGAGTGGATTGATCGGGATCAGGCTGGGCGCGCTGTTCGGCCCGGCCGTGTTCGGCGTCACGGCGGCCGGGGTCGCCCTGCCGGACGTCGCCGCCGCGCTGGGGGCGCGTCCAGGCGCGGTGGTGTGGGTGCTGACCGCGCACGCCCTGGCGCTGGGCATCGGGACGGCGCTGTTCGGACGCCTGTCGGACGCGTGGGGGGTGCGCCGCACGCTGCTGCTCGGCTCGGCGGTGCTGGCATCGGGGGCGCTGGCCTGCCTGGTGGCGCCGTCGCTGGGCACGCTCGTGGCGGCGCGGGCGGTGCTGGCGGCCGGATCGGGCGCGCTGTCGGCGGTCGCGCTGAACCTGGCGGCCACGACCGAGCCGAAGCGGCGTCATGCGGTGCTGGCCTGGTTCGGCAGCGCGATGGCGGTCTTCTCGGCGGGCGCGACGCTGGCCGGAGGGCTGGTCACCCAGGCGTTGTCGTGGCGGCTCACGCTCGCCTTGCCCGCGCTGGCGCTGGTGGCGGTGCCGTTCTGCCTGCCACTGGCGCGGCGGGCGGGGTCGGGCGGACGGGTGGACGTCGTGGGCGCCGGACTGCTGGCGGCGGCGGTGTCGGCGTTCCTCGTGCTCGTCCAGTCGGCCAATCTGGGGCTGACGTGGCCGGTGGCGGCGCTGGCCGGGGCGGTGGCGGCGCTCGCGGGGGCCGCGCTGGTCCGGCGCACCCGTACGGTCGCCGCCGGGTTCGTCCCGCCCGACCTGCCCGCTGACCGGGTCTTCCGCCGGGCCGCGCTGATCGGCGTCGGCGTGTACGGCGGCCTGTTCGCCACCATGTGGGCCGCCCCGCAGCTCCTGGCCGGCGTGCACGGGTGGAACGTGCTGACGATCGGGGCCTGGCTGCTGCCGGGCGCGCTGGTGGGCGTGGTGCTGGCCAGGATCGCGGGCGGCCGGGCCTGGCTGCTGCCCGCCGTGGCCGCCGCCTTCGCCGCCTGCCTGGTCGCGGCCGGGCTCGCCGAGATGCTCGGCGGCGCACGGACGGGCGCGGTGCTGGTGGTGGTGGCCGCCTCGCTCGGGTTCCCGGCGTTCTCGCTGGCCCAGGTGGTGATCACGGGCCGGATGTCGGCGAGCTTCCCGTTGGAGCGGCGCGGCGGCGCGATGGGCCTGCTGAACCTGACGTTCTTCGTCGGCGGCGGGATCGGGCTGGGCGTGGCGGGGGCGCTGTCACGCGTGCTCGGGCTGCCCGGCACGCTCGTGGTGCTCGCGGTGTTCCCGCTGGCCGCCGCCCTGACGCGGGCCGGGGGACGCGAGGGCCCCGCCGTGCAGGCGGGGCCTGCCGGAGTCAGTTCTGCTCGGCGTTCTTCAGCTCCTCGCTGAGCTCGGTCCTGATCGCGTCCATGTCGAGGGCCCGGACCTGGCGGATGAGGTCTTCGAGGGCCGGGGCCGGGATCGCGCCGGCCTGGGCGAACACCACGATGCCGTCGCGGATCGCCATCAGCGTGGGGATCGAGGTGATGTCGAAGCCCTGGGCGAGCGCCTGCTCCGCGTCGGTGTCGATCTTGCCGAAGGTGATGTCGTCGTGCTTGTCGGAGGCCGCCTCGAAGATCGGCCCGAACTTCTTGCACGGCGGGCACCACGTCGCCCAGAAGTCGAGCAGCACGATGCCCTTGTCAGCGATGTCGTTGAAGTTCTTCTCTGTTACTTCGATGGTCGCCACAAGTGGCTCCTCGCTCTTCGGTGAAATTGCAACCGTGTCAACCACGTACCCCCCACCAGCATTCCATGCCGCGGCGGCCCTCAAGCCCGATACGGCGGGCGATCTGGAACGCCGAAGGCGCGGCCCCGCGGGCCGCGCCTTCGGCTCGGGCGACGCGTGCGTTCAGTGGCCGCCGGGCAGGGTCAGGCCGATGACCAGCGGGTCGTGGTCGGAGGAGCGGTAGGCGTCCGGCTGGTAGAGGCCGGGCGGGTTGAACTCGGTGTTGTAGTCGCGGATGCGCGGCTCGTCGGAGTTGATGTGCCAGATGGTGGTGCTGGTCACCCGCTTGAGCAGCTGCTTGCCGGCGAAGGCGTGGTCGAGCTCGCCGGCCAGGCCGTCGAACAGGTAGCTGTAGCGCTGCGGCTCGGGCACGAACCGCTTGGTGAGGCTGGTCAGGCCGCCGGCCTCCAGCGTGTCGATCGGGTCCTCCTCGCCGTAGGCGTTGAGGTCGCCGAGCACGAGCGGGTTGGGCAGGTCCTGGTCATCGATGATGCCCAGCAGCGTCTGGGCCTGCTTGACGCGGGTGGGGTTCCAGCAGCTCTGGCCGTCGCCCTGGTCGGTGTCGGGGCCGTCGGCCGGGCAGGAGCCCTTCGACTTGAGGTGGTTGACGATCATGGTGAACGGCTGGCCGCCGCCCTTCCTGCGGAAGGTCTGGATCAGCGGCGGGCGGCTGAAGACGGGGTCCTGGGAGGCCCTGGTCTCGCCGACCGGGGTCAGCTTGCCCGGCTTGTAGATGAGCCCGACCTGGATGAGGTCCGTGCCGGGGTAGGGGTGGGTGAGCGCCGCGTACGTACCGGCGCCGACCTCGGCGTTGACGGCGTCCACGAGCGCCTGCAGCGCGGTCTGGCCGTTGTTCTCGACCTCCATGAGGGCGACCGCGTCGGCGTCCAGGCCCTTCAGCGCGGCCACCAGCTTGGCGAGCTGCCGCTGCTGCTCGTTGGCGTTGCTCGCGCCGCGTGAGCCGATGGTGGTGAACCAGTTCAGGGTGTTGAACGAGGCCACCTTCACGTTGCCGACCACCGGGAACGGGCGCGGCGTGCGCGGGTTGGCGTCCAGGTAGGCGATCGGCTTGGTGGGCTGGAGGCGGTACTCGCCGAAGCCGTACCCGAGCACGCCGGTGATGCCCACGGCCACGGTCCCCGCCCGCGTGACGGGCGGCAGGGGCGCCGGGTTCTCCCGGTTGGAGCCGTCGTCGACGAGCAGCGAGCGGCTCAGGTCGTGGGCGGGGTCCACGCCGGGCCGGTCGGTGGGCTGGTACAGGCGCCCGTGCGCCGACACCGTGACCTCGCCGAAGCGGCCCAGGTTGTAGTTGTCGTCCACGGTGAGCGGCTGCGGGAAGGTGAGCAGCATGTTCTCGACGGACTCCGGCCCCGCCCCACCCGTGGCCGGGGGCAGGGTGTACGGCTGCGCCGCCACGTTGCCGGCGCCGCAGACGTCCACGGCGGTGACCGGGGACAGCTCGGTCCAGCCGTTGTACTCGGTGGCCTTGCCGGTGACCAGGACGCGGTCGCCGACCTTGACGTCCTTGAAGGACTCGCGGGCGAAGACGAACAGGCCCTCGGAGGTCCTCGGGTCGGAGTCGGGCTGCGGGTCCTGGAGGAAGAAGCCGCTGAGCTGGTCGGTCCGCTGGAAGTCGCCGGTCACGACGCCTTCGACCCGTACGGTCTGGCCGGCCAGAGGACTGGCGTCGCCGCTGCCCTGCACCTCGGCGACGCGGCGGTCGGCCGGGGTGTCGCAGGGCGCCGCCGCCGTCTCGGCGAGGGCCGGGGTGGCGGTCAGGGTGCCCGCCACAAGGGCAGCGAGTGCTGCTCGGGATAAAACGCGCATGACCGGCACTTTAGAGGGATTATTGTCCGCATATTTCCACACAAAAGTGGATAGAACATTAAATCATCGAACCTTGACATTGGCACACTGCGGGTATGACCAGTGCATGGACTGGGTCACCTGCGCGTTTTCTGCTGCCTGCCCCGGAATCGCCCACCAGCCGTCCGGCCTGTGCCTGGCGCATCTGCCGGCCGAGGACCTGCCCGCCGTCCTCGCCCGGCTGTCCCCCGGCAGGCTGCTCGACCTCCGTGGCACCACCGTCACCGCCGACCTGCTCTCGCGGGTCCTGGAGGCGACGAGTCGCAGACCGGGCCGCGCCCGGCTCGACCGGGCCAGGTTCACCGGCGACGTCAGGCTGTCGGGCGTGACGTTCGCCGGTGACGTGTCACTCGACGGGGCCAGGTTCGAAAGGCTGGCCTCCTTCTTCGGGGCGTGCTTCGAGGGGAACGTGTCGCTGGCCGCGGCCAGGTTCACGCGCGAGCTGTCCTTCCACGGCGTACGCGTCCGGGGGCACGTCTCGCTCGACCGGGCCGTGATGTCCCGCGACGCGCTGTTCGGCCAGGCCGTCTTCGAGCACGGGCTCTCCTGCGAGGGCGCCCGGTTCGACGGGTACGCCACCTTCGACGACGCCCGCCTGGGCACCGGCGGCACGTTCCGCGGCGCCAGGTTCGGCCGTACCCTCTCCTTCCGCAAGGTGCGCGGGCAGGCGGGGTTCGAGTATGCGCACTTCGCCGGCGACGCGTACCTGTCGGCCACCGGCAGGCTGTCGGCCGCGCGCGCCCGCGCCGACGGCCTGCTCGACGTGACGGTCGCGCGCTGCGGGGTGGACCTGCGGCGGGTCGAGGTCTCGGGGGCCGCCACCGTACGGCTGACCGACTCCAGCGCCGACCTGGAGGGCGCCGTGCTGCACGGGCCCGCCTCGGTGACCGGCAAGGGCCTGTCGATGCTCAGCTCGCTGCGCCAGGTGGACGCCGACAGCCTCACGCTGACCGGCCTCGACCTGTCGGCGTGCGGCTTCACCGGGCTCATGCGTCCGGCCGGGGTGCGGGTCAGGAACTGCACGTTCGCGCTCACGCCGCGCGGCGTGCGGGTCAGCCTGCGCCGTCCGATGTTGCGCTGGTTCTCGCGGCGCAGCGCGCTGGCCGACGAGCACGCCCTGCGCGGCTGGGACGCCTCCGGCGGCTCGCCCACCACGCCCGACCGGCTGGCCGCCCTCTACGCCGAGCTCCGCGGCCGGGTCGAGGACCGCGACACCTCGGCGGACTTCGCCTTCGCCGCCATGGAGATGCGCCGCCAGGCCGGCGAGCACTGGTGGCTGTCGCTGTCGTGGCTGCTGTGGGGGTACGGCATGCGCCTCGGCCGCGCGGTGGCCTGGTGCACGCTGCTCGCGGCGCTGACGGCGGCGGCGGTGTTGTGGAGCTCCACCTCGCACGCGGCCCGCCAGGCGGTCCACCACAACCCGGTCATCCACCAGTAGCCGGGCGGAAATGCGGTGGCAGGCGGCGGATCGGGCTCGCTAGGGTCGCGCCGGTGAGCATCGATCCACTGCCGCTGCTGTGGTTGTCGGGCCCCACGGGCGCCGGGAAGTCGTCGGCCGGGTGGGAGATCTTCGCCCGGCTCGGCCGCAGCGGCGTCAAGGCGGCCTTCCTCGACGCCGACCAGATCAGCCTCTGTCATCCGGCGCCGGATGACGGCACGCATCGCCTGCGGGCGCGCAACCTGGCGGCCCTGTGGCCGGGGTTCCGGCGCGAGGGGATGGACTGCCTGGTCCTGGCCGGTTTCGTGGACACGTCCGAGGAGGTCGGCCAGTACACCGCGCTGCTGCCCGGGGCGGCGTTCACCGTGTGCCGGCTGCGGGTCCCCCACGCGGAGCTGAGGGCGCGGTTCCTGGGGCGGGGCTGGCGTCCGGACCTGGTGGAGGAGGCCGTGGCCGAGGCCGCGGCACAGGACCGCAGCCGGTACGCCGACCTGTGCGTGGACACCGGCGGGCTGACGGCTCCGGAGACGGCCCGGCTGGTGCTCGACCGGCTCGGCGGGTGGCCGCCGACCGTGCCCGCTGCTTGTCCGGCGACCGTACCCGCTGGTTGTCCGCCGACCGCGCCCTCCGGCGAGGTTCCCCTGCTGTGGTTCTCGGGCGCGACGGCGGCCGGGAAGTCGACGGTCGGCTACGAGGTCTTCGGGCGGGTGCACCGGTCGGGCGTGCGGGCCGCCTACGTCGATCTCCGGCAGATCGCCACGCTGCGCCCGTCCAGTGAGGACGAACGCCGCCGGCTCAAGGCGCACAACCTCGCCGCGCTCTGGGACGGGTACCGGGCGGCCGGGGCCGCCTGCCTGATCGTCTCCGGCGAGGCGGACTCCGACGAGACCGTCCGCGACTGCACCCGCCTGCTGCCCGGCCTGGCGCCGACCGTGTTCCGGCTGCACGCCTCCCCCGCCACGCTGCTCGAACGCGTCCTGCTGCGCGGCCGGGGAGGCGGCCCGGCGATCCCCGGCGACGAGCTGAGGGGGCTGGACGCGGACGCCCTGCGGGCCGTGGCCGCGCGGGCGGCTCGGGAGGCCGCGGCCCTGGAGCGGGCCGGGGCGGGCGACGTGCGCCTGGACACCGACGGCCGCGCCCCGGACGAGCTGGCCTCACAGGCCCTGGCCCACCTCCCGCCACCGGGCCCGAGCCCGCTCCGGTGACCGAGCCGAGTGGCCGCGAGGGAGTCGAACGCGGCGAAGCGCCGGAGCCGGACGGCGGCGAGGGACTCGAACGCGGTGAGGCGCCGAGCCGGGCGGCCGGGATCAGAGGGTGGCGGCGAGGGACTCGATCGTGGTGAAGTGCCGGGGCCAGCCGCCGCCCATGATCCGGCGGGAGAGCTGCTGGGTGGGGTCGTCGGGGTCGAAGCCCTCGTGGTCGAGGAACAGCCGGGTCCCCCGCCCCTCGGGCACCAGCCGCCAGGTGACCGTCCAGTCGGCCTGCTTGCGGTCGCTCCAGCTGATCCGCAGCAGCTTCTCCTCCTCGAACTCCAGCACCTCGCAGTGGACGACGCCGTCGAACCCCACCGCCTTCCTGGGCTGGGTGGTGAAGGTGAACCGGTGGCCCACCTCCAGCCGGAAGTCGTTGGGCATGAGCCAGCGGGCCATCAGCTCGGGGTCGGTCAGCGCCCGCCACACCTTGCGCGGCGGGTGCGCGAGGAACTCGTCCAGCCGGATCGCGGTCCGGTCGTCAGCCATCTTCTTCTTCCATCTCGTCGAGCAGTGCGGAGAGTCCGGCCAGCTTCCCGCGCCAGAACCTCTCGTACGGGGTGAGCCAGTCGCGGATCTCCATGAGTGGCTCCGGCTCCAGCTGGTAGTGCCGTTCCCGCCCCTTGCGGGCCTCGGCGACGAGCCCGGCGTCCTTGAGCACCTTGAGATGCTCCGAGACGCTGGGCCGGCTCAGGTCGAACCGCTCGGCCAGCCGCCCGGCGGGCTGGGGCCCCTCCTGGAGCAGCAGGCGCAGCAGCTCGCGCCTGGCCGGGCTGGCCAGCGCGGTGAAGACGTGGTCGGCGGTCATGCCTGGCTGACCACGAACCCGTTGCCGAAGGGGTCGCCGAAGAGCAGCTGGCGTCCCCATGCCTCGTCGCTCGGCCCTTCGAAGGCGATCTCGTGGGCGGCGAGCCGGGCGGCGAGCGCGTCGAGGTCGGGTGCGGCCAGCACGAGCCCGCCGACGGGGGCCATGGCGGGGAACCAGGAGGCCAGCAGGAGCGTGGTCGCCGTGCCCTTGGGCGCGACGGTGAGCCAGCGGCCCATCGGGAACGGATTGTCGGTGCGCACCTCGAAGTCGAGCACGCCGGTGTAGAAGTCGAGCGCCCGCGCCTGGTCGGCGACGGGCACGGTGACGGTCAGAATCCCGGAAATCAGCATGTGGGCCACTATACGTAGGATTTTTCCGACATATCAAGCCGGTGCGCGAAATATCGGGGACTTCCCTGATAGGCCAACGGCGACCTGCTCCGTAGACTGGGATCATGCGGATCGACGACTACGTGGCCGACCTCGATCGCGTGCTGTCCGGCCCCGCCGGCGCGAAGCGCGACCTGGTCGTCGAGGCGCGCGACAGCCTGTCCGACACCGCCGACGCCCTGGAGGCCGACGGGCTCGAACGCGCCGAGGCCGAGCGGCTGGCGGTCGCGGAGTTCGGCCCGGTCACCGAGATCGCCCCGGGCTACCAGAGCGAGCTGACCGCCGTGGCCGGGCGGCGCCTGGGCCTGCTGCTGTTCATCAGCGTCCCGCTGACCGCGCTCATGTGGTCGCTGGTGTGGCGGATCTATCCCGCCGACCCGGCGCTGTGGGTGGGCAGGCCCGCCTGGTACCACCTGCTCTCGCGGCTGCTGGACATCTGCCAGCTCGCGACCGGCCTGTACGGCGGCCTCGCCCTGCTGGCGCTGGGCCGGGGCGCCCGCTGGATCCGCCGCCCGCGCCTGGTGACCAGGTCGCTGGGCATCCTCGTGTGGGGCATGCTGCCGGTCGCGGGCGCCATGAGCCTCGTGCTGTCCTACAGTTCCTCCGGGCCGGGCACGATGACCGACTACCTGCCCGCGTTCCTGGCGAACCTGGTCACGACCGCGTTCTGGGGCCTGCAGATCTACGGCGCGACGCGCTGCCTGCGGGTCACCCGCGCCGGCCGGACCGCCGCGGAACCGTCAGCCTGAGGCCCGCGTGTCGGCCTGGAGCACGCCGCCGATCACGCTGGTGAACTCCCGCCAGGCCGACCGCTCCCCTTCGAGCTGCTTCCTGCCCGAGTCGGTCAGCCGGTACGTGCGCCGCTTGCGCCCGCCCACGGTCGCCCATTCGCTGGCCAGGTAGCCGATGCGCTCCAGCCGCCGCAGCGCCGGATAGACGGTGCCGGTGGGCACGCTGAGCGCGCCTCCGCTGCGCTCCTGGAGCGCCTCGATGATCGCGTAGCCGTGCAGCGGCTCCCGCTCCAGCACCGAGAGCAGCAACGCGTCCATGTGCCCGCGCAGCGCGTCTGGATTCATGTCCTAGATCCTAGACAACCGTTTCGCATGTAGCCAGTCTACATGTAGGCTGTCTATATGTAGGTAGACACAACAACGGAGTCGAGGGAATGGACGTACTCGAACTCGCCCGCACGCAGTTCGCGGTGACGGGAAGCCTGCACTTCCTGTTCGTCGTGCTCACGCTCGGGCTGGCGCCGATCGTGGCGCTCATGCACACCCGCCACGTGATCTCCGGCAGCGCGCTGCACGGAGGCATGACCCGGTTCTGGGGTCAGATCTACGTCGTCAACTACGCCCTGGGCATCGTCACCGGCCTGGTGATGGAGTTCCAGTTCGGGCTGTCGTGGAGCGGGCTGTCCGACTACGCCGGAGGCGTGTTCGGCGCGCCGCTGGCCATGGAGACCCTGGTGGCCTTCTTCCTGGAGTCCACGTTCCTCGGACTGTGGATCTTCGGGTGGGGGCGGCTGCCCAAATGGCTGCACCTGGCCTGCATCTGGCTGGTGACGCTGACCGCGTACGCCAGCGCGTTCTTCATCATGGTCGCCAACTCCTTCCTGCAGAACCCGGCGGGCTCGGTGCTCAGGGACGGCCGGCTGGAGCTGGTCGACTTCGGCGCCCTGCTCACGAACAAGACGCTGGTGTTCTCCTTCCCCCACGTCATCGGCGCGGGGTTGCTGACCGGCGGCCTGGTGCTGGCCGGGGCTAGCGCGTACCAGTTGCGGCGCCGCACGCGGGAGTCGGTGTTCTTCGACAGGTCCCTGCGCATGGGGGTCGGCGTGGCGTCCGTCGGCGCCTTCCTGGCCCTGGGGTTCGGCTACGCGCAGTTCGGCGGCGTCCAGGAGGGCAAGTTCGACGGGAGCACGGGCGCCGCGGTGCCGCTCGGGTTCATGATCGAGATCGGCCAGCTCCTGGCGTTCGTGCTGCTCTTCATCCTCCTGCCGCTCATCTACTGGCTGCCGCGCTGGCGGTGGACGCACGTGGTGCTGATGCTCATGACCCCGGTGCCGTTCGCGCTGGCGATCCTGGGCTGGATGGCCAGGGAGATCGGCCGCCAGCCGTGGATGGTGTGGCAGAAGCTCACCGTCGCCGACGCCCTGACGCCGGGGCTGACCTCGGGCATGGTCACGGCCTCGCTCATCGGGTTCGCCGGGGTGCTGGGGCTGCTGGCGGTCGTCGACTACGTCCTCATCGCCCGGATCGTCCGGCGGGGTCCGCGCGACCTCGACCTCGGCGCGGTCCCCGCCGGCGCCCGGCCCGCCCCGGCGATGACCTTCTAGGAGTGCTGACATGGAAGTGATCTGGTTCCTGTTCTTCGCGGTGCTGCTGGCCGGGTACTTCGCGCTGGAGGGCTTCGACCTCGGCGTCGGCCTGCTGCTGCCGGTGCTGGGCAGGACGCGCGCCAACCGCGACCGCATGGTGGCCGCGATGGCGCCGTTCGTGCTGGCCAACGAGGTGTGGCTGGTCGCGGTGGCCGGGACGCTGTTCGGCGTGTACCCGCGCCTGGAGGGCGAGGTGCTGTTCGGGCTGTATCCGCTGGTGGTGGCCATGCTGCTGAGCTGGATCCTGCGCGACGCCGGGCTGTGGTTCCGGCGGCGGCTGGACGGCGCCCGGTGGCGCGGCTTCTGGGACGCGATGATCGCGTTCGGGTCGCTGGGGCTGTCGTTCGGCTGGGGCATGGCGCTGCACGCCGCCGCCACCGGGTTCACCTCCTCGCCGGTGCATCCGGTCGGGGTGCTGCTGGGCGTGCTGACGACCCTGCTGTTCGCCTTCCACGGGTGGACGTTCCTGGCCTGGCGGGAGCCGGGAGCCTTCGGGGGCGTGCGGTCGGGGCGGGCGCTGGTGGTCTCGGGGCTGGTCTCGGCGCTGCCGGTGATCGGCCTGCTCGTGGGGGCGATGCCGTTCTTGCTGGAGCACAGCGCGCCGGCGGCTACGTTGAATGTGCTCAGTGTCATGGCGTTGCCGTTCGCGCCGATCATGCTGGGCGCGCAAGTATGGGTATGGCGGACTTTCCGGCCAGGTAAGGGCGCCGTCCCGCTCCCCTCGTTCTTCTGAAGGCCACGTGCATAAGGATCTTCTGCGGCTCATGCGGGCCGAGCGCTCGGTGCGCCGCCATCTGACCGTCACCATGGTCGCGGCCGTGCTGGCCGGCCTGCTCGTGCTCGCGCAGGCCGAGTTGCTGGCCGGGGTGCTGTCCGGCCGGTTCACCGCCGCCGCGCTGGGCGCGCTGGCCGCCGTCGTGGGCGTACGGGCGCTGCTGGCCTGGACGCAGGGCGTCTTCGCCGGGCGCACGGCGACGGGGGTGAAGTCCGCGTTGCGCCACCGGCTGCTGGCCCGCCTGGGCGAGCTGGGCCCGTCCAGGCTGACCGGTCACCGGTCGGGCGAGCTGGTCACGCTGACCGGCCGGGGCCTGGACGGCCTCGACGCCTACCTGACCGGCTACCTGCCCTCGATCGCGGTGGCGGCCGTCGTGCCGGTGGCCGTGCTGGTCCGGTTGTTCGCCGCCGACCTGGGCAGCGCGGTGATCGTCCTGATCACGCTGCCGCTGATCCCCGTCTTCGGCGCGCTGGTCGGCATGACGACCAAGGCCGTCACCGAGCGGCAGTTCCACGCCCTGTCGCGGCTCGGCGGGCACTTCCTCGACGTCGTGCGCGGGCTGCCCACGCTGCGCGCCTTCGGGCGGGCCCGCTACCAGGCGACGGTCATCCGGCAGGTCGCCGACGCCCATCGGAGCGCGACCATGCGCACGTTGCGGGTGGCGTTCCTGTCGTCGCTGGTGCTGGAGCTGTGCGCGTCGTTGTCGCTGGCGCTGGTGGCGGTGCCGATCGGGCTGCGGCTGCTCGGCGGGTCGCTGGACCTGACGACGGCGCTGCTGGTGCTGCTCTTGGCGCCCGAGGCGTACCTGCCGCTGCGGGCCATGGGGACCCGGTTCCACGCCTCCATGGAGGGGGTGGCCGCCGCCGACGCCGCCTTCGCCGTCCTGGACGACGCCGCCGGCGACCCGCCGGGCGCGACCCGCCCGTACGCCGGGCACGGCGCGCCGGAGATCCGCCTGGAGAACGTGACCGTCCGCTACCCCGGCCGCGACGAGGCCGCTCTGGAGAACGTGACGCTCACCATCGCGCCCGGCGAGCGGGTGGCGCTGGTCGGCGAGAGCGGCGGCGGCAAGAGCACGCTGCTGCACCTGGTCCTCGGCTTCCTGCGCCCGTCCGAGGGGCGCGTCCTGGTCGACGGCGCCGACCTGACCGAGCTGGACCTGGACAGCTGGCGGGCGGCCCTGGCGTACGTGCCGCAGCGCCCCCACCTGTTCACCACCTCCGTGGCCGACAACATCCGGCTCGGCGCGCCCGGCGCCACCCTGGAGGAGGTCCGCCGGGCCGCGGCCGCCGCGCACGCCGACTTCGTGGACGGCCTGCCCGAGGGGTTCGACACCGTCGTCGGCGAGCGCGGCGCGAACCTGTCGGCGGGCCAGCGGCAGCGCGTGGCGCTGGCCCGGGGCTTCTGCCGCCCCGGCGCCACGGCGCTGCTGCTCGACGAGCCCACCGCCCGCCTCGACGGCCGCAGCGAGGCCGCCGTCGTGGCCGCCACGGCCGAACTGGCGCGGGGGCGGACCGCCGTCATCGTCGCGCACCGGCCCGCGATGATCGACCTGGCCGACCGGATCGTCCGGGTGCACGAGGGCCGCGTCGTCTCCGACACCACCCGCGACCGTCCGGCCCGCCCAGGAGGCGACGATCACAGGGAGCCGCAGGGCGTGGCCTCCCTTCCCGAGGGGAGCGCGCGATGAACCGGCGCATGGGCACCCGGCTGGCCTGGGCCGTGCTGGCCGGGGCGGCCGCCGACCTGGCCGGGCTGGGGCTGATCGCGGCCGCCGCCTGGCTGATCACCCGGGCCGCGCAGCAGCCGTCCCTGGCCGCGTTGAGCGTGGCCATCGTGGCTACCAGGGCCTTCGCGACCGGCAAGGGCGTCTTCCGCTACGCCGAACGGCTCACCGGCCACGACGTGGCCCTGCGCGCCCAGGCCGGCACCCGCGAGCGGCTCTACGAGGCGCTCGTCCCGCCCCAGCGCCCCCGCCACGGCGGCGCCGACCTGCTCAGCCGCATGGTGGACGACACCGAGGCCGTCCAGGACCTGCTGGTCCGCGCGCTGCTCCCGGCCGCCGCCGCTCTCCTGACCGGCCTGGCCGCGGTCGTCATCGGGCTGTTCGTGCTGCCGGTGACCGCGCTGGTGCTGGTGGCCGGGCTGGTGGTGGCGGGCGTGCTGCTGCCCGCCGCGACCGCCGCCGCCGCGCGCCGCTGGTCGGCGCGGATCGCCCCGGCCAGGGCCGCGCTCGCGGCCCGCGTGGCCGACCTCGTGCACGGCTCGGCCGACCTGGCCGCCTACGGCGCGGGCGAGCGGGCACTGTCCGGCGCGCTGGCCGCCGACGAGTCGCTGGCCGCGCTGGAGCGCCGCCAGTCGCGCGTGCACGCCGCCGCCCTGGCGGTCGGCACGCTGGCCCAGGGCCTGACGGTGGCGGCCATCGTGCTGCTCGCCCAGGGCGCGGGCGCCGGCTCGGTCGCCACGGCGGTGCTCGCGCTGACCGCG
This sequence comes from Nonomuraea sp. NPDC049607, assembly GCF_040675375.1. Lineage (NCBI taxonomy): Bacteria > Bacillati > Actinomycetota > Actinomycetes > Streptosporangiales > Streptosporangiaceae > Nonomuraea > Nonomuraea sp. NPDC049607. Next base: position 116,610 of record NZ_JBFAOV010000017.1, read on the forward strand.
CTGGTGTCGTTCGAGCCGGTGCTGCCGCTGGCCGCGGCGGGTGAGCGCATGGCCGGGATCACCGCCGCGATCCGGCGGCTGCGCGAGGTCCGCGCCGCCGCCCCGGCCGTCACCGAGCCCGCCGCGCCCGCGCCCGTGCCGTCCGCTCCCCTGACGGTCGAGGTCGAGGGCCTCGTCGTACGCCACCCCGGCGCCGCCAGGCCGGCCCTCGACGGCGTCTCCCTGCGCCTCACTCCGGGCCGCCGGGTGGCGATCGTGGGCCCGAGCGGCGCGGGCAAGAGCACGTTGCTGGCCGCGCTGATGCGCCTGGTCGAGCCCGAGTCGGGAAGCGTCCGCGTCAACGGGGCCGACCTGCGCGACCTGTCCGGCGACGACGTCCGCACGCTGATGACCGGGCTCACCCAGGACCCGTACATCTTCCGCACCACGCTGCGCGACAACCTGCGCCTGGCCGGGCCGGACGCCGATGACGAGCGGCTGACGGCGGCCGTACGGGAGGCCAGGCTCGGCCCGTGGGTCGAGCGCACCGGCTGGGACGCCGAGCTCGGCGAGGACGGCAGGACCGTCTCCGGCGGCCAGCTCCAGCGCCTGGCCCTGGCCAGGGCGCTGCTGTACGACCCGCCCGTCCTGCTGCTGGACGAGCCCGCCGAGGCGCTCGACGAGGAGACCGCCGACCGCCTGATGGCCGACCTGCTGGACGTCATCCGCGAGCGCACCACCGTGCTGGTGACCCACCGGCTCAAGGGCCTGGAGTCGGTCGACGAGGTCGTGGTGCTCGACGAGGGCCGCGTCGTCCAGCGCGGGCGGCACGACGAGCTGGTGGCCGTGCCCGGCTATTACCGCGACCTGTGGGAGTCCGAGGCCCTGACCAGGCGGTAGCCGTCCCGCCCGCCCTGCTGTAGAGTTTGCGCCGTCATCAGGTTTAAGATACAAACCTGTTTGCGGGACAAGAGGGGCAGGCATGGTGGACGACGATCACGCGCGTACTCCGGAGGAGACGCTGCGGCTGATCGAGCAGCAGCGGACCGCCACGGTCAGGCGCCTGCACGGCGACCCCGTGCTGCTCTACGTGCCCTGGGGCGTGGCCTGGCTGCTCGGCTTCACGGCGCTGTTCCTGCACTACGGCCTCGACGGCGTGCCCTACGCGCCGATCTCCCGCCCGCTGGCGCTCACGGTGCTGTTCGCGGGCATGTCGCTGGCCGGGGCGATCGCCGTCTTCGGCATGGTGAAGATGGGGGCGCAGGTCCGCGGCGAGACCTCGGCCAAGGGCATGATGTACGGCTACGCCTGGGTGGCCGGCATGATCTCCATGACGGTGCTCGCCGTACGCCTGAGCCCCCAGCTCTCCGCCACCGAGAGCGGCCTGCTGTGGGGCGGCGGCTTCATGATGCTCGTCGCCCTGCTCTACATGGCCGGCGGCGCGATCTGGACGTACTGGCCGATGTTCTTCGTCGGCGTGTGGACGGCGGTCGTCAACGGGGTGGGCGTCATGCTCGGGGCCGGCTGGCACGCGCTGCTGACGGCCGTGCTGACCGGCGGCGGCTACATCGTGACCGGGATCGTGCTGCGGCGGCGGACGTGAGCCATGGCGGGGCCGTCCCCGAGCTCGACCCGGTCATCCACGCGCAGGCCAGGCTGCGGGTGGTCGCCACGCTCAACACCCTCGGCGGCCGCGACGAGATCGCCTTCCCCTCGCTGAAGGACCTGCTCGGGATGACGGCCGGCAACCTCTCGGTGCATCTGACCAAGCTGGAGGACGCCGGTTACGTCCGTATCACCAAGACCCACAAGGGCCGCACCCCCGTCACGTACGTCGCGCTCACCCAGCGCGGACGGCTGGCCTTCGAGGACTACACCAAGGCGATCCGCGCCTTGCTCGACAACGCTGGAGGAACCCCATGACGGCCCTCGCCAGAACGGTGGAGGTCACCCGCCGCTACGGGGACGTGCTCGCGCTCGACCGCGTCTCACTCGACATCCGGGCGGGCGAGCTGGTCGGCCTGCTCGGCCCGAACGGGGCGGGCAAGTCCACCCTGATCAACCTGTTCGTCGGGCTGCGCCGCCCGACCTCCGGCACGGTCGAGCTGTTCGGCGGCTCGCCCCAGGACCCCGTGACGCGCCGCGGCATCGGCGTGACCCCGCAGGAGACCGGCCTGCCGGAGTCGCTGCGGGTCGGCGAGATCACCGACTTCGTGCGCGCCCACTTCCCCGACGCGCTCGGCAAGGACGAGCTGCTCGACCGCTTCGGCCTGAGCGACCTGGTCAAGCGCCAGGTGGGCGGGCTGTCCGGCGGGCAGAAGCGGCGTCTGGCCGTGGCGCTGGCCTTCGCCGGCCGGCCGCGCCTGGTGTTCCTGGACGAGCCGACGACCGGCCTCGACGTCGAGGCCAGGCGCACGCTCTGGGACGGCATCCAGGCCTTCCACGCCGAAGGCGGCACGGTCGTCCTGACCAGCCACTACCTGGAGGAGATCGAGGCGCTGGCCCAGCGCGTGGTCGTGGTCGGCCAGGGGCGGGTGCTGGCCGACGACACCGTGCGGGCCGTGCGCGACATGGTGGGGGTGCGGCGCGTCTCGCTCGACGCCGAGGACCTGCCCGAGCTGCCCGGCGTGCTCAGCACCGAACGCCGGGACGGCCGGATCAGCCTGCTGACCACCGATCCCGACCGGCTGGTGGTCGAGCTGGTGCGCAGCGGCACGCCGTTCTCGGGGCTGGAGGTCAGGCCGACCACGCTGGAGGAGGCCTTCCTCACCATCACCGCCACCTCGGACACCTCGACCGCTTCCAAGGAGGACGCGAATGTCTAGCCTGATCGCGGCCCACACCCGGCTGCAGCTCGTCGAGCAGTTCAGGGTGCCCATCGGGATCCTGGCCAGCTCCATGTTCCCGGCCATCTCGATGCTGGCGTTCGTGGTGCCGTTCGCGGGCGGTGACCCGGCGGCGGCGACGACGGCGACGGGGGCGCTGATGTTCTTCGGCGCCATGTCCTCGGCGGTGATCGGGCTCAGCGCCTCGGTCTCCCAGGACCGCGAGCAGCCGTGGGACCCCTACACGCGCACGCTGCCCGCCGGGCCGTTCCCGCGCCTGGCCGGGCGGATGTTGTCGACGGTGGTCCTCATGCTGCTGTCGGTGGTCCCGGTGCTGGTGGTGGCGGCGCTGCTGACGGAGGCGGTCATCACGCCGGTGCGGCTGGCCCTGGGGCTGGCGGCGCTGGTCGGCGCGGGGGTGCCGTTCATGCTGATCGGGCTGTTCCTCGGCCTGACGCTGCCGTCGAAGGCGGCGCTCGCGGTGGCCCAGATCGTCTTCTTCCCCGTGGCGATCGTGGGCGGGCTGATCCTGCCGCCGCAGATCCTGCCGGACATCGTGGAGACCATCTCGCCGTACGTGCCGTCCAGGGGCGCGGCCGAGCTGATCTGGGCGGCCATCGCGGGGGCGCGGCCGGACGGGATCGCGCTCATCATGCTGGGCGTCTGGACGGTGCTCGCGGCGGCCGCCGCCACGTGGGCCTACCGCCGTGACGAGGGCCGCCGTTTCGCCTGATGGGGGGGTGTGCCGCCGAGTCCGCAGCGATCTCAACGGCACACCCGTCTCCGGGAGGGGGTCCTGGTGTTTACTTCTTCTCTTGGAGGGTGACGGTGACCTCGCCGGACTGTCCGCCCCTCATATATGTGATCTTGACCTGTTGGCCCGGTTTGAAACCTCTGACCTGTCCAACAACGGTATCGCCTGAGTCAACAGGTGTGTCCCCAATCTTGGTGATCAGGTCCCCCTCCTTCAGCCCGGCCTTGGCCGCCGGGCTTTCCGCGGTCACCTGACGGATAAGCGCGCCGGGCACGTCGCCGGTGGCGTCGGTGACGCTCACGCCGAGGAAGGCGTGGCTGACCTTGCCGCTCTTGATGAGCTGCTCGGCCACCTGCTTGGCGGTGTTGACCGGGATCGCGAAGCCGACGCCGCCGCCGGCCGCGTCGGAGGCGATGGCGGTGTTGATGCCGACGAGGGCGCCGGCCGCGTTCACCAGCGCGCCGCCGGAGTTGCCGGGGTTGATGGCGGCGTCGGTCTGGATGACGTCGCCGATGGTGGCGCTCGGCGCCTGGCTCTGCTGCTGCTCGCCGCCGAAACCGGGCGGAAGCTGCTGGCGCTGCTCGCCGCCCAGGTTGAGGGTACGGTTCAGGGCGCTGATGATGCCCCTGGTGACCGATCCGTCCAGGCCGAGCGGGCTGCCGATGGCCAGCACGTCGTCGCCGACCTTGAGCTGGTCGCTGTCGCCCAGCGTGACCTTGGTCAGCCCCGAGACGTCCTGGGCCTTGATGACCGCGAGGTCGGTGGCCGGGTCCGTGCCCACGACGCTGGCCTTGGCCGTCCTGCCGTCGCTGAACTTGACCGTCATCTGCCCCCCGCCCTGCGAGGCGCCGACGACCACGTGGTTGTTGGTGAGGATGAGGCCGTCCTCGGAGAGCACGACCCCCGAACCCTCGCCCGTCTGCCCCTGGATCATGACCACCGACGGCTGCACCCGCTCGGCCACCTCAGCGGTGGAGAGCTGGTTGGAGGCCGACCGCAGCACCGGGCTGGGCGCGCTGACCACCTGCTGCGGCTGCGGCTGGAAGGCGGTGGCGACGGCCGCTCCCACGACCCCGCCGCCGATGGCCATCGCGGCCAGCGCCAGGCCCGCGACGGCCTTCTGCCCGGCGCTGAAGCGCGCCTTGACCAGGGCGGACGGCGGAGGAGGAGGCGGCTGCTCCATGACGATCGTGTCCCGCCGGGGGAAGCCCCCGGCGGCCGGTGGCGTGGCGCCGAACTGGCTCCAACCACCGGTGCCCTGCTCGCGAGGCTCGTTCGCGTCCATCTGTCATCTCCCTCAAGTCCCTATGGCTCAAGGGTGCCAAGGACGGCGTAAGAGCTGGTTAAGGCGTTGATCGGAACTCTGTGAGACGACTCACTCACGCCTTATCTGCGCTGCTCGCAGGCCATGCCGCCGCGCCGAGAACGGGCAAAAAAAGGTGAAATACGTGCGTATCGGCCCGTCGCAGGGGGTGGTCAGGTGCGGGCGGGCCAGTATTCGTCCCTCAGGAGGCGCTTGTAGAGTTTGCCGGTCGGGTGGCGTGGGAGCTCGTCGCGGAAGTCGACCGACTTCGGGCACTTGTAGTGCGCCAGACGCTCCCGGCAGTACGCGATCAGCTCCGCCTCCAGCGCCGGTCCCGCCTCGGCCGCCGTCATCGGCTGGACCACGGCCTTGACCTGCTCCCCCATCTCCTCGTCCGGTACGCCGAACACGGCCACGTCGGCCACCTTGGGATGGACCGCGAGCACGTTCTCGGCCTCCTGCGGGTATATGTTCACCCCACCGGAGATGATCATGTACGAGCGGCGGTCCGTGAGGTACAGGAAGCCGTCGGCGTCGAGGTAGCCGATGTCGCCGAGGGTGGTCCAGCCGCGGCCCTTCGGGTCCTGCGCCGAGCGGGTCTTGTCGGGGTCGCCGTGGTACTCGAAGCGGGCGCCGTTCTCGAAGTAGACCGTGCCGTGCTCGCCGGGCGGCAGGTCCTCGCCCTCCTCGTCGCAGATGTGCACGACGCCGAGCAGCGAACGGCCGACCGTGCCCCTGTGCGCCAGCCAGTCCTGGGAGCCGACGTAGAGGAAGCCGTTGCCCTCGGTGCCCGCGTAGTACTCGTGGATCACCGGGCCCCACCAGTCGATCATCTGTTCCTTGACCGGCACGGGACACGGCGCGGCGGCGTGGATGGCACAGACCAGCGACGACAGGTCGTACTTCTTCCGGGTTTCTTCGGGCAGCTTGAGCATCTTGATGAACATCGTCGGCACGAGCTGCGAGTGCGTCACCGCGTACCGCTCGACCAGCCGCAGGTACTCCTCGGGGTCGAAGCGCTCCATCACCACCACCGTGGCGCCGAGCCGCTGGAAGGACAGGCAGTAGCGCAGCGGCGCGGCGTGGTACAACGGCGCGGGCGAGAGGTAGACGCTGTCCGCCGACGGCGCGAACAGCCCCTGGATGAGCCGGACCAGCGTGTTCGACTCGGTCAGCGGGGCCAGCGAGGCGGCCACCTTGACGCCCTTCGGACGGCCGGTCGTGCCGGAGGAGTAGAGCATGTCGGCGCCCTGGCACTCGTCGGCGATCGGGGTGACCGGGCGGCCGGCCACGGTCTCCTCGTAGGAGACGAAACCCTCGGCTACGCCGTCGAGCATGAGCCGCAGCTCCACGCCCGGCGTGGCGGCGGTGATCGAGGTGGCCACCTCGGCCAGGTCCGCGCTGGAGATGAAGACCCGGGCGCCGCAGTTGTCCACGATGTAGGCGAGTTCGTCGGTCCGCAGGCGGGAGCTGATCGGCGTGTAGTACAGGCCCGCGCGGTACGCGGCCCAGGCGACGGCCAGGAAGAGCGGGTGGTTGGCGAGCATGAAGGCGACGTGGTCGCCGGGCTTGAGCCCGGCCTCGCGGAAGGCGTGGGCCAGGCGGTTGGACTCCTCTTCGAGCTCGCGGTAGGTGAGGACCTGCCCGGAGCCCGCCATGATCACAGCGGGCTTGTCGGGGGTGACGGCTGCGATGGCTCCCGGGTACATATTAGAACAGTATTCGGTCCGTCGGCGGCGGCGCTAGGGCGCGCCGAAGCCGCGGCTCCCCGGTGGAGGGCCGCGGCTTCGGCGCCGATCGACGCCGGAGGTCACTCGGCGGGGATCACCGAGCCCTCGTACTTCTGCTTGATGAAGTCCTTGACCTTCGGGTCCTGCAGCAGCTTGCCGAGGGTGACGATGCCGGCGTCCTTCTCGTGGCCGGCCTGCACGACCAGCCCGTTGACGTACGGGTTGCCCTCGGTCTTCTCCAGCACGAGCGCCTGGCTCGCCGGCTTGAGCCCGGCCTCGATGGCGTAGTTGCCGTTGATCACCGCGGCGTCCACGTCGTCCAGCGCGCGCGGGAGCTGGGCCGCCTCAAGGGGCTTGAACTGCAGCTTCTTCGGGTTGTCCGTGACGTCGCGCTCGGTGGCCGCGGTGCCCGCGCCGTCCTTGAGCTTGACCAGGCCGTTGTCGGCGAGCAGCTTGAGCGAGCGGCCGAGGTTGGTGGCGTCGTTGGGGACGGCCACGGTGGCCCCGTCGGCCAGCGCCGACAGCGAGGTGATCTTCTTGGAGTACAGGCCGAGCGGCTCCAGGTGCACCGGGGTGACGAAGCTCAGCTTGGTGCCCTTGGAGGCGTTGAAGTCGTCCAGGTAGGGCTTGTGCTGGAAGAAGTTGGCGTTCAGCTGGCCCTCGTCGAGCTGCACGTTCGGCTGGACGTAGTCGGTGAACTCGACGATCTCCAGCTTCAGCCCGGCGGCCGGGGCCAGGTTGTCCTTGACGAACTTCAGGATCTCGCCGTGCGGGACGGGGCTCGCGCCCACCTTCAGCACCGTGTCGGCCGACTCGGCGGCGGGGGTGCTGGTCGCGGACTGCGACGTACCGCATGCGGCGAGCAACAGGGACAGCGCGGCAGCACCCAAGATCGAACGGATCTTCATGTTTTTTTCCTTACTTATGTGAAATGCGCCGAGCGACCCAGTCGCCCAGACTCTGCAGAATTTGCACGATGACGATGAGCAGGACGACGGTCACGATCATCACGAGCGTCTCGAACCGCTGGTAGCCGTAGCGCACGGCCAGGTCCCCGAGCCCGCCGCCGCCGACGGTGCCGGCCATGGCCGAGTACCCGATGAGCGCGACGATCGTGACGGTCAGCCCCGACACCAGGCCCGGCAGCGCCTCGGGCAGCAGGACCTTGCGCACGACGGCGGTCCGGCTCGCGCCCATGGCCTGCGCCGCCTGCACGACGTCGGTGCCGACCTCGCGCAACGCCGTCTCGACCAGCCGGGCGAAGAACGGCACGGCCCCCACGGTCAGCGGCACCACCACGGCCGCGGTGCCGATCGTGGTGCCGATGACGAACCGGGTGAACGGGATGATCGCGATCATCAGCACGATGAACGGCAGCGACCGCCCGACGTTGACGACGATCCCCAGCGCGGACTTCAACGCGGGCAGCGGACGCAGCCCGTCCCGGTCGAAGGCCACCAGCGCCACGCCGAGCGGCAGCCCGAACAGCACGGTGAACAGCGTGGCCCACCCCACCATCTGGGCGGTCTCCCAGGTGGCCGGCCACAGCAGCGGAACGATCTCTTCCCAGGTCATGCGGCCTCCCCCGCGACTTCGACGATCAGCCCGGAAGCCCGCAGGAACGACAGCGCCGAGGACGACTCCGCGCCGGTCAGCGACACCCGCAGGCGCCCGACCGAGCCGCCGGCCAGGTCCTCGATCGAGCCGCCGAGGATGTTGACGTCCACGTCGAACTTGCGCACCATCTCCGAGACCAGCGGGCGGCCCGGGTCGCCGGTGAAGGTGAGCGTGACCGCGCCGGCCGGGGCGGGCTCGGGCAGCGGGAAGATCTCCCTGGTCAGACGGGATCCGGGGGTCCTGATGAGGTCGGCGATCGCACCCGACTCCTCGACGCGTCCGCCGGACATGATGGCGACCGAGTCGCAGACGCTCTTGACCACGTTCATCTCGTGGGTGATGAGCAGGATCGTCAGGCCCAGCTCGGCGTTGAGCCGCTTGAGCAGGGCGAGGATGGACTGGGTGGTGGCCGGGTCGAGCGCGGAGGTGGCCTCGTCCGACAGCAGCACCGACGGGTTGCCCGCCAGCGCCCTGGCGATGCCGACGCGCTGCTTCTGGCCGCCGGAGAGCTGGTGGGGGCGGTCGCCGCCGCGTCCCTGGAGGCCGACGAGTTCGAGCAGCTCGGCCACGCGCCGCTGCCGTTCGGCCCTGGGCACGCCCATGACCTCCAGCGGGAAGGCGACGTTGCCGGCCACCGTGCGCGAGGACAGCAGCGCGAAATGCTGGTGGATCATGCCGATGCGCTGCCTGGCGCGGTTGAGCTCGCGGCCGGGCAGCGCGGTCAGGTCCTGCCCGGCGACGGTGACCGTGCCCGCGGTGGGGCGTTCGAGCAGGTTGACGCAGCGCAGCAGCGTGCTCTTGCCGGCGCCGCTCTGACCGAGCACGCCGTAGATCTCGCCCTCGCGCACATGCAGGTCGACGCCGTCGAGCGCGACGGTCTGGCCGTACTGCTTGCGCAGGCCGGAAGCCTGGATCACGAAAAATCCCCACGACTGAGAGCGGCCGGCGACGGGCCGCTTCCTGACACGAACATCACCGTCGAAACGGTGGGATCTAGTGGCTGCCCGGAGGGAACGGCAGGTGACTCAGCCTGCGCAGCACGAAGCAAAAGGTGTGGATCATGGTGACCTTCGAGGAGAACGGGCGGGATCTGGTCTCTAACGGGCCGGCATTCGCCCCATACGCAGGCGACAACACATGGCGTCCCGGTGGGCGCGGTGGTCGTTCGCGTATGCCTCGTTCACGCCGTTGCTAACACCGCTTTTACATACTCCTATTCCGGGGAATTGCGGTGATCTGCGTCACTGCGGGTGGCGGTGAGGAAGGCGCCGCCCGGGGCGCGGCGACCGTAGCGGGCGGCCAGGGCGGACGCGTCGACGGTACGCGCCCGCCAGCCGCGGGCATTCAGCCGCGCGACGGCGTCCTCGCCCAGGCCGCCCTTCCACAGCGTGGCGATCCGGCGCAGCTCGGGCATCGTCCGCGCCCGTTCGGCCAGTGCGGCGGAGGCGGCCGGGTCGTGCTCGAAGGCCAGCCCGCTGCCCGCCGCCGACAGCGCGCCGATGCCGTCGAGCAGCCGTGCGGCCTCGGCCGGGCTCAGGTAGATCAGCAGCCCCTCGGCCAGCCAGGCCGTCGGCCGCGCCGGGTCGAACCCGGCCGCGCGCAGGCTTCCCGGCCAGTCCTCGCGCAGGTCCACCGGCACCGGGACGCGCTCGCACCGCGCCGTCGCGCCCAGCCCGCGCAGCACGCCGTCCTTGAACGCCAGCAGTTCGGGCAGGTCGAGCTCGAACAGCCGCACGCCGGGCGGCCAGTCGAGGCGGTAGGCGCGGCTGTCGAGCCCGGCGGCCACCAGCACGACCTGGCCGCAGCCGGACTCGCTCAGATAGTCGTCGAAGAACCTGGTCCTGAACACCAGGTGGTCACCGAAGAGCCCAGCCGCCCCGCTCCCCCGCCCCGCATCCGCCCGCTCGGTCTCGGCCGCCGCCACGAAGGCCGCCGCGTACGGGTCGTCGAACAGCCGGTCGGGCCGCTCGCTCTCGCGCGCCCGCAACCACGCCGCGCCCACCGCCGTCTTCGCCACCCCATTCATATCGCTGACGATACATCTCCAGCGATACAATCGACGACCATGAACGTGGCGCGGATGCGAAGGCTCGGACGGCGGCTCGTGGAGCTGTCGAAGACGGCGGCCGGCGAGACCAAGGGCCCGCCCCTCACCCCCGGCGAGGAGGCCGTCTTCGAGGACGCGCTGCGCCACCCGGGCAGCACCGTCGGCGAGATCCAGGCCAGGACGGGCTTCGTCCAGAGCCACGTGTCGGCGTCGGTGGCCAGGATGCGCGAGCGGGGCCTCGTCCGGACCGCGCCCGACCCGGACGACGGGCGGCGCACCCAGGTCACGGTCACGGAGCCGGCGCTGAACGCGGTCCACCGCCGGGCGGCCAGGCCGGTGGCGGAGGCGGTGCGGGCGGCGGTGGGCGACGACCCCGAGCGGGCCGCCCGGGTCGTGGCGCTGCTGGAGGAGCTGGAGACGCTGCTGGTCGCGGACTGAGGCCCTCTTCCGGCCACACATGGGGCCGCCCCGCCGCCCCCGGAAGGAACCGGGTGCGGCGGGGCGGTGTCGGAGGGAGCGGGCCGGGTCAGGCCGCGACCGTGGTGGCGACCTCGGCCGGGGTGAGCGCGATGTCGAGCACCTCGCGCACGTCGCTGACCGCGTGGATGGTCAGCTCGTTGCGGACCTCCTCGGGCACGTCGTCCAGGTCGGGCTCGTTGCGCGCCGGGATGAGCACCGTGGTGATGCCCGCCCGGTGGGCGGCCAGCAGCTTCTGCTTGACGCCGCCGATCGGCAGGACCCGCCCGGTCAGCGAGATCTCACCGGTCATGGCCACGTCGGAGCGGACCTGGCGGCCGGACAGCAGCGAGGCCAGCGCGGTCGTCAGCGTCACGCCCGCCGAGGGACCGTCCTTGGGGACGGCGCCCGCCGGGAAGTGCACGTGCACCGACCGGTCCTTCAGCGCGGTGACCGGCAGCTCCAGCTCCGCGCCGTGCGAGCGCAGGTAGGACAGCGCGATCCGGGCCGACTCCTTCATCACGTCGCCGAGCTGGCCGGTCAGGGTCAGGCCGGTCTCGCCGGTCTCCGGGTCGGCCAGCGACGCCTCCACGTAGAGCACGTCGCCGCCGGCCCCGGTCACCGCCAGGCCCGTGGCCACGCCCGGCACCGAGGTGCGCTGGGTGGACTCGGGCAGCGACGACTCCGGCACGAACCGCGGCCGGCCGATGTAGCCGACCAGGTCGTCGGCGCCGACCGTGACGGGCAGCTCGTCCTTGGCCGCCACCTTGCGCAGGATCCGGGCGACCGCCCGCTCCAGCGAGCGGACCCCGGCCTCGCGGGTGTACTCCCCGGCCAGCCGCCGCAGCGCGGCGTCGTCGACCTTGACCTCCTCGGGGGTCAGCCCGGCGAGCTCCAGCTGCCGGGGCAGCAGGTGGTCGCGGGCGATCGAGACCTTCTCGTCCTCGGTGTAGCCGTCGAGGGTGACGACCTCCATGCGGTCGAGGAGCGGGCCGGGGATGGCCTCCAGCACGTTGGCCGTGGCCAGGAACAGCACGTCGGACAGGTCGAGCTCGACCTCCAGGTAGTGGTCGCGGAAGGTGTGGTTCTGGGCCGGGTCGAGCACCTCCAGCAGCGCCGCCGTGGGGTCGCCGCGGTAGTCGGCGCCGACCTTGTCGACCTCGTCGAGCAGGACGACCGGGTTCATCGAGCCGGCCTCGCGGATGGCCCGGACGACGCGGCCCGGCAGGGCGCCGACGTAGGTGCGCCGGTGTCCGCGGATCTCGGCCTCGTCGCGCACGCCGCCGAGGGCGACCCGGACGAACTTGCGGCCCATGGCGCGGGCCACCGACTCGCCCAGCGACGTCTTGCCGACCCCGGGAGGGCCGGCGAGGGCCAGGACGGCGCCGCTGCGCCGGCCGCCCACCACGCCGACGCCCTTGTCCTGGCGGCGCTTGCGCACGGCCAGGTGCTCGATGATGCGGTCCTTGACGTCGTCGAGGCCCGTGTGGTCGGCGTCGAGCACGGCCCGCGCGCCCGCGATGTCGTAGTTGTCCTCGGTACGCTCGTTCCACGGGATGTCGAGCACCGTGTCGAGCCAGGTGCGGATCCAGCCGCCCTCCGGCGACTGGTCGGAGGTCCGCTCCAGCTTGTCGACCTCCTTGAGCGCGGCCTCGCGCACCTTCTCCGGCAGGTCGGCGGCCTCGACGCGGGCCCGGTAGTCCTCTTCCTCGCTCTCGGCCGTGTCGCCGTTGAGCTCCTTCAGCTCCTTGCGGACGGCGGCGAGCTGCTGGCGCAGCAGGAACTCGCGCTGCTGCTTCTCCATGCCCTCCTGGACGTCCTTGCGGATCGTCTCGGCGACGTCGAGCTCGGCGAGGTGCTCGCGGGACCACTCGATCAGCCTGGCCAGGCGGTCGGCCGGGTCGGCGGCCTCCAGCAGCTCGACCTTCTGGGCGGTGGTCAGCCACGGGGTGTAGCCGGAGCTGTCGGCCAGCACGGAGGGGTCGTCGATCTGGTTGACCTGGTCGACGACCTGCCAGGCGCCGCGCTTCTGCAGGATGGTGGTGGCCAGGGCCTTGTACTCCTTGGCCAGCTCCTGGGCGCGCTCGCCGGCCGGAACCGTGTCGACCGTGTCCGCCTCGACCCAGAGTGCGGCGCCGGGGCCGGTGGTGCCGGTGCCCACGCGGACGCGGTCGACACCGCGGACCACGGCGGCGGGCTCACCGCCGGGCAGCCTCCCGACCTGCTCGACCACGGCCTGGACGCCGACGGCGCCGTAACGGCCGTCGATCCGGGGAACGAGGAGGACCCGCGGCTTGTTACCACCGGACGCGCGGGCCGCGTCGATCGCAGCACGCACCTCGGAGTCGGACAGGTCCAGCGGAACCACCATGCCCGGCAGGACGACCTCGTCGTCGAGCGGCAGCACCGGGAGGATCAAGCTCTCACTCATACGAACTCCAAAGGGTTGAGTTATACCGACTCAATTCATCAGAGCGCGCTGTTGTTCCCAACCTTGCCGATGTTCGCTCACGGCGATCGTAATGATGTAAGCGATACCTGAGAGTGACACCGCTATCAAACCTGGGTCTGATGCCGGGCCGCCCGGCCGTCCGTATCCTTGACCAGGTGAATCACCGTGACGGCCGCTCCGCGCCTCCCGCCCTCCCGGGCGACGCGCGCGCCGGCGCGTCCCCGGCTCCCGGCGGCCCGCCCGGTGAGCCCGCGGCATCGTCCGGAGGGGCGGCCGTGCGGTTCGTGATCGCGCTGGGCCGGGTGTCGGCGGCCGTGCTGCGGCCGTTCACGCTCGCGCTGCTCACGGGCAGCGCCGATCCTCCGCCGCGGCCCCGTTCCCGGTGGCTGCGGATGCCGGTGCCGCGGTGGCTGGCGCCGCTGGTCCCGGTCCAGACGTTCAGCCTGCTGCAGGCGGCCGAGCTGCTGATCGCCGTCGAGCTGTTCGGCGTCACGCTGTCCACGGTCACGGACTGGAACGAGCAGGCCGCCGCCACGCCGGGCGCTCCCCTGCCGCTCTGGGGCGGCGTCGTCGTGCTCGCGGCCCTGGCCGCCGGCCTGCCCGTGGCGTTGCGCAACCGGTGGCCGCTGGCGGCCTGGCGGGCGGCGGTCGTGCTGACCCCCGTCGCCGTCTACGCCCAGGTCACGATCGGGCGGGACGAGGGCTACGCCCCCTACCCGATGACGGTGGGGCTGGCGTACATGCTGGCGCTCTACTCCGTGGGCGTGCGCTGCGAGCGGCGCATCACGCTGGGGGCCGGGATCATCACGGTCCTGCTGTGCCTGGCCGTCGACGCCGACTCGGCGCCCGTGGTGGCGGGCGCGGCCGGGATCGTCCTGCTGTTCGGCTACAACGTCCGCGCCCGGCGCAACGCCACGGCCAGGCTCATCGAGGAGGAGCGGCGCACCCGGCAGGCCGAGGGCGCGCACGCGGTGCTGGAGGAGCGCGCCCGCATCGCCCGCGAGCTGCACGACGTGGTGGCCCACCACATGTCGGTGATCGCCATCCAGGCGGAGGCCGTGCCGCTGAGGGCCGCGGGCGACCCGTCGCAGCTGGAGGCCGGGCTGGCCGAGATCCGCGCGCTGTCCCTGGAGGCCATCACCGAGCTGCGCCAGGTCCTCGGCGTGCTGCGCGACCCCGACGGCCGCACCGACACCGCGCCGCAGCCCGGCCTCGACCGGCTGGAGGAGCTGGTGGGCAACGCCCGCAACGCGGGGCTGACCGTGGAGGTCGGCCTGCGGCGGCCGATCGGGCCGCTGCCGCAGGCGGTGGGGTTGTCGGCGTACCGGATCGTCCAGGAGTCGCTCAGCAACGCGATGCGGCACGCGCCGGGGTCGAGCGTCACCGTGGAGATCACCCGCGACGACGGCACGCTGCGCCTGCGCGTCGCCAACGGCCCCGGCCGGTCCCCCGCCGCCGCTCCCGGAGCCGGTCAGGGGCTGGTCGGCATGCGCGAACGCGCGGCGCTGCTCGGCGGCACGCTCGACGCCGGGCCCGCGCGGGGCGGCGGCTACCAGGTGAGCGCCGAGCTGCCGATCGAACCGCCGACCGAGTCGCCGATCAAGTCAGCGATCGGGTCGCCGATCGGGAAGAGGGAGGGTGCCGCGTGATCCGCGTGCTGATCGCCGACGACCAGGGGATGGTCCGCACGGGGTTCACCGTGTTCCTGAGCGGCCAGCCGGACATCGAGGTCGTGGGCGAGGCCGCCGACGGCCGCGAGGCGGTGACGCGGGCCGTCGCGCTGAGCCCCGACGTGGTGCTGATGGACGTGCGCATGCCGGTCATGAACGGGCTGGAGGCGACCCGGGAGTTGCTGGCGGCGTGCCCGGCGTCGAAGGTGCTCATCCTGACCACGTTCGACCTCGACGACTACGTCTACGAGGCGCTGCGGGCGGGCGCCAGCGGCTTCCTCCTCAAGGACGCGTCGGCGGCCCAGCTCGCGGAGGCCGTCCGCGTGGTCGCGGCCGGCGACGCGCTCATCGCGCCGGCCATCACCAAGCGGCTGATCCACGAGTTCGCCCGGCTGGGCGGTCCCCGTCCGCCGTCGGGCCGGCGGCCGGAGGAGCTGACCGAGCGCGAGACCGAGGTGCTCATCCTGGTCGCCCAGGCCATGTCCAACCAGGAGATCGCCCAGAAGCTGTTCGTGGCCGAGCAGACGGTCAAGACGCATGTGGGGCGGGTGCTGACGAAACTCGGGCTGCGCGACCGCGCCCAGGCCATCGTCTTCGCCTACGAAACCGGCCTCGTCCGCCCAGGCGAGTAACCCCACCGCCCCTTGCGGACGGAAGCCGCCGAGCGACACCGGCCGTACAGCGCCCCACGGGCGGGGGTACGGCGGGCACAGGGTACGGCAGGCCCCGCGAGCGGGCGCTGACGCGGGGATGCCAACGCATGCGCACATCGAGGCGGAGCTGCGCGAAGACAGGTGTGCGCGAACGCGAAGGTCCATGGCGCGGAAGTGGGCGCACGCGGGCGCGGAGGGGAGAGGGGCGGGCGGCGGGAGGGTGAAGCAGGGGGTGATGAGGCCTGCCGATCCATCCGCTCACGTTCACCCCACCTGGTCCCACGGAATGGCCTCGATGCGCTCGACGTGCTCCTCGCCCCACTCCCCGAGCGGCGCCATCGCGGTGTTCAGTGAATGACCGAACTCGGTGAGCGAGTACTCCACCTTCGGCGGGACCTGGTGATAGACCTCGCGATGCAGCAGCCCGGCGGTCTGCATCTCCCGCAACTGCAGGATCAGCACCCGCTCGCTGATGCCAGGCACCGCGCGCCGCAACTCCCCGAAGCGCAGGGGACCATCCTGGAGCGCGAAAAGGATCAGTCCCTTCCACTTGCCTCCCATGACAGCGATGGCGGCGTCGAGACCGCAGGTGAACGTCCGCTTCTTCGTCTCCTTCACCGACCTATGCTTACATTTATGTCAGTACCCGGCAAAAATGTAGGTACTTGAGAGAATGCAGGCGCTCCAGCCAGCATGGAACAGGCCCGCGCCAGACCACAACGGTCTCCACTACAGCGCGCCCATCTCCTCATCTCTGTGGCTGGAGCATGCATATGACCGCGAAGAACCTGACACCTGTGACCGTCATCGGACTGGGCTCCATGGGCACAGCACTGGCCGAGGCCTTCGTCAAGGCCGGACACCCGACCACCGTCTGGAACAGGACCGCCGCCAAGGCCGCGCCCCTCATCGCCATGGGAGCCAGACATGCGGAGGCCATTGAGGACGCGGTGGCGGCAAGTCCCCTGGTCATCACCTGCCTGACCACCTTCGAGGACACCCGGGTGGCACTGCGGCCCGCCGGCGCGTCGCTGCGCGGACGAGCCCTGGTCACCCTCAACAGCGGTTCCCCGGCCGGCGCCCGAGAGACGGCCGCCTGGGCCATCGGCCATGGCGCCCGGGTCCTGGCCGGCGCGGTCAAGAACGTGCCCTCGGCCGTGGGAGCGCCGGACACCCTGCTGTACTACAGCGGCGACAAGGCGGTCTTCGAGGAGTTCGAGACGACCCTGAAGGTGCTGGGTGGCGACACCGTCCACCTCGGCGACGAGGCCGACCTGGCCGCCCTGTACGAGATGGCGGTGGGCGCCATGCTGCTGCCGGCACTCGTCGGCTTCTTCCAGGGCGCCGCCGCGGTCCAGGCGCGCGGGCTGGAGGTGAACACGATGGTGCGCTTCGCCGGCAAGTGGCTGGACATGATCAAGTCCCTGCTGCCGATCTACGCCAAGGAGATCGACAGCGGCGACTACACCGACGCCGCCTCCTCGGTGAACCTGTTCCTGGCGGCGGCGGCCCACGACGAGGACCTGGCCAGGGAGACGAACGTCGACACGACCTGGCTCGCCCCGCTCCATGACCTGGTGAGGCGGGCGGTTGAGGCGGGCTACGGCGATCAGAACATCTCGGCCCTCACCGAGGTGCTCAGGAAGCCGGCGCGACAGCCGTAAGCCGGCTCACCTCATCGGTAGGAGTCCCCGCGCCGTCATGGCTGAGCATTCCCTCACCAAGATCGGAGCCGAAGGCGGAATCCGACAGCTCACCCTGAACACCGACAGCTTCAGCTGCAACCGGCAGTGCCGAGCGCGGAGGGGGCGGGGGGGTGGAGGGGTGTCGGGTGTAGTGGGTGGTGTCACCATGGGGGTGGAGACGATCAATCAGTGGAGGGAGGAGGCGTGGTGGGCGTTCAGGGCCGGGGTTCTGGGCGGACGGCCGCGCGTACCCCATGGATCCCCTTGAGCTCTTTCATCAGGTGGCCGCGACCGTGCCGGCCTATCGCTCGTTCCTGGCCGAGCACGGGGTCGAGCCCGCGAGCGTGACCGCTCCGGAGCACTTCAGGCGGCTGCCGATGACGTCCAAGGACGCCTACATCCGCCGTCACCCCCTCCCCGACCTCTGCCGGGACGGCGTGATCGGGGACATGATCGCCGTGTCGTCCGGTTCGACGGGTACGCCGTCGTTCTGGCCGCGTTCGGTCGCCGACGAGCGGGTGATCGCCGCCCGTTTCGAGGAGGTCTTCCGGGACTCCTTCGACGCCCGCGAACGCCGTACGCTGGCCGTGGTCTGCTTCGCCCTCGGCACCTGGGTGGGCGGCCTGTTCACCATCGAGTGCTGCCGTCACCTGGCCGAGCGCGGCTACCCGATCACCGTCGTCGCGCCGGGCACCGACCGCAGGGAGATCGCCCGGGTGCTGCCGGAGCTGGCGCCGCACTTCGACCAGGTGGTCCTGCTGGGCTATCCGCCGTTCCTGAAGAACGTCATCGACACCGAGCCGCTCCCCTGGGCCGACTGGAACGTCAAGCTGGTCACGGCGGGCGAGGTGTTCAGCGAGGAGTGGCGCACGCTGGTGGCCGAACGGGCCGGGATCGCCGACCCCGTGCGCGGGATCGCCTCCCTGTACGGCACCGCCGACGCCGGGGTGCTCGGCAACGAGACCCCGCTCTCGGTCGAGCTGCGCCGCTTCCTGGCCGGACGTCCGGACACGGCCAGGAAGTTGTTCGGGGAGTCCCGCCTGCCGACCCTGGTGCAGTACGACCCTCGGGTGCGCTTCTTCGAGGAGCACGAGGGCACGCTGCTGTTTTCCGGCGACAACGGCGTCCCCCTGATCCGATACCACATCGCCGACGAGGGCGGGGTGATCCCGTACGAGCGCATGCTGGAGTTCGCCGAGCGGCACGGTTTCAGGGCCGCCGCCTCCGGCCCGCGCCACCCGTTCGTCTACGTGTTCGGCCGCAGCCACTTCACGCTGTCCTACTACGGCGCGAACGTCTACCCCGAGAACATCGCGGTGGGGCTGGAGCAGCCCGAGGTCAGCGGGTCGGTGACGGGTAAGTTCGTGATGGAGGTGGCGGAGGACGCCGACCACGACCGGCATCTGACGGTCACGGTGGAGCTGATGCCCGGCGAGAAGCCCTCCGACGAGGTCGCCCAGGCGGTGGGCGCCTCGATCCTGGCCCAGCTTTTGCGGCTGAACAGCGAGTTCGCGAACTACGTGCCGGTGGCGCAGCAGATGCCGTTCATCCGGTTGCGCGAGGCCGGGGACGCCGAGTACTTCCCGCCGGGAGCCAAGCACCGCTACACCCGCTGACGCGCCCCCAGGAGGCCCCCAAGAGGCCGCCGGGACTGCGCGGTCAGGTTCCGGCGGAGTCCGCGTCGGGCGTGCGGCGGACGACGACCAGCGCCACGTCGTCCTCGCGCGCCCCGAACGCCGCCAGCATGCGCTCGGCGAAGTCCTCCAGGTCGTCCTCGACGGTCTCGGCGAGCTGCCTGGCCTTCTCCATGCTGTCGTCGAGCAGGACGTGCCGGTCCTCCAGCAGCCCGTCGGTGAACAACATCATCGTGCCGCCGGGCGGCAGTTTGAGCCGGTCCACCTGGTACCGCTCGGGCACCGCGCCGAGCAGCAGGTTCCCCAGCGTGTGGTAGGAGCTGCCGGGCCCGGCGAACAGCGGCGGCATGTGCCCGGCGTTGGCCAGCTCGATCTCGCCGGTGGCCGGGTCGATGAGCATCAGGCACACGGTGGCGGTCAGGCCCCGGTGGTAGCGCCGCATCATCTGGTTGAGCAGGTCGAGGGAGGCGCTCAGGTCCACCTGGGCGATGAGCGAGGCGCGCAGGGCGTGGCGCACCTCGGCCATGACGGTCGCGGCGTGCAGGGAGTGGCCCTCCACGTCGCCGACGGCGACCAGCACGCGTCCGTCGACCTGCAGCACCTCGTAGAAGTCGCCGCCGACCTCGACGTTGTCCACGGCGGGCTGGTAGCGCAGCGCGACCTGCAGGCCCGGCACCTCGGGGATGCGGCTGGGCAGCAGGCTGCGCTGCAGGGTCAGCGCGATGTCGTGCTCCTCGGTGTAGGCGCGCAGCGCGCCCAGGGCCAGCGCCAGCTCCTGGCCGAGCTGGCGCAGCAGGTTGACCTCGTCGGCGTCGAGCGGCGAGACGGCCTCGGCCCCGAGGTAGACCGGCGACGGGGAGTTCTTGGTACGGCAGAGCACGCCGGTGGTGGAGCCCTCGGCGCGCACGTCGGGCAGCAGGCCCTGCCACTCGGTGCTGTCCAGGGTGAACACCCGGGCCCTGGCGGCGTCCTTGAGCGCCAGCTTCGACAGGCGGTCCAGCACGTCGGGGGCGGCGGCCTGGGCGGCGGCGGGCTCGCCGGGCCGGGCGCGGTAGCGCCGCAGCCGCCCGTCGGGCAGCACGGCGAGCGTGCCGCAGTAGCGGCCGAGCACCTCGGCCGTGCCCTCCACGGCCACGGTCAGCAGCTCGTCGAACGTCTCGGCCTCGTTCATCCGCAGGGTCACCTCGGCCAGCTTGGCCAGGCGTTCGGCCATCAGCTCGGCCCGCCAGCGCGCCCGGTAGTAACGCAGCATGGCCTCGACGGTGGCGGCGAACTCGGTGGGCTCGATGGGCTCGCTCAGGTAGGCGTCGGCGCCGCGTTCCAGGCCCTCGGTGCGGTCGGCGGGGGTGATCGCGTTGGCCGACACCTGGATGACGGGGATGGAGGCGGTGGCCGGGTTGGCCTTGATCAGCTCGCAGACCTCGTAGCCGCCGATGTCGGGCAGGCGGACGTCGAGGACGACCAGGTCGATCTGGTTGGCGGCGAGCATGCCGAGTGCCTCCTCGCCGCCTCTCGCCTCCAGCACCTGGTGCCCGGAGCGGCGCAGCCAGCTCGACAGGATGTAGCGCTTGGTGGGCGTGTCGTCCACCACCAGCACGCGTGCGGACTCAGACATCCTGGTCCTCTCCAGCACCGCCGTTCTCGCCCTGGCGGGCGCTGCGGATGGCCTGCAGGAGGTGTTCCCTGCGCAGCCCGTGCTTGGACAGTACCGGCCAATTGCCGGGGGCGTGCTGCGGAGCGATGGTCACGATGACGACGGGGATGCCGCTCAGCCGCTCGTCCTCGGCCATCTGGTGCAGCAGGACGTTGCCGTCGACGCGGGGCATGAGCAGGTCGACGAGGATCACGTCGGGCGGGGAGGCGGCCATGACGTCGAGCGCGGCGGCGCCGTCGGCGGCCTCGTCCACATGAACGGTGAAGCCGTAGAGCATGCGGCGGGCACTGGCGCGGAACACCTCGTCGTCGTCGGCGATCAGCACGCGTTCCAGCTCGGGCGTGCCGATCTGGTGCGGCAGCCGCAGGGTGGCGACGGTGCCCTCGCCCTGGGTGCTGGTGAGCTCCAGCGTGCCGCCCAGCGCCTCGGCGAGCCTGCGCGCGTACGGGAGGCCGAGGCCGGTGCCCCTTGCCCTGACCTGCAGCGAGCCGGGAACCTGGTAGAAGTCCTCGAACACGCGCCTCAAATGTTCCTCCGAGATGCCGATGCCGCTGTCGGTGACCGTGATGACGATCTCGCCATTGGCTTCGTCGGCATGCGCGGCCAGCACTACCTGCCCGCTTTGCGTGAATTTGAGCGCGTTCGAGAGCAAATTACGCAGAATTCTGATCAACATGCTCTCGTCGGCGTACAGCTCGGTGGCCTCCGGAGCGATCTCGTGACTCAGCGTCACCCCGGCGCGCTCGCTGGTGGGACGCATGGTGACGTGCAGCTGCCCGGCCATCCGGGACAGGTTGACCAGCGTGGGCTGGGGATCCAGGCGGCCGGACTCGGCCTTGGCCATGTCGAGCAGCTCGCTGACGAGTTCGAGCAGCGTCTGCGCCGAGTCGCCGATCAGCCCGATCTGGTGGGTCTGCTCCTCGGTCAGCGGCTCGCCGCCCTGGCCGGTCAGCAGCCGGACCAGGCCGATGACGGAGTTCAGCGGGGTGCGCAGCTCGTGGCTGACGGTGGCCCAGAAGCGGTTGCGCGCCTCGATCGTCTCGCGGAGCTGGGTGGACTTCTCGTCCAGCTCGGCGTACAGGGCGACGACTCCCCTGTTGGTCTCCTCCAGCTCGGCCGAGAGCTGGTTGTACATGGCCAGCACGCCGGTGTTGGTCTCCTGCAGCTCGGAGTTGAGCCGCAGCACGTCCTCCAGGGTCTCGGCGAGCTCCCTGTTCTGCTCGCGCAGCTCCTCCAGCGCGCTGACCGGGGCCAGCTTGGCGAGGCCCGCGCGGATGGACTCCAGCGGGACGGCGGCCGCCCGTGGCCGCAGCCGCTTGGTGATCGTGACGTGGCCGTCGCCGAGGGTGATGTCGTCCACGAGCCGACCGGCCAGTGTCACGCCTTCGGAGCGGTCCAAACCGGATGGCCTGGTGTGCCGGATGCTGATCAGCAGCACGTCGCGGCCGAGCGTGATCACGGCGGCGGCGCCCTTGCCGAACGCCTCCCTGCCCACCTCGCTGAGGGCGGTGGCGACCCTGATCTGGTCCTGCGACTCCAGCCCGACCAACTCGGCGGCGGCCCGGCCGAGCCGGCGCAGGACGAAGACGTCCTGGTCGGTGTCGAGGCCGATCCTGACGAGCTCAGTTCCCGCCATTGCCAGGCCTCACCGTCACCACGCAGGCGTCGTCACGCCTGCTGCCGGCCTCGCGCAGCAGGCCCGCCGCGATGACCGCGGGGGTGCGCGCGAACAGCCCCGGCACGTTCCCGGGGTCCCATCGGTCGGTCAGGCCGTCGGAGTGCATGACGACGGTGGCGTACGGGGCGATGCGGTACTCGTACTGGCGCAGGGTGCGTCCCTGGTGGCCGGCGATGCCGGGCAGCGAGATCATGCCCTGCCGGCCGGTCGCGTCGGCCACCCAGCCGGAGACGTTGCCGAGACCGGCGTAGGTGACGGTGTCCGGCCCGACCCTCGCCACCGCGACGGCGCCGCCGCGGGTGCCGCTCAGCCCGCGGTGCAGGTGTTCCAGGATCGACAGCGGCTCCTGGTCGTTGACCTGCGCGAACAGCTCGACGGCGGTGTCCGCGACGACGGCGGCGATGTGGCCGTGGCCCAGCCCGTCGCACAGCAGCACCGTCGTCGTCTCGCCGTTCTCCGCGATGGCGTAGCCGTCCCCGCAGCTCACCTCGTCGCCGATCGGCCGGGTCAGGCCGCTGGCGCGCAATGGCGGGCCGGGCGTGCCCTCAGCGGTGAAATGCATGACGAGCACAGTGCCCATACTGGGCACCGAGTGAACGTCGTATCCGGTGGCGATGCGGGCGATCGCGCCCATGCCGATGCCGAGCGTGCCGGAGGTGGAGTAGCCGTCGCGCAGGGCGCGGGCCACGTCGGCCATGCCGGGGCCCTTGTCCACCGCGACGAGTTCCACCCCGAGCGGGGCCTCGGGGTGCGGCCGGACCAGGACGACGCCCTCCACGGCGTGCTTGACCAGGTTGGACACGGCCTCGCTGACGGCCACGGCGATCTGCCCGGTGCGGGTGGTGTCGAAGCCGGCCACCTCGGCCAGCGCGACCGCCTGCCGCCGGACGGCGCCGACGGCGCTCGGGTCCTCGGCGCGCACCCAGGCCGGGGTCACCTGGCCCACTTGGTCACCGTCACGGTCGTGCCCTTGCCGGGGGCGGAGATCAGGTCGAACTCGTCGACCAGCCGGCGCGAGCCGCCGAGGCCGAGGCCCATCCCGCCGCCGGTGGTGAAACCGTCGGTGAGCGCCTTGTCGAGGTCGGGGATGCCGGGGCCCTCGTCGCTGAAGATCAGCTTGAGGCCGCGTTTCCTGCCGTTCTCGACGAGGTCGATGCGCACGTCGCCGCCGCCGGCGTAGACGAGCGCGTTGCGGGCCAGCTCACTGGCCGCAGTGACGATCTTGGTCTGGTCGACGAGGGACAACCCCGCCTCGATCGCGAGGGTCCGCACGACCTGCCGGACCATCACGACGTCCGCGCTGCCCGCGATCGTCATCGTCTCGGTCACCTGTCGGCGCCCCTGACGTGGTCAAGGAGCGCCACTCCCTTCTCCAGGTTCAGCGCCGTACGCACACCGCCCAGCGACAGGCCCAGCTCGACCAGGGTGATCGCCACCGCGGGACGCATGCCGACGACGACCGTCTGGGCGTCCAGCATGCGGCACATGGTGGCGATGGTGGCCAGCATGCGGCCGATGAAGGAGTCGACGATCTCCACCGCGGTGATGTCGATGATCACGCCTCTGGCCCCGGTGGCGACGACCCGATCGGCCAGGTCCTCCTGAAGGGCCAGGACGCTCTGGTCCTCCAGGTCGATCTGGATGGAGACGATCAGGATGTCGCCGAGCTTGAGTACGGGCACCCGCTGCATCAGGCGTCCTCCGCCCGCACGGCGATCCGGGCGTTGTGCGACCGGATCACCTGCACGCCGCTGCGCCTGAAGGCGTGGGCGAGCGCGTCGGCCAGCGACGCCTTGGTGACGATGTCGCCGAACTCGATGCCGAGCGTGACGATGGTGTGCGCGATCTGCGGGCGGATGCCGGAGATGACGCATTCGGCGCCCATCAGCCTGGCGGCCACCACGGTCTTGAGCAGGTGCTGGGCCACCTGGGTGTCCACGGCGGGCACGCCGGTGATGTCGATCACAGCGTGCTCGGCCCCGGTGTCGACCAGGGTCTGCAGCAGCTTCTCCATCACGACCTGGGTCCTGGCGGAGTCGAGGGTGCCGATCAGCGGGACGGCGACGATGCCCTCCCAGAGCTTGACCACCGGGGTGGACAGTTCGAGCAGCTGCTCGGCCTGGTCCAGGATGATCTTCTCGCGGGCGTCGGAGAAGATCTCGAAGGTGAGCAGGCCCAGGTCGTCGATGAGCCGGGAGAACCAGATGAAGCCGCGCAGGGCCTCGGCCTCGCCGTCGGCCTCGACGACCTCGTACAGGGCCTCCTTGAGGCCGAAGACGGCGCGGGCGGTGTCGGCCGGCGCGTGGCCCGCGCGGGCGCGGGTGCGGGAGAGCTCCGCGAGCAGGCCGCGGACGTCGGCGAGGTCCCCCTTGCCCTGGTCGAGCGCGGACCGCAAGGCCCGGTATATGTCGAGGAGCTCGCCTGACGGGGCCTTGGCGATCTGCACCCAGCGGGCGAGGATCTGCTCCTCGTGCTGCCGGAGCAGGTCTTCAATGCGTCGCCTGGCGGCATCGGCTTGGACGGTCAAGATCACTCCTGGGTTGGCTAGCGAGTGACGGTGTCACCGTATGTTAGAGCGATTTTTCCAGGTAGCGGACCGTTTGGCGTCCGCGACTGTACGCGACGGGGGCCTCGCGGGGTGTGTCCTCTTGAGTTCGTTCTTCCTGGGTAGATGAACGGCGAGGCGAGTTTTGCTGACATGCTGTCGTCATCGCCTTGACGGAGCCTTCGAGGGTTTGTGACACTGTGTCAGAAACAGTCGCGCGAGTTGAGGAAGTGCTGTGACGACGTCGTTCTCCGAGACCTTGAGGGCCGCCACCTGGGGCGACCACGAGTCGGCCGAGTCCGAGGGCTACCTCGCCGAGCTGATGGGCGGCCGGTTGAGCGAGCACGAGTACGGCGAGATGGTCGCCCAGCACTACTTCGCCTACCTCGCCCTCGACGGCGTCTCGAAGGAGCTGGCCGACCACCCGGTCGCCGGCCGCTTCGTCTTCCCCGAGCTCTACCGCGAGCCCGCCCTGGAACGCGACCTGGCCACGATCTACGGCCCCGCCTGGCGCGAGCGCGTCACCCCCTCCAAGGCCACCCGCACCCTCCAGGCTCGCATCGAGCAGATGGCCGACTGGCCCGGCGGGTACGTCGCCCATCACTACACCCGCTACCTCGGCGACCTGTCGGGCGGCCAGTTCATCCGCATGGAGCTGCAGAAGATCTTCGGCTACCAGGCCGGCGGAGGCGTCGACTTCTACATCTTCGACGAGGTGGGCAGCCTGCCGCGGTTCAAGACCGAGTACCGGGCGCGGCTCGACGCCCTCGGCGCGGAACTCGACGAGCGCGAGCAGCGGCGGATCATCGGCGAGGTGCGGCTGGCCTACCAGCTCAACACCGAGGTCCTGGCCGAGCTCATGCACGTCGTCAGGGCCGCCGCCTAACCGTCGTCGGCGTCGGAGGCGGAGGTGGGGGCGTCGTCGGTCGGCTGCATGGCCAGGACGGCCAGGCGCGTGGGCAGGCGCGGGCGGCGCTCGGCGCGGCGTTCGCCCGAGGCCAGCCGGTAGGGCACCAGCGTGACCATCACCCCGGGGACCAGCAGCAGCTGGTCGCGCAGCCGGGCGGTCAGCCGGTTGTGCAGGGCCGGCTCCCACCAGTGGCCGGTCACGTAGTCCACGATGTAGACGGTCACGATGTGGCCGGGGTGCAGGGCCAGCCGGTCGCGCACGTGCCGCAGGATCGGGCCCACGGTGGTCCGGTAGGGCGCGTCGATCATCGTCAGCGGCACGGAGGAGGGGGCGTACCGCTCCCATCCTTCGCGCAGCTCGCGGGTCGTCTCGTCGTCGGTGCACACGTGCACGGCCTCCAGCCCGGCCGGACGGGTGGCCGCGGCGTAGGCGACCGCCTGGAGCGCGGGGCTGCCCAGCCGGGAGACCAGCACCATGGCGTGGGCGCCGGCGGGCAGCTCGACGGGCGTGTCGGGCGTGGTGGCCGCCTGTACCTGGTCGTAGTGCCGCCTGATGCCCTTCATGAGCGCGAACAGCCCGGGGATGGCCAGGCAGACGAGCCAGGCGCCGTTCATGAACTTGGTCACCAGGACGATCACCAGGACGGCGGCGGTCACCGTCGCGCCGGTCGCGTTGACGGCCTGCCGCCGGCGTACGCCGGGCGACCCCGGGCCGGTGCGCCGCCAGTGCCGGACCATGCCGGCCTGGCTCAGCGTGAAGGAGATGAAGACCCCGATGATGTAGAGCTGGATGAGCCGGGAGCTGTTGGCGTCGAAGACGACGAGCAGCACGGCCGCGGCCGTCGCGAGCAGCAGGATGCCGTTGCTGAACACCAGCCGGTCGCCGCGCTTGTGGAGCTGCCTGGACAGGTAGGAGTCGGCGGACAGGATCGAGGCCAGCATGGGGAAGCCGTTGTAGGCGGTGTTGGCGGCCATGATCAGGATCGCCGCGGTGCTGGCCTGGAGGAGGGCGTACAGGACGCCGCGGCCGAGGACGGCGTCGCCGATCTGGGCCAGGGCGGTGGGCTCGACGTACCCGGCGGGCATCCCGGCGAGCCTTCCGGGGTGGTCGGGGTCGGTCATCCGCACGTGGGTGAGCAGGGCCAGCACGGTGATGCCGGTGAACATGGTGACCGACAGCACGCCCATGATCGCCAGGGTGTTCGCCGCGTTCCTGCTCTTGGGCCGGCGGAAGGCGGGGACGCCGTTGCTGACCGCCTCCACCCCGGTCAGCGCCGTGCAGCCGGAGGCGAACGCGCGCAGCACCAGGAAGACCGCGACGAAGCCGACGGGCTGGTAGAGCGGTTCGATGGTGAAGTCGGCGCTGACCGCGCGGGGATGCTCGCCGGTCAGCAGCCGCCAGGCGGCGACCAGGAACATCAGGTAGACCGTGGCGATGAAGGCGTAGGTGGGCACCGCGAACCCGCGGCCGGACTCGCGGGTGCCGCGCAGGTTGACCAGGGTGAGCAGCGCGACGCAGGCCACGCTCAGGGGCGCCGACCAGCGGTTCAGGCCGGGCGCGTAGGAGGTGATGGCGTCCACCCCCGCGGCGACGGAGACGGCCACGGTCAGCACGTAGTCGACCAGCAGCGCGCTGGCGGCGACCAGGCTGGCGTTGACGCCCAGGTTCTCCCGGCTGACGACGTACGCGCCGCCGCCGCCCGGGTAGGCGTAGCAGGTCTGCCGGTAGGACACGATGATGATCACCAGCATGGCCACGATGGCCGCCGCGATCCAGCCGGTCAGGTGCAGCAGGACGAGGCCGCCCAGGGTGAGGGCCATGATGATCTGCTCGGTCGCGTACGCCACCGACGAGATCGGGTCGCTGCAGAAGACGGGCAGCGCCAGCCGCTTGGGCAGGAGCTGCCGCTCCAGGTGCTTGGTCCGCAGCGGGCGGCCGACCAGGGCCCGTTTGGCCCGCTCCCACGGGGACGGGACGGTCATGGGCGTTCCCGCCTCCTTCCGGTCAGCCGGCCAGCGCCCTGCCGAGCAGGTAGCCGAGGCTGACGACGGCCAGGCCGAGCACCACGTTCATGGCGATGTTGGCCAGCGCCCGGCCGGTGGACCCGGCGGCCAGCATCTTCCAGGTGTCGGTGCTGAAGGTGCTGAACGTGGTGAGCGCGCCGCAGAACCCGGTGCCGACCAGCGACAGCACGGCCGGCGGCAGGGAGTCGCGCGAGGCGATGCCCATCAGGACGCCGAGCACGGCCGAGCCGATGACGTTGACGGCCAGCGTGCCCCAGGGCATCGCCTTGCCGGCCGCCTTGGTGACCCCGGTGTCCACGAGGTATCGGGCGGGCGCGCCGATCAGGCCGCCGACGAAGACCGCCAGGACGAGGATCACCGCCGGCCGCCCAGCTTCAGGCCCGCCCAGACGGCCCCCAGGCCCAGGACGACGCTGAGCACGAGGTAGACCGCCGCCCAGCCGGCCGCGCCGTCCACGGTCAGCTCGCGGACGCCGTCCACCAGGTGCGAGAAGGTGGTGAAGCCGCCCAGGAAGCCCGTGCCGAGCAGCGCCTTGACCGGCATGCGGTGCAGCGGGTGCCGGGTCAGCTCGCCGGTGAGCAGGCCCATCAGCAGGCAGCCGACGACGTTGACCACCAGCGTGGGCCAGGGCAGCGGATGGTCGGCGCCCATCAGCGTCTGGGTGAGCAGGTGGCGGACGACCGCGCCGACGCCGCCGCCCACCGCCACCAGGGCGAGGGCGCGGGCCGGATGCCGGGTGGCGGCCATCAGTCCTCCGTCCCGAGTTGCGCGTCGGTGCCGGCGAGCTGTTCGGCCTCGGTCTCGCGCATCCGGCAGACCCGGTCCACGACCCGGCCGATCAGGTAGGTGACGATGAAGGAGTAGAGCGCGACCACGATGATCGCGGCGATCTGCTTGAGCAGCACCTGGATCGAGCCGCCATAGAACAGGCCCTTGGTCGTGCCGGCGCCGACGCCGGTGGCGAGCAGGCCGATGAGGGCCGTGCCGACGATGCCGCCCGCGCCGTGCACACCGACGACGTCCAGGGTGTCGTCGTAGCCGAGGACGAGCTTCCAGGTCACCGCGAACGACACCACGACGGCGGCCACGATGCCGATGATCAGGGCGCCCTCGGAGTTGACGTACGCGCAGGACGGCGTAATGGCCACCAGTCCGGCCAGCGCGCCGGTGGCCGAGCCGAGCCGGGTGAAGTGCCGGTACCGGAACCATTCGATGACGAGCCACGTGAGCATCCCGGCCGAACCGGCGATCATGGTGGTCAGGAAGGCGTTGACGGCGATGCTCCCGTCGGCCATGGCCGAGCCGGCGTTGAAGCCGAACCAGCCGAACCACAGCAGGCCCAGGCCGAGCATGACGAACGGGATGTTGCTCGGCCGGGGCGGCTCCTTCCTGCGGAAACGCACGCCTGGACCGAGCGCGAGGGCCAGCGCGAGGCCGGCCATGCCGGAGTTCAGCTCGACGACCAGGCCGCCGGCGAAGTCGAGCACGCCCCACCGGCTGATCCAGCCCTGCCGGTCGAACACCCAGTGCGCGATCGGGAAGTACACCAGCGTCACCCAGACGATCGAGAAGACGATCCACGGCCCGAGCCGGGTCCGGCCGGCGACCGATCCGCTGATCAGGGCCACCGTGATGATGGCGAAGGTGAGCTGGAACAGCGCGAAGGCGTAGGTGGGGACGCGGCCGTGCAGCATGGTGGGCGTGATGTCGGCGAAGCGCAGGTCGCCGAAGCCGATCACTCCGGCGCCGCCCACGTCGGGGCCGAAGACGAGGCCGTACCCGTAGCCGAACCACAGGATCGTGACCAGGGCTATCGAGACGAAGCTCATGAAGAGCATGCTGAGCACGTTCTGGGCGCGGACCATGCCACCGTAGAAGAAGGCCAGGCCGGGCGTCATGAGCAGCACCATGGCGGCGCTCACGAGCACCCAGGCCGAATCCCCGGTGTTGAGCCCTGGCGGCATCGCTCGACCTCGCTTCCTGTCCCCAGACAGGATGATCGGCCGGAGTAGACGTAAAACGCCCTGGTCAAGGGCCTTTGCCGGGCCTGTCCATTGTTGAGGTGCTCTTAGTCCTGGACTCGTTTTCGGCAGCCCTTGCAAAGAATGTCCATCGAATCACCGCCGCCGCGTGGCCCACCGGACGCCGGGGAATGTTGCCGCTCGTTGACCCGGTTCCGGCGAGTGGCGAGGGAGGCAGGCGTACATGCGCGCCGACATGCCCGACCTGCCGCTCGCCACGCTCCGCGGCTTCAGCCAGGTGGACCTGCAGAACAACCTGGCGACCGCGATCTGCTTCGTCGTCGCGCTGCTCGCCGCCGGATGGCGGTTCGCGCTCTTCGGCCTGATCGGCGCCGCCGTGGGCACGCTCACCGCCTGGTTCCTCGGCGCGGCGCGGGAGAGCGTGACCGCGGGGCTCGAAGGCTTCAACGGCACGCTGATCGGCGTCGCGCTGGTGCTGTACTTCCAGGCCCGGTGGATCACGCTGCTGCTGGTCGTCGTCGGGGCGATCATGGGCAGCGTCCTGACGGCGGCGCTCAAGACGCTGCTCGGGCCGCATGGCCTGCCGGGGCTCACCGCGCCGTTCTGCGTGGTCGCCACGATCATGGTGGTCGGCGGCCCGTCCTACGAGCGGGTCTGGCGCAGGCACACTCTCGCGGCACCGCCGTCGGCCACGTCCCCGGGGACCACGGTGACGTTCGCGGACCTGTGGCAGGGCCTGCTCAACGGCGTCGGCCAGGTGTTCTTCCAGGGCAAGTGGTACGTCGGGCTGATCTTCCTGATCGGCCTGGCGCTCGCCGGATGGCGGGTTGCGGTGGCCGCGCTGGCCGCCAGCGCCGTCGGGATCGTGGTGGCCGTGCTGCTCGGCGCGCCCGCGGCCGACATCGGCGCCGGCCTGTACGGCTACAACGCGGTGCTCACCGGCATCGCGCTGTGCTGCGCGTTCGTCGTGCCGACCGTGCTCGGCCTGCTGTACGCCCTGGCCGGCGTGGTGTCGGCGACCGTGCTGACGGCGTTCGTCGGCCACCTGTTCGCGCCGGTCGGCGGCCACACCCTGACCTGGCCGTTCGTCCTGGTCACCTGGATCTTCCTGGCGGCGGTCCCGGCGTTCTCCGGCGTCCGGCGCGCTTCCACCTAAGGAGAGCTCATGAACCTCGCACCGCGCGAAATCGACAAGCTGCTGATCTACGTGGTCGCCGACCTGGCCACCAGGCGCCGCGACCGCGGCGTGAAGCTGAACTACAGCGAGGCGGTGGCGCTGATCAGCGTCGCGGTCCTGGAGGCCGCGCGGGACGGCAGGACCGTGGCCGAGTGCATGGAGCTCGGCAAGCAGGTGCTCGGCGCCGGGGACGTCATGCCCGGGGTGCGCGAAATGCTCAAGCTGATGCAGGTCGAGGCGTCGTTCAAGGACGGTTCCAAGCTCGTTTCCTGCCACGACCCCATCGGCGGCTGACACCCGCCGCGACCAGAAAGGAGCGGTTCGCCATGACGGACACGGACCGGATCATGTACGGGGACGACCCGATCGAGATCAACGCCGGTCGTGCCTCGGTCACCCTGACCGTGCGCAACACCGGCGACCGGGCCATCCAGGTCGGCTCGCACTTCCACTTCTTCGAGGCCAACCGGGCGCTCAGCTTCGACCGCGAGAAGGCGTACGGCATGCATCTCGACATCCCGGCCGGGACCGCCGTCCGCATCGAGCCGGGTGACACCCACCAGGTCACGCTGGTCGAGTTCGCCGGCGGCATGCGCGTCGTCGGCTTCGCGGGCCTGGTGGACGGCGGACTGCGGGCCAGGGACAGCCGCACGCACGCCCTGCGCCGCCTGGCCGAGCTGGGGTATGCCGACCAGCCGGAGCCCGGGGCCACCGTCCGCGCGGCGGGCGAGGGGAAGCCGGCGCGGAAGGCGGCGGGCGAGGAGAAGCCGGCGCGGAAGGCGGCGGGCGAGGAGAAGCCGGCGCGGAAGGCGCCCGCCAAGAAGGCCGCCGCCAAGAAGCCGGCCGCCGGGAAGAAGAAGGCCTGAGCCGATGAGCACCATGAACCGCAAGCAGTACGTCTCCATGTTCGGCCCCACCGTGGGCGACCGGGTCCGACTGGCCGACACCAACCTGGTGATCGAGATCGAGAAGGACCACACGGCCGGCTACTACGGCGACGAGGCCGTCTACGGCGGCGGCAAGACCGCCCGCGACGGCATGGCATCCGACCCCGGCTCCCAGAACGCCACGATCGCGCTCGACCTGGTGATCACCAACGCGGTCGTCCTGGACCCGGTGCTCGGCGTCGTCAAGGGCGACATCGGCATCAAGGACGGCCGGATCGTCGGGATCGGCAAGGCGGGCAACCCGCACACCCAGAACGGCGTGGACCGCCGGCTGGTCATCGGCGCAGGGACCGAGGTGCTGGCGGGTGAGAACATGATCGCCACTCCGGGGGCCATCGACCCGCACGTGCACCTGATCGCGCCGCAGCAGGCCCAGACCGCGCTC
Source organism: Nonomuraea sp. NPDC049607 (assembly GCF_040675375.1). Taxonomy (NCBI): domain Bacteria; kingdom Bacillati; phylum Actinomycetota; class Actinomycetes; order Streptosporangiales; family Streptosporangiaceae; genus Nonomuraea; species Nonomuraea sp. NPDC049607. The sequence goes on from NZ_JBFAOV010000017.1 coordinate 148,717, forward strand.
ACCAACGGCATCACGACGCTGATCGGCGGCGGCACCGGCCCCACCGACGGCACCCGCGGCACCACCTGCACGCCCGGCCCGTGGAACATCGGCCGCATGTTGCAGGCCGTCGAGGCGCTGCCGGTCAACATCGGCATCATGGCCAAGGGCAACGGCAGCCTGCCCGCCGCGCTCGCCGAGCAGATCGAGGCCGGGGCGTGCGCGCTGAAGGTGCACGAGGACTGGGGCTCCACCCCGGCGGTGGTGGACTGCGCGCTGCGGATGGCCGACGAGTACGACGTCCAGGTGGCGCTGCACGCCGACAGCCTCAACGAGGCCGGCTACCTGGAGGACACGATCAGCGCCATCAACGGCCGCGCGATCCACACCTTCCACACCGAGGGCGCGGGCGGCGGGCACGCGCCGGACATGATCCGCATCGCCGGCGAGCCGAACGCGCTGCCGTCCTCGACGAACCCGACGCTGCCGTACACGATCAACTCGGCGGACGAGCTGCTGGACATGGTGATGGTCTGCCACCACCTCAACCACGACATCCCCGAGGACGTCTCCTTCGCCGACAGCCGGGTGCGGGTGGAGACCATCGCCGCCGAGACCGTGTTGCAGGACATGGGCGTGATCAGCATGTTCTCCTCCGACTCCCAGGCGATGGGCCGGGTCGGGGAGACCTTCACCCGCGCCTTCCAGACGGCCCACCACTGCAAGGACCAGCGCGGCCGGCTGCCGGAGGACTCCGAGCGCAACGACAACGCCCGGGTGCTGCGCTACCTGGCCAAGCTGACCATCAACCCGGCCCGTACGACCGGCATCGCCGAGACCGTCGGCTCGCTGGAGGACGGCAAGCTGGCCGACATCGTGCTGTGGCCGTTCACGTCGTTCGGGGCCAAGCCCGCGCTGGTGGTCAAGGGCGGCCTGATCAACTGGGCGCAGATGGGCGACCCGAACGCCTCGCTGCCCACGCCGCAGCCCGTCTACTACCGGCCGATGTACGGCGCGATGGGGATGGCGCAGCGCAAGAGCAACGTGACGTTCCTTCCGGACGCCGCCATCGCCGCCGGGGTGCCCGAGCGGCTCGGCCTGCAACGGCTGATCGCCAAGGTGCGCCACACGCGGACGGTGGACAAACGGCACATGATCCGCAACAACGCGCTGCCGAAGATCACCGTGGACCCGGAGACGTTCAAGGTCACCGTGGACGGCGAGCACGCGACGATCGCGCCGGCGCAGGAGCTGCCGCTGAACCATCTGTTCTTCCTGGCATGAGCCTGCTCGCCCAGCTCCAGCTCACCGACTCGGCCTTCCCCGGCGGCCTGTACACGCTCTCGCACGGGCTGGAGGCGTACGCGCAGGCCGGGCCGGTGGACGTCGCCGCCCTGCTGGAGGACCTGCTGCTGCACGCGGCGGGGCCGGGCGACGCCACCGCGCTGGTTCTCACCCACCGGGCGGTGACGGCGGGCGACTGGGACGCGGTGGTCGAGGTCGACCGGCGGCTGCACGCCGTCAAGCTCGGCCGGGAGATCCGGGCCGCCGCCACCAGGACCGGCAACCAGGTCCTGCGCACGGCGGCGCTGGTCTTCGCGACGCCGGAGCTGGCCCGCCTGTCGGGGCTGGTCGACGGCAGGGTCACGCCGGGCAACCACGCCGTGGTGCTGGGCACGGCCTACGCCGGGCTCGGCGTCCGGGAGGCCGACGCGGTGACCGGCGACCTGTACGCCTTCGCCGCGAGCTGGGTCGGCGCCGCCGTACGGCTGCGCCGGCTGGACTTCCGGCAGGCCCAGGCCGTCCTGTACGGCGCGGCCGGCGCGATCGGGCGGGCCGCCGCGCACGCCCTGGCCGCCCGCGGCCCGCTCGACCTGCACGCCGCCACCCCGCTCGCGGACACGATGAGCGCCGCCCACGAACGCGCCGAGGCCCGCCTCTTCGCCACCTGACAGGCCCGGCCGAGAGCCCCACGCCCAGAACCGGCGGAGAGCCGCCGGAGCGCCACTGATGACAGCCACCTGAGAAAGAGGCCGCGCACATGCATCACCACCACCCGCACCCCGCCGTCGAGGTGCCCTCGGGCACCGCCATGGACCACGTCTTCAAGATCGGGATCGGCGGGCCGGTCGGCTCCGGCAAGACCGCCCTCATCGAGGCGCTGGTGCCCGTCCTGCTCGAACGGGGACGCAACGTGGCCGTCGTCACCAACGACATCTACACCCAGGAGGACGCCCAGCACGTCCGGCGCACCCTCGACGGCGTGCTGGACCCCGCGCGGGTGGTGGGCGTCGAGACCGGCTCCTGTCCGCACACCGCCGTGCGCGACGACCCGACGATGAACCTGGCCGCCGGGGCCGAGCTGCTGGAGCGCTTCCCCGACATCGACACGCTGCTGTTCGAGAGCGGCGGCGACAACCTGACCCTCACCTTCAGTCCCGTCCTGGCCGACGTCTACGTCTTCGTCCTGGACACCGGCGAGGGGGACAAGATGCCGCGCAAGCGGGGGCCCGGCATCACCGACTCGGACCTGCTGGTCATCAACAAGATCGACATCGCGCCGTACGTGCGGGCCGACCTGGAGGTGATGTCCCGCGACGCCGACCGGGTCCGCGACGGGCGGCCGGTCGTGCTCACCGACGCCCTGCGCGGCACCGGCGTGGCCGAGGTGGCCGACTTCGTCCTCAGCGGCGCGACGGCATGCTCGCCGGCCCGGTAGACCGGCTGGCCGCCGGCCACTACACGATCGACTCGGTCCCGGCGGACGTGGCCCGGTACGCCGACGTGCCCGACACCCTGCCGGTCGGCAGCCCCGGCAAGGTCGGCGTGCTGGACCTGGCGTTCGAGCGGCGCGGCGGGCGTACCGAGCTGACCGGCCACTACCAGAAGGCGCCGCTGCAGATCATGCGGCCGCACTACTACGACCCGGCCCGGCCGGACCTGCCGTACCTGATGGTGATGTCCACCGGCGGCGGCATGCTCCAGGGGGACCGCCACCGAATCGACGTGACCTGCGGCGCCGGCGCGTCCGTGCACGTCACCACGCAGGCGGCCACCAAGATCTACCGGATGGAGCAGGACTACGCCACCCAGCTCCTCACGCTCACCGTGGGGCCGGACGGCTACCTGGAGTACCTGCCGGACCCGGTCATCCCCTTCGCCGGGTCCCGCTTCTACCAGCGCACCCTGGTGAACGCCGGGCCCGGCGCCACGGTGATCCTCGGCGAGACCGTGCTGGCCGGGCGGCTGGCCCGGGGCGAGCGGCACGCCTACACCGCGTACTGCAACGACCTGGACGTCCACGACGCCGACGGGCGGCTGCTGTTCGCCGACCCGATCAGGCTCGTGCCCGGCCGCGCGCCGGTCACCGGCCCGGCGATGTTCGGCGACCACGGCGTCCTGTCCACCCTGTACGTGATCACCTCCGCCGTGCCCGCGGACCAGCTGGCCGGGGCGCTGCACGAGACGGCGACGGCCGGCGGGCCGGCGGGCGGGGCCAGCACGCTGCCCAACGGGGCGGGCGCCTGGGCGAGGCTGCTCGGCCCGGAGTCGCCGCCCGTCCTGGCCACCCTGGAACGCCTGTGGGACCTGGCCCGGCGCGCCGTCACCGGCGACCCGGCCCCGGACCGCCGCAAACCCTGAGCCGGTCCCGAGAAGGGGGCTGACCCGGCCCCCAGGGACCGTCCCGGGTGCGCCGGGGGCGATCCGGCCTACCATGGGCCTATGCCCCGCATCTCGGCCGCCACGATCGGCGAGCATCGCGCCCAGACGCGCGACCGCATCCTGCAGGCCGTCTCACGCCTGTCCAGGGCCCAGGGCATCGACGCCATCTCCCTGACGGACGTGGCCCACGAGGCCGGCATCACCCGCACGGTCCTGTACAACTACTTCCCCGACAAGGCCGCCCTGCTGCTGGCCTTCACCGAGCGCGTGACCAGCTACTTCATCGAGAGCTACGAGCGGGAGCTGCCCGAGGAGGCCTCGCCCGCCGACCGGTTGCGGGCCTTCGTCCGGCTCCAGCTCGCGGGGCTGCTCGCCCACCCCCACCCGGGCGCGGCCGACCTCGGCGCGGCGCTCGGGCCCGACGCCTACCAGCAGCTCGCCGAGCACGTCGCGCCCATGCAGCGGGTGCTGGTGGAGATCCTCGACGACGGCGTGCGGTCCGGCGACTTCCAGGTGCCGGAGGTGGGGGCGACGGCACGCATGGTGCTGGCCGTCATCGGGGCCGAGCGGGTGCCGCTGATCAGCGGCGAGGTCACGGTCGAGACGGCCGAGCAGGCGGTGGCGGGCTTCGTGCTCCGGGCCCTCGGGGCGCGCCCGTAGGACCGCGACACCGGGGTGGCCGTCGCGGGCCGCCGGAGCCGGTGACAAGATTGTCAGATGGGACAGAACGGGCACGTCCAGGTCAGGTCGGCGCGGGGGCGGTGGATCCTCGGCGCGACCGTGCTCGGCTCCGGGCTGGCCCTGCTCGACAGCACCGTCGTCAACGTCGCGCTGCCGTTCCTCGGCAAGGAGCTGCACGCGGCCATGGACGGCCTGCAATGGACCGTCAACGCCTACACCCTCACCCTGGCGGGCCTGATCCTGCTGGGCGGCTCGCTGGGTGACCGCTACGGGCGGCGCAAGATCTTCCTCATCGGCACGGTGTGGTTCGCCGTGGCCTCGGCGCTGTGCGGCCTGTCGCCGAACATCGAGTTCCTGGTGGGGGCCCGGGCGTTGCAGGGCGTCGGCGGCGCGCTGCTCACCCCGGGGTCGCTGGCCATCATCCAGGCGTCGTTCGTCAAGCAGGACCGGCCGCGGGCCGTCGGCGTCTGGTCCGGGCTGGGCGGCGTGGCCAGCGCGATCGGGCCGCTGCTCGGCGGCTGGCTGGTGCAGACGGCGGGCTGGCGGTGGGCGTTCCTGATCAACCTGCCGTTCGCGCTGGTCGTGGTGCTGGTGACGCTGCGCCACGTGCCGGAGAGCCGCGACGAGGAGGCGGCCGGGCGCTTCGACGTCCTGGGGTCGCTGCTGGCGGCGCTGGCGCTGGCCGGGATCACGTACGGGCTGATCGAGAAGGGCGCGCCGGTGCCGCTGATCGCGGGGGTGCTGCTCGGGGCGGCGTTCGTGGTGACCGAGCGGCGCCGGTCGCCCCAGGCGCTGGTGCCGGTCGCCATCTTCAGGAACCACGTCTTCACGGCGGTCAACGTCGTCACGCTGATCATGTACGCCGCCATGGGCGTGGTGTTCTTCCTGCTGGTGATCCAGCTCCAGGTGGTGTCCGGATTCTCGCCGATCGCGGCGGGGCTGGCGATGTTGCCGACCACGATCCTCATGATGCTGCTGTCGTCGCGGGCCGGGGAGACGGCCCGGCGGTTCGGGCCGCGCTGGCCGATGACGATCGGCATCCTGCTGGCGGGGGCCGGGTTCATGCTGATGAGCATGATCGGCCCGCACGCCTCCTACCCGCTGCTGGTGCTGCCCGCGGTGACCGTCTTCGGGCTCGGCCTGTCGGCGGCGGTCGCGCCGCTGACGGCGACGGTGCTGGCCACGGCCGACGAGCGCTACGCCGGCACGGCCAGCGGCGTCAACAACGCGGTGGCCCGCACCGGGAGCCTGCTGGCGGTGGCCGCCGTGCCGCCGCTGGTCGGCCTGGTGGGCGACGCGTTCCAGAACCCGCCGGTGTTCAACGCCGGGTTCCGGACGGCCATGCTGATCAGTGGCGGCATGATGGCGGTCGCCGCGGCCATCACCTTCTTCACCATCAGGACGAACGTGCTGGCCGGAGAGCCCGAGGCCGTCAGTACGTGAACGCCTGACCGCGCACGCTGTTGTCGAAGTTCGACAGCAGCAGGTCGGGCTCGCCGACCGAGCGGATGCCGGGCAGCCTGGTCAGCAGCTCCCTGAACATCGTGCGCATCTCCTGCCTGGCCAGGTTGGCGCCGAGGCAGAAGTGCGGGCCCGGCCCGCCGAACCCGACGTGGGGCTTGGTGTCGCGGGTGATGTCGAAGGTGTCGGGGTCGGGGAAGACCGACTCGTCGCGGTTGGCCGAGCCGTAGAACAGCACGACCTTGTCGCCCTGCTTCAGCTCCAGCCCGCGCAGCGTGTAGTCCTCGGTGACCGTGCGGCGGAACTGCATGATGGGCGAGACGTAGCGGACCATCTCCTCGATGGCGCCGTTGATGTGGGCGTCGAAGTCGGAGGTCAGCAGCTCGCGCTGGGCCGGGTTCTCGGTCAGCAGCCGGATGCCGTGGGCCATCGTGTTGCGGGCGGTCTCGTTGCCCGCCACCAGCAGCAGCGAGAAGAACGAGCCGAGCTCCTTGTCGGTCAGCTTCTCGCCGTCGGGGTTGGCGTTGACCAGCAGCGAGACCAGGTCGCCCTTGGGCTCGGCGACGCGCTCGTGGCCGAGCTTGATGACCATGCGCTGCAGGGCCAGCAGGGCCAGCATGTTCTGGCCGGCCATCTGGACGCTGCGGGCCAGGCTGGGACGCACGCCGGTGTAGGCGGTGGAGACGTCGACGTGCTGGTGGACCTTGGCGCGCAGCTCCTGCGGGATGTCGAGCATGTCGCAGATGACGTGGATGGGGAGCTTGGCGGCCACCTGCGTGACGAAGTCACGCGGGCCGTCGGCGACGACGTCGTCGACGATGCGGGCGCAGGCGGCCTCGATGTCGCTCTGGAGCCCGGCCAGCATCTTCGGGCTGAACGAGCGCGTCACGATGCGGCGCAGGCGGGCATGGCGGGGGTCGTCCATGTTGACCATGGACTCGCCGAACACCTGCTTGACCCAGCCGGGCGGCTCGGGGTTGGTCACCGCGGGCTCGCTGGAGAAGATCTTGGCGTTGCGGCTGGCCTCGACCACGTCGGCGTGCCGGACGAGGGCGTAGAAGCCCTTGCCGGAGCGGAGGAGGGGCACCTTCTTCTCCGGGAAGAACACCGGGTGCTCCAGTTGCCGGAGCCGGGCGAATGCCTCATTCCGCTCTTTAAGCGGTTTGCGCCAGAAGTCCAGATCAGCGAGGTCGATGTCCACCCGTCTATCCTGGCACGCTCCCACCCCCGGCCGGACGGGCCGAAGTCCCTTCCGAAGCGGATGTGCATCGTGCCCTCCTGACCCGTTCTCGTGGCGTTAAGTCCGGGTTCGACCACAACGGAGATGACTGTCCGTATGAACGCGTTGCTCGCCGCCTGCCTGGTCGTCCCCCTCGTCTCCGGCACCGGCCCCGCCGCCGCCCGCGCGTGCGGCGGGCACCCCCTCGACTTCGACGGCGACGGCCGCGCCGACATCGCCGTCGCCGCCCCCTACGACGACTCCAGGGCCGGATCGGTCACCGTCATGTACGGCTCGGGCCGGACCGTCACGCTCACCCAGCCCGGCGCGGAACCCGGGGACGCCTTCGGCTCGGCGCTGGCCGTCGGCGACTTCAACGGCGACCGCTGCGCCGACCTGGCGGTCGGGGTGTCGGAGGAGTTCGACGGGGCACGGGTGCCCGGCGCGGACGGCAACGGCGTCGTGCAGATCTTCGACGGCTCCCCCGGCGGCCTGGTCGCCGGGGAGGAGCTGGCGCCGGCCGGGCGGGGCAGCGACCGGTTCGGCGCGGCGCTGGCGGCCGGCGACTTCGACGGCGACGGCCGCGACGAGCTGGCCGTGGGCTCCCCCAGCCACTCCTCGGGCGGCGCCGTCACCGTCTACTGGACGAAGGGGCGCGCGACGTACCGGGTCACCCAGAAGACGTCGTGGGTGCGGCAGACGGCGAACGTCACCGACCAGTGGGGGGCGGCGCTGGCGGCCGGCGACTTCGACGGCGACGGCCGGGACGAGCTGGCCGTCGGCGCGCCCGCCGACAGCGTGCGCCTGGACGGCCAGGGCTCGGTGACCGTGCTCGACCCGCGCGCCCGCCGGGCCCGGCTGCTCACGCAGAGCTCGCCCGGCATCGCCGGCGCCGCGGAGAAGTGGGACGCCTTCGGCGCGGCCCTGGCCACCGGCGACTTCGACGGCGACGGCCGCGACGACCTGGCGATCGGCGTCCCCGGCGAGGGCCTCAGCGCGAACCAGCGGGCCATGGACTACGGCGACGGCACCGTGGACGTCCTGTACGGCTCGCGCGCCGGCCTGCGCACCCACGGGAGCGAGGCGTGGTCGCAACGCTCGCTGAAGGGCGAGCCGCGCTACTACGACCGGTTCGGCGCGGCGCTGGCCGCCGGGGACTTCACCGGCGACGGCAGGGACGAGCTGGCCGTCGGCGTGCCGGGCGAGCACGCCGTCCAGGTGCTCCAGGGGCGCGCGTCGGGCGGCCTGACCCGGGTGGGGAACCTGCTGATCAAGGGCAGGGGCCGCGACTTCGGCGCCTCGCTGGCCACGCTCCCCGGCGGGCGCGGCGGCCGCTTCCGCGCGCTGGCCGCCGGACGCCCCCTGGACGGGCTGCTGATCGCCGCCCCCGACCAGGGCCTGGTCATGTACGCCCCCGGCGTCCGCGAGCCCGGCCTGCGCCTGGGCCCGCTGCGCCAGGTCTCCCAGGGCGCCGGCCTGTACGGCTACACCTTCGGCTGACCCCCGGACCCCGCGGCGGCCCGCCCCGGCGGCGGCTCGGACGGCAGGAGCACGCGGAACAGGCCGCCCTTGCCCGGCTCCCCCTCCGCCATGACGACGCCGCCATGCGCCTCCACCAGCGTCGCCGCGATCGACAGCCCCAGCCCGGCCCCGCCCACCCCGCGCGCCGGGTCGGCCCGGTAGAACCGCTCGAACACCCGCTCGGCCACCTCCGGCGGGAACCCCGGCCCCTCGTCGGCCACCTCCACCACGGCCCGCTCGCCGTCCACGCCGACGCGCACCTCGAACGGCGTCCCCGGCGGCGTGTGCTGCAACGCGTTGCTCACCAGGTTCCCGAGCACCTGGCCGAGCCGCGACTCGTCGCCGGTCACCAGCACCTCGCCCTCGCCGCCGTCCAGGCGGACCAGCTCGATCCGCCGGTCCGGGGCGAGCGTCTGGGCGTCGATCACCGCGGTCGCGGCCAGGCTGAGCAGGTCCACCGGCCGCCGGGCCAGCTCCCGCCGCTGGTCCAGCCTGGCCAGCAGCAGCATGTCCTCCACCAGCAGCCCCATGCGCGCGGCCTGTCCCTCGATCCGGCTCAGCAGCCGCACGGCCTCGGCCAGGTCCTTCTCCTGGCCCAGCCGGAACAGCTCGGCGAACCCCCTGATCGAGGTCAGCGGCGTGCGCAGCTCGTGCGAGGCGTCGGCCATGAACCGGCGCATGACCTCCTCCGAACGCCGCGCCGCCGTGGCCGACTCGCGCGCCGACTCCGCCGCCGCCTCCCGCTCGCGCACCGCCGCCTCGATCTGGGCCAGCATGCCGTTGAGCGAACGGCCGAGCTTGCCGACCTCGGTGGTGCTCGCCCACATCGGCACCCGGCGCGACAGGTCGCCGCCCGCGATGTCCCTGGCGGTGCTGCCGATCTCGCGCAGCGGGCGCAGGCTCCGCCGGACCAGCCAGTAGCAGGCGACGCCGAGCACGACCAGCGTGCCGCCGCCGGCGAAGGCCACGATGAGGGCGAGCCGGCGTACCGTGCCCTCGACGTCGCCGAGGCTGATGGCGATGATCCGGCTGCCGCCGTCGCGGCCGGGCACGGCGACCACCCGCCAGTCCGGTCCGCCGGGCGCCGTCGACTCGACGGTGAACGGCCGCCCGCCGCGCGCGGCGACGTCCGCGCCGGTCAGCCGGGGCAGCCTGGGCGTGTGCTCCTCGGTGGACTCGCTCATCACCCGTACGGTGGCGCCGCCCGCGTCCACCAGCACCGAGTGGAACAGCCCGAAGAAGCGCTGCGGCTGCCGTCCGACCGGCCAGGCCTCGGGCGGCGGCGGCATGTCGCGCGGCGCGCCGGCCGCCACCAGTTGCCGGTCCACCCGCTCGACCAGGTACCCGCGCAGCAGTCGCACGGCGAACAGGCCGGTCAGCGTGATGGCGAGGGTGACCAGCAGCAGCGTGGCCGAGACCAGGCGCAGCCAGAGCGGGGCGCGGGCGAGGTGCTTCCTCATATGCGGGGCGGACGCAGGATGTAGCCGACCCCGCGCAGCGTGTGCAGGTACTTGCGGTCGCCGTTGTCGATCTTACGGCGCAGGTAGGACACGTACGACTCGACCAGGCCCACGTCGGTGCGCCAGTCGCCGTTCCAGACGTGGTCGAGGATCTGCGTCTTGGACAGCACCCGGCCCACGTTCAGCATGAAGTACCGCAGCAGCCGGAACTCCGTCGGCGACAGCCGCACCGGGACGCCGTCGCGCCAGACCTCGTGGCTCTCCTCGTCCAGCTCCAGGTCGGCGACGCTCAGCCGGTTGGGCGGCGGCGCGCCCCTGCGGGTCCTGCGCAGCACGGCCCGGATCCGGGCGATGACCTCCTCCAGGCTGAACGGCTTGGTCACGTAGTCCTCGCCGAGGCCGAGGCCCGCGATCCGGTCCTCCGGCGTGTCCTTGGCGGTGACGAACAGCACCGGGACCCGGCGGCCGCGGGACCGCAGCCTTCCCGCGACCGCCAGGCCGTCGATGTCGGGCAGCATCACGTCGAGCATCACCAGATCGGGCGTGCTCTCCTCGGCCACCCGCAGCGCCTCCCGCCCGTCGGCGGCGGTCAGCACCTCGAACCCGGCCATGCGCAGGCTGGCCGAGAACAGCTCCCTGATGTTGGGTTCGTCGTCGACCACCAGCAGCCTGGCCTCGGGTCCGCTCATCGCGGGCCCCCTCCCTGCGTGCCCTGCGTGATCGTGGTCGCGGTGACCGAGCCGTCGCCGGACTGCTGGCCGCGCACCACGACCGTGGTGCCGGCGGCCAGGTCGGCGACCTTGCCGGGCTTGGAGATCTGGACCGTGGTCTGGTCGCTGGTGGTGACCGTCACCGTGGAGCCGTCCATGGTCTTGACGTAGAGCTTGTCGCCGTCGACCTTCTCGACGGTGCCGATCGTGCCGCCGCCCATGCGCTGCCCGAGGCCGCCGTTCTGGCCGCCGCCCGGCTGTCCTCCGCCGGGCTGGCCGCCGTAGCCGCGCTGGCCGTAGCCGCCGCCGGGGAACTGGCCGTTCTGACGTTGGAGCTGCGCGGCGGCCGGCGTCCCGGTGGACGTGCCGAACAGTTTGCCCGCCTGGATCCCGATGAGGACGCCCGCCACCAGCAGGACCCCGGCGGCCAGCCCGAGCGTCAGCTTCGAGACGCCCTTGCGCGGCTGGACGGCGAGCTCCTCCCCCAGGTCGTCGGGGAAGGGCGAGGAGTCGAGCCTGTCCATGTCATTCTCCTTACTCATGCCGCAGGGCCTGGATCGGCCGGAGCTTGGCCGCCCTGTTGGCGGGATAACTGCCGAAGAACAGCCCGATCCCCACCGACACGCCCAGCGCCAGCGCGACGGACGAGGGCACGAGGACCGGTTCGATGCCGGCCACGGTGAACCTGGTGCCGAGGAAGGCCACCAGCACCCCCAGCAGCCCGCCGACCAGGCTGAGCAGCGTGGCCTCCATCAGGAACTGGCCGAGGATCGCGCCGCGCGGCGCGCCGATCGCCTTGCGGATGCCGATCTCGCGGGTCCGCTCGGTCACGGTGACCAGCATGATGTTGGTGATGCCGATGCCGCCCACCAGCAGCGAGATCGCCGCCACGGCCCCGAGCAGCACGGTGAACGTGCCGGTCGCCTCGCTCACCGTCTCCTGCAGCGTGGCCTGGTTGAGTACGCGGTAGTCGGCGTTGCCGTCGGTGATGCCGTGCCGCTGGTTGAGGATGGCGGTCACCTCCGCCTGCGCCGCCGTGGTGGCCTCCGCGCCGGTGGCCTGCACGACGATCGAGCCGAGCGAGCCGAACCCGCTCAGGCTCTGCTGCACGGCCGGCAGCGGCGCGACGGCCACGTCGTCGGCGTCCTGCATGCCGGTGGAGCCGCTCTCCTTGAGCACCCCCACCACCGTGAACGGCACCCCGGACACGCTGACCTGCCGGCCGATCGGGTCCACCGTGCCGAACAGCTCCTCCACCACCGTCTGCCCGAGCACCACGACCTTCCTGGCGGCCAGCACGTCGTCGTTGAAGAAGTACGTGCCCTTGGCCACGGGCTTGTTCATGGCCTCGAAGTAGCTGGGGTAGGTGCCGACGAACTGCGCGATCGTGTGGCTGGCGGCGCCGTACGCGGCGGTGGAGGAGGAGGCGTCGACCACCGGCGAGACGGACCTGACCGACGGCGCGAGCGTCCGGTCGGTCAGCGCCTTGGCGTCGGCCAGGCTGAGCTGCCTGGCCTGGGTGCGCGGCCCGGTGTTGCCGCCGCCACCGCCCGGCCCGCGCCCGCCGAAGCCCCCTCCGCCGCCTCCGCCGGAGAAGGACGGGGAGATCGTCAGCGTGTTGGCGCCGAGGCGCTGGATGTTCTTCTGGATGCTCTGCGAGGAGCCCTCGCCGACCGCCACCAGCAGGATGACCGCGGCGACGCCGATGAGGATGCCCAGCGTGGTCAGGGCGCTGCGCATCTTGTTGGCCAGCAGGCCGCGCAGCGCGAAGCGGAGGATCTCAAGCTGGTTCACTGGCCGCCGTCCTCGGGGGCTGTCCGTCGACCGGCGCCTGGCGGCGGTCCTCCACGATCTCGCCGTCCACCAGCCGGATCACCCGTTTGGCGTGCGCGGCCACGTCGTCCTCGTGGGTGATGAGCACGATCGTGCGTCCCGACTGGCTGAGCCGGTCGAGGATCTGCAGCACGTCGCGGGTGGAGGCGGTGTCCAGGTTGCCGGTGGGCTCGTCGGCGAGCAGCAGCGCGGGCGCGGTGACCAGCGCCCTGGCCACGGCCACGCGCTGCTGCTGGCCGCCGGAGAGCTGGTTCGGCTCGTGCCGCACCCGGTCGGTCAGCCCGACCTGCTCCAGCGCGGCCAGGGCACGGGAGCGCCGCTCGGCCGGGGCGACGCCGCCGTACACGAGCGGCAGCTCGACGTTGGCCAGCGCGCTCATGCGCGGGATCAGGTTGAAGGACTGGAAGACGAACCCCACCCTGCGGTTGCGCAGGATCGCGAGCTGGCGCTCGGCCAGCCGCCCCACATCCGAGCCGTCGATCTGGTACGTGCCCGAGGTGGGCACGTCGAGGCAGCCGAGGATGTTCATCAGGGTGGACTTGCCGGAGCCGGAGGCGCCCATGATGGCGAGGTAGTCGCCGCGCTCGACGTCCAGGCTGATGCCGCGCAGGGCGCGCACCTTGGCGTCGCCCTCGCCGTACTCCTTGACGAGGTCCTTCACCCGCAGGACGGGGGCCGCCGTCGCGGTGGCCGGGGCCGTCATCGCCCGCCTCCCGGCATGCCGCCGCCGGGGAACCCGCCGCCGAACCCGCCGCGCTGGTTGGTGCCGCTCTGCGTGCCGGTCGCCGGAGGCACGAGCTGGTCGCCCTCCGACACCCCCGACCTGATCTCGGTGAGCGCCGTGCCCTGGACGCCGACCTCGACCGCGGTCCTGACCTGGCGGCCGTTCCTGAGCAGGGTGACCGTGGTCTGACCGCCGCTGGTGGAGACCGCGGTGGAGGGGACGGTGACGACGTCGTCCGCCTGGCCGACGACCACCTCGACGGTGGCGGTCTGGCCCAGCCTGACCTGGGACGGCACCTTGGTGAAGGTGACCGTGACCGGGTACTGGACGACGTTGTTGCTGGTGGTGGCGACCGGCTGGATCTGTGTGACCTTGCCGTCCGCGGTCACCCCCGGCAGGGCGTCGAAGGTGACGGTGGCCTTCTGGCTCTGCTTGAGCTTGCCGACGTCGGACTCGGTGAAGGTGCCCACGAGCTGGAGGCGTCCGGTGTCGGCCAGGTCGACGAACCCGCCCGTCCCCGTGCCGCCGCTCTGGGACTGGCCCTGCGACTGGCTCTGGCCGCTTCCACTCCCACTCCCGCTCCCGCTTCCGCTTCCGCCCGAGCCGGAGGCGGTGCCTCCGACGGATCCGTTCACCGCCGTGACCGTGCCCTTGAACGGCGCCCGCAGGACGGTGGCCGCGACCGTGCGCTCGGCCTCGCGGTAGGCGTTGCGCGCCTTGACGTAGGAGGCGTACAGGGCGGCCGTGCCGGTGCCCTCGTCGATCGCGCTCTGGTACGTGGCCTTGGCCGCCGACAGGCTCTCCTGGGCCGCGGAGTCGTCGAGCCTGGCCAGGATGTCGCCCTTGTCGACCTTGTCCCCGGCCTTGACGTAGATCCGCTCGACCGTGCCGCTCGTGCCGAACGACAGGGCCCTGGTCTTGGAACTGGCCACCGCGCCCGACGCGGACACCGACGCGGTCACCGAGCCGCGGCTCGCGCTCACCGTGCGCACGACCGTCTCGCCCGCCGCACGGTCCGTGCCGAGCTGGACGTAGGCGAGCGCGGCACCGCCCAGCAGGAGCACGCCCAGTGCTCCGTTGGTCATCAGCGCTCTGCGCGTTGTCGACACCTTCACAGCCGGTGACCCTTGCACACCAGCCTGCGCCGCAGCCGTGACGGAGCTGAACGTTCGCTGACAACCTGGGCCCGCGCCGGGCCACACAGGGAACTCTCAGGCTGCTCGCAGGCTGCCGCGAACCTGGTCGGCCAGGATGGGCGGTCATGAGACCGACTTTCGCGCTGGGCGGGCTCGCCCTGGCCGTGCTCGTCGCCGGGTCGGGCCTGGCGCTGGCACTCCGCGACGACGCCCCTCCCGCCGTGCGGGTACGGCTCGCCGCCGCTCAGCGGGGCCAGGTCACGGCCCTGGTCAGCGCCGCCGGCAACACCGTGGACGGGGCCCGCCGGGACCTGGCGTTCGGTTCGTCCGGCCCGCTGACCAAGGTGTACGTCAAGGTCGGGGCCAAGGTGACCAAGGGGCAGGTGCTGGCCAGGATCGACGGGCGGGCGGCTCGGGAGGCGTACGCGGCCGCCAAGGCCGACCTGGCCGCCGCCCAGGAAGCCCTCGACACGTCCACCGCCACCGGCACCCCGTCCACCCCGTCCACCCCGTCCCCCCGCACCGCCGCCACCCCCGGCTCACCGAACCCGGCCGCCACCGGCTCCCCTGGGACCCCCGGGTCGCCGAACTCCGCCGCCTGCCCCACCCCGTCGGCCTCCCCAAAGCCCACCCCGAGCAGCGGAAGCCCCAAGGGCGAGGGCGTCCTCGGCCCGACCACCCCTCCCAGCACCCCGGCCACCCCCACCAGCCCCGGCGAGGCCACGGCTCACAACACCGCCGCGACCCCCACCCCCGGCGGGCCTCTCGCCAACACCAGGACCCCCACCACGTCCCCCACCCCCGGCAGGACGCCGACACCCACCCCCACCGAGAACACCCCCGAGCCCCATCCCACGGCGACGGTCACCGAGACCGCCACCGTGACCGCCACCGCGACCGCCACGGTGACGGCCACCGTGACCGTGACGGCGACCCCGCCCGGCGACGGCACCCCGGGAGGCGGCCACACCTCCTCCCCCGGCACGCCGTCCACCCCCGCACCCCCCGCCACGACCAGGCCGACGACCACCCCGACCCCGTCCCAGAGCGCCAGGCCCACGGCGAAGGCCACCCCCAGAACGTCCTCCCCCCGCCCCACCGGCTCCTGCTCCCCCGGCACGACCTCCCGGGCCACGACCTCCCGGGGCAGCACCGCCCGAACCGCCACCACCGGCACGAACCCCGGCACCGGCACGAACGCGGGCACCGGCGCCAAGGGCGGGATCACCGAGGACCAGGCCGCCGCGAACGTGGACCGCGCCGAAGCCGCCCTGGAGCAGGCCGCCGACGCCGTACGCGCGACCCGCATCGTGGCCCCCGCCTCGGGCACCGTCCTGTCGGTGGCGGGCGCGGTCGGCGACACGGCCGGCACGGGCGCCTTCATCAGCCTCGGCAACCTCAACGAACTCCAGGTCCAGGCCATGGTCACCGAATCGGACGTCAACCGCCTCAAACTCGGCCAGAAGGCCACCGTCACCCTGGCCACCCGCCCCGGCGAGCACCACAGCGGGACGGTCACCGCCATCGCCCCGACCGCCACCGTCGAGGACCAGCTCGTCCGCTACTCCGTCACCCTGGCCTTCGACGAGCCGCCCACGGGCCTCATGCTCGGCCAGACCGCCACGGTCTCGGTGACGACGGCCGAGACCAAGGACGCGATCTACGTCCCGGCCGCCGCCGTCCGCAGCCGTTCCGACGGCGCCCAGGTCGTCACCGTACGCTCGGGCGGGCAGGACGCCGCGAAGGTCGTCGCCACCGGCGTCCGCGGCGACCAGTACGTCGAGATCACCTCAGGTCTCGACGAGCGCGACCAGGTCGTCATGTCCGGCACCGCCACCGGCGAGTTCCCCGACGCGACCTGGCCGGGCGCCTGAGCGACCGTCCGACCATCCGGCACCGGCGGTTCCCAGCCGATCCCCAGCCGATCCCCAGCCCGCTCCCAGCAAACCTTCAGCCGCCCCCCACGAAGCCCCCGCCGTCCCTCAGCCGTGGCGCGGCACGGGACGGACGGCGGCCCGCCCCGCCGCCGAGCGGGCCGGTTCGGCCGGGACGGTGAGCCGGTGCGCGGTGCGGGCCTGCGCGCCGCGGCGGGAGATGTGGTCGAGCGTGCGGAAGTCCACCGACAGTTCGTCCCGGGTCAGCCGGGCCATGAGGTATCCCCGCCGCTGGTCGATGAAGGAGATGTGCGGGTTCTCCTGGAGGGCCTCGGCGATCCACGTCCGGTCCCGGTAGCCGTCGCCGTCGCTGGCGATCGACGACGTCACCAGTTCCCTCGCCACCACCGGCGAGTCCGGGTCGTCGAAGTCGGCCTTGAGGTCGGCCAGGTGGTGCATGTGGGCGTCCCCGGTCAGCACGACGGGGTTGGAGGTGGTGGACAGCGACCCGAGCAGGCGGGTGCGCTCGGCGGCGTAGCCGTCCCAGGAGTCGAGGTTCACCTCGTGGCCGGGCCCGATCTTGTAGTCGCGCTGGGCCATCAGGATCTGCTGCCCCAGCAGGTTCCACCGGGTTCCGGACCCGCTCAGCCCCTCCTCCAGCCACCGCCACTGGGCCGAGCCGAGCAGCGTGCGCCGGTCGGACAGCCGTTCGTCACAACCGGCCCGCACCCCGTCCAGGCAGGCCTGGTCGTCGCGGAACTGGCGGGTGTCCAGCAGGTGGAAGCGGGCCAGCGTCCCCCAGGAGACGCGCCGGTTGATGCGCAGCACGGCTCCCTGGAGGCTGGCCCGGCGCAGCGGCATGTTCTCGTAGTACGCGCGGAAGGCGTCGGCGCGGCGGCGGGCGAAGCCGGGCGCGCCGGTGCTGGAGACGGGGCCGGCCCAGTTGTTCTCCACCTCGTGGTCGTCGAAGGCCACCAGCCAGGGCGCGACCGCGTGGGCGGCCTGGAGGTCGTGGTCGCTCTTGTACTGGGCGTGCCGCAGCCGGTAGTCGGCGAGCGTGGCGCACTTGCCCGGCGTGTGCGTGCGCACCCGTCCGGCCAGGGCGGTGTAGCCGCTGGGGCCGTACTCGTACATGTAGTCGCCGAGGAAGACCACCAGGTCGGGCTCCTGCTCGGCCAGGCGGCGGTAGGCGGTGTAGTAGCCGTGCTCGTAGTGCGCGCAGGCGGCCACGGCGAAGGTGAGCGGGCTCTCCCCGGCGGGCGTCGTCCTGGTGCGGGCGGCGGGCGAGAGCCGGCCCTGGCTCCTGAACCGGTAGAAGTAGTCGCGGCCGGGCTCCAGGCCCTCCAGCTCGACGTGCACGCTGTGGGCGTCGCGCGGCCGGGCGGTCACGGTGCCCGACCGCACGACCGAGGAGAAGCGCTCGTCGGTGGCGACCTGCCAGTCGACCTCCACGTCGCGCGTGGGCATGCCGCCGCGGCCGTCGCCGCTCAGCGGGTCGACGGCCAGCCGGGTCCACAGGACGAAGCCGTCGGCGGAGGGGTCGCCGGAGGCCACGCCGAGGGTGAACGGGTCGGACTTGAGTGTCGTGGCGGAGGCGGGCGGGGTGACGGCGCCGGGCGCGAGGAGGCCGGCCGCCGCCGCTGTCAGGAACGTTCTGCGGTCCACGCTCCAGGTATGTCCGCCCGCGCTGACCCCGTCGTGACAGGCGAGTCAAGCGTGGGTGAACAGCGGCGGTCGTCCCGGCGGGCGGTCAGCGGGGCAGCTCGCGCAGGGACTTGCGGAGCGCGGCGGCGCCGGTGAACAGCACGCCGGTCATGCCCGCGCGCTCGGCGCCCTCGACGTTCTCTGCGCGGTCGTCGACGAAGACGATCTCGGACGGGTCGGCGGCCAGCTCGCGGGCGACCTCGTCGAAGATCTCCCGGTCGGGTTTCACCAGGCCCATCCTGCCGCTGTAGAAGCGGTGGCCGATGGCGGCGATCCAGGGCAGCTCGTCCAGGCCGTCGGCCATGCAGACGGGCATGTTCGACAGCAACGCCACGCCGCCGCCCGCGTCGAGGATCTCCCCGAGGACGGCGACCGTGCCCTCGTCGGGATAGGCCCAGCTCGCGACGTCCATGGCCACCAGGCGGGCGACCTCGGACGGGGTGGCGGCCCGGCCCAGCACGGCCGACCAGTAGGCGACGGGGCTCAGGCTCGCCCGGTCGAACTCCAGGCGGTGCTCCCAGTAGCCGCGTGCGAACCCTTCCGGCTCGGCCCCGACGGCCCGCGCCATGGCCTCGTTGTCGGACTCGGACTGGGGAAGGGACAGGACGCTGCCGTAGTCGAACACAATCCACGTCATGCAAGGAATGGTCGCAGATGCGGGTCGAGCGCCGGGCAACCCAGGTACTTCTCGGCCGTGTGGAAGTCGATCCAGTCCAGGTTGACCAGCTCTTCGACGTCCACGCCGGTGAAACTGGCGCGCAGCGCGGGCGGGATGGCGGCGATGTCGTCCTTGTCGGCGATGTTCACCCAGCGGGCGACGTTCTTCGGGCGCTCGCCGAGGCCGTTGACGGGGGCGGGCAGCAGGCGCTCGAAGACGACGTTGCGCATGCCGAGCGGGCTGCCGAGCGTCAGGAGCAGGTCCACGGGCAGGTCGGGGTTGGCCCACAGGGCCTCGTACGCCACGACGCTGCCGAGCGAGTGGGCGATCACCACCCTGGGCCGGTTCCTGCGGATGGCGTCGGCCACGGCCCGCCGGCACCGCTCGCGCCTCTCCTGGTCGGTGAGGTAGACCGCGACCTCGGGCGCGAACAGCTTGGCGAACGCCGCGGACCTGGTGTCGAGCCTGCCGAGCAGCCACCCGGTGAACGACTTGAGCGCGCCGGTGACGTGCTCGCCGAGCCCGAGGTCCTTGGCCCATTCGACGAGCACCTGCTGCGTGGCGGCCTCCACCCGCGCGGCCGCCTGCGGGGAGCTCTCCCCCGGCTTGGGGTCGCGCAGGAGGTGGGAGAAGTAGGCGACCTCGCTGAAGTAGGCGCCGGTCCCGCCGCCGAGCGCCGCGTGCAGGTAGCGGTCCCATTTGAGGCGCATGGCCTCGGCGGCCCCGGCGGCCGACCCGCCGGCCTCCAGGAAATAGTTGTACTTGCCGATCCCGTGCACGCCCACGATGGCCGTCACAGCGCCTCCCCCACCCCTGACCGCTCGATCTTCCGCGGATATTGGCATACGCCGCTCGTCCACGCGCGTCAAGAGCGGTCGGGGTTTAGGCTTGCCTAAAGGTTTAGGTAGAGCTAAAGTGGAGTCACGAGGACGGACAGCGTCGAGAGCGAGACCGAGATGGCCTTCCGCCGGAACTCCCGCGACGAGGTGGGCGGTCTCGCCCAGGAGGTCGTCGACGAGATCACCTGGTACATGCGGGAGCACAAGATCACCCGGGCCGATCTCGCCGCGTCGCTGGGCGTCTCGCCCGGCCGGGTGAGCCAGATACTCTCCGGCGACGAGAACCTCACGTTGCGCACGCTCGGCGCGGTCGTCGACGCGCTCGGCGCCCGCCTGGAGCTCACGCTCGGCGACGCCGAAGGCTCCCCCACGGCACTCACCTGAGCCGGTTCAGCGCGCCCGTTCAGCGTGCTCGCATGATGTGCTCGCCGGCGCGGGCCCGTGACGGCGGCACGTACCCCGGCAGGGAGCGGTAGCCGGCCCGGTAGGCCGCGGCCAGCAGGCGCAGCACGTCGTTCTCGGCGTCGTGCCGCAGCACGCCGTGCAGGCGGTTGAGGTTGCCGAGATAGCGCTCGTACCTGGGGGTCTTGGTGTGGCGGGAGAGGGTGAGCGCGGTGGCCACCTTCGAGCGGGCGGCGCCGTCCTCGATCAGGGCGGCCACGTCCAGCCTGCGCTCGACGGCGTCCAGCCGGGCGTGCACCCGTTCGCGCCGCCGGTCGTCGGCCGACAGGCGGTCGCGCATGCGCTCGTGGTAGCGCGCCGCGGCCAGGCTCAGCTCGTAGACGTTCCAGGACGGGTCCACCCGCTTCTCGCACCAGACGCGCTCGTCCTCGGCCATCGCCTGGTCGAGCCGGGCCAGCAGCGACACCAGCCAGAACGTGGCCGCCTCCCGGGCCAGCGAGCGCCGCTCGTCCTGCCTGGCCCGCATCTGGCTGAGCCACAGGCCGCTCGGCGCGACTGCGCCCAGGACGGTGGCGAGGGAGTCGTTCAGCAGCGCGTGCCCGGCCAGCGCGACAGTGGCCGACAGGCCGCCGGTGAGCAGGCTGATGGCGACCGCGAGCCGCCGCCCGGCGGGCCCGAACGGCCGCCCCTTCCCCTGGCACCGCAACAGCAGGAAGACGACGGCGGAGACCACCGCGAGTCCAACGGTGAGCGCCGCCTGGGCGACCCACTTCGGGTCCATGGAATTAGCCCCTCCCGCGGAATGTTCTCTCCATATTCGCAGTGAGGGCAAACATTGAAAATGCCGTTGCGTACGGTATATGTCGCTCATATACGGTGACAATGACCTCGACAAGGCGCATCCACCTGGAACAGGAGCCCCACCCATGCCCGGCCCGCTGATCGTCAACGACTCGATCGTCATCCCCGACGCCGAGCTCGTCTGGCGTTTCTCCCGTTCCTCAGGTCCGGGCGGCCAGGGTGTCAACACCACCGACAGCCGCGTGGAGCTGGTCTTCGACGTGGCCGCGAGCACCGCGATCCCGCCCGCGCTCAAGGCCCGCGCGCTCGACCGCCTGGGCGCCGGCACGATCACCGTCGTGGCCTCGGAGTACCGTTCCCAGCTGCGCAACAGGGAGGCCGCCGGTCACCGGCTGGCCCAGCGCCTCAGGGAGGCCGTCGCGCCGCCGCCCAAGCGCCGCCGTCCGACCAAGCCCAGCCGCGGCTCCGTCGAACGCCGCATCGCGGGCAAGAAGCTCCGTTCCGACGTCAAGCGCCTGCGCCGCGCCCCGCACTGATCCCCGCGCGGGCTCAGAGGGAGAACGCCGGCTCCCTGACGCCCGCCGGGCAGAGCTGCCCGATCACCGCGCGCACCTGGCCGCGCAGCACGGGGTCGGTGAGGTGGCCGTCGTCGTCGAAGTGCGGGCAGGCCGGCGAGATGACCAGCTCGGCGCCCATCACGACCGCGTCCGCGCCCTGGAGCCGCTTGTAGAGCTCCGCCTGCGCCCACATCGCGCCGCACGCCCGCGCGCTCGCGCTCATCACCGCCACGTGCTTGCCGGACAGCACGTCCCCCGCCGACAACCACTCCAGCGTGTACGTCAGCTCCACCGGCAGCAGGCTGTGCTCGGGAGCCGTCAGCAGTACCGCGTCGGCCCCGGCGACCAGCCCGAGCAGTTCCCTGGCCGCCACCGGCACCTTGCCCGGCTGGTACGGCGGGACGTCGCCCATCCCCGTCCAGATCTCGAACCGGACGCCCTCCGGCAGTTCGCCGCCCGCTGCGTCCAGCAATCTGTTGATGAATGACCCCGCGTGGAGACTGGCGGCGATCCCGATGATTTTCACCTATGCTCCCCAGGCGTTCCGGTGTCACCTGGAAACTTCCCGATGCCTGGGATGTCCAAGACCAGCTCAAGGTCAAAAGCAGCTCTGTCTTCGGCTCAGCGCCGGTGACGCTCCTGGTCAGGCGGGCGCCGGAAGATCAACGCGAGCACCCGCAGCACCATGATCGCCGCGATCACCAGCAGGTTGTAGCCGAGGAGCTGGTACAGGCTCGTGGTGCCGATCACCACGGGGCCGCCCTCGATGCCGAGCAGCAGCACCGCCATGAGCCCGGCCGTGGCGCCGAGCACGGTGAGCAGCACCTGGTGGACCAGCCCGGTGACGTAGCGGCGATCGCGGTCGTCGGCCAGCAGCCGGACGTTCAGGCTGAACCTGCCGTGCTCGGCGGCGCTGGCGATGCGCTCGACCCGGCGGGGCAGGCGGCGCAACATCGGCAGCAGCGCGGCCAGCTCCTGCCCGACGGCCTCCTTGACCGACTCGGGCCCGGCCCGCTCGGCCAGGTAACGGCCGGCGAACGCGCGGGCCTCGCCGATCAGGTTGAAGCCGGGCGACAGGCGCACGAGCGTGCCCTCCAGCGTGGCCAGGGCGCGGAAGACGGCGGCCACCTCGGGCGGGATGGACAGCCCGTACTCCGAGACGATCCTGAACAGGTCGGTGAACATCTGCGCGCTGTCCATGCCGGGCCCGAGGTGCCGGGCCATGAACTGGCCGAGCGCCCTCTCCAGCGCGGCCTCGTCGATCTCCTCCGGCCGCGGCACCACCTCCAGCAGCGCGTCGGTGACGCCGAGCGGGTCCTGCCGGTTCATCGCGAGCAGGAAACGTTGCAGGGCCGAGCGGACGGAGGCGTCCAGGCGGCCGACCGAGCCGAAGTCGAGCAGGCCGAGCGTGCCGTCGTCGAGCAGCATGAGGTTGCCGGGGTGGGGGTCGGCGTGGAAGACGCCCTCGACGAGGATCTGCCTGAGCAGGCAGTCGAGCAGGTCGCGGGCCAGCCCGGGGCCCTGCTCGGGGGCGGCGGCGGTGACCGGGCCGCCCGACAGGCGCCGCATGACCAGCACCTGTTCGGTGCAGAGCGCGGGGAACGGCTCGGGGTAGGTGACGCCGCCGCTGCCGGAGGCGGCCACGGCGGCCATGTTGGCGGCCTCGACGCGGAAGTCCAGCTCCTCGCGGATGGCGGTGGCGAACCCCTCGGCCAGGTCGCGCAACCCCAGCGAACGCCCCCACCGCGTCCTGGACTCCAGCGTGGCGGCCAGCCGGCGGACGATGTCGAGGTCCTGGGCCACCACGCGCTCGATGCCCGGCCTGCGGACCTTGACCACGACGCTCTCGCCGGTGTGCAGGCGCGCGGTGTGGGCCTGGCCGATGGAGGCGGCGGCCAGCGGCGTACGGTCGAAGGCGGCGAACACCTCCTCGACCGGCCCGCCCAGCTCGGCGGCGAGCACCGGCTCGATCCGCTCCCACGGCGCGGGGGCGACGTGGTCCTGAAGGCGGCCCAGCTCGTCGATGAACTCGGCCGGCAGCAGGTCGCGCCGGGTGGACAGGACCTGGCCGAGCTTGACGAAGGTGACGCCGCCGTCGTCGAGCGCCTGGCGCAGCGATCTGGCCAGGCGCACCTTGCCCGACCTGTCGTCCAGGCTGTCGCCGCGGCCCCGCAGGTAGGGGCCGAGGCCGTGCCGGAACGCGATCCTGGTGATCTGCGAGTAGCGCCTGGCCCGGCGGATCCGTCCGCGCAGCGAGCGCAGCACCTCCAGCGGCCCCGGCACCGAGCCGGGCGGCACCAGCGCCTCGGCGAGCACCAGGATCACCATCGGGATGAGCACCATGCACATGGCGACCAGGAGCAGCATCCCGAGCGCGCCCGCGTCGGGCGTGGTCTGCGGGTCGACCGGCCCGAACGAGGCGATCACCGGCGTCAGCATCGGCTGGGCCAGGCCCCAGGCCACCATCGCGGCCAGGAAGGTGCGTAACGCGCCGAACCTGACCCCGAGCAGGCGTTGGGCCGCCGTCGCCAGCAACAGGATCATCACCAGGATGGCGAGCGAGACGAACAGCGTGCCCAGGAGCTCCATGAGGAGGGATCATGCCACGCCGCGCGGGTGGCGGCGGCGCGCCGGCCCCGGTGCCGGCCCCTGGCGTCAGCCCTTGGCGGCGGCGCGGGCGCGGCGCTCGTCGCGGCGCTCGACGAAGCGGGCCGCGGTCACCTCGGTCTTGGCCAGGAACGCCGACAGCTCCTCGCGGGCCTGCTCGCCCTCGGCGTCGAGCCCGGTCTTGTCGAAGACCGCCCACTGCCGCAGCACGGGCATGAGCACGTCGTCGAGGTGCAGGCGCAGGTCGTAGATGCCCTCATTGGCGATGATCATGGCCTTGCGGGCGAAGCCCTCCATGCCCGTGCCGGGCATCTGGAAGGTGGTGACGACCTCGGTCACCGCGCGCATGGTCTGGTTGGGGTCGAGCTCGAAGGCCGCCTTGAGCAGGTTGCGGTAGAAGAGCATGTGCAGGTTCTCGTCGGCGGCGATGCGGGCGAGCAGGCGCTCGCAGCCCTCGTCGCCGGAGGCCCTGCCGGTGTTGCGGTGGGAGATGCGGGTGGCCAGCTCCTGGAAGGAGACGTAGGCGAGCTGCTGGAGCATGGTGCCGTACGCGGTGGTGAAGCCCTGCTCCATGTGGTGCATGCGGGCCCGCTCCAGCGCGACCGGGTCGACCGCCCGGGTGACGGTGAGGTAGTCGCGCAGAGCGGTGCCGTGGCGGTCCTCCTCGGCGGTCCAGCGGTGCACCCAGGTGCCCCACGCGCCGTCGCGGCCGAACGTGGTGGCGATCTCGTGGTGGTAGCTGGGCAGGTTGTCCTCGGTGAGCAGGTTGACGATGAGCGAGATGCGGGCGGCCTCGGGGATCTTCGAGTCGCCCTCCTCCCACGCCTTGCCGCCGTAGATGCCGTCGAAGTCGCGTCCTTCGCTCCACGGGATGTACTCGTGCGGGAACCACTCCTTGGCCGTGGAGTTGTGGCGATCGAGCTCCACGCCGACAACAGGCTCAAGCTCGTGCAGCAGTTCCGTCTGAGACATCGCCATAAAGATCTTCTCCTTCAGGTTACGGGACCGTAGGTTAGGCTACCTGAAGGACATGTGATGCGGTGTCTACCTGGTTGTCCTAAATGCCAACGCGTTGCAACAAGCGGTCCAGCTTGATGTTCAGATCGAGGATCTCCGAGCGCAGCGAGTTGAACTCCTCGGCCATCGCCGTCCGGACGAACCTGAGCTCCTCGGTCACCTCGACGCGCAGTGTCGCCAGCTCCTGCGCGGCCTGCGCGTCCTTCTCCCCGGGCTCGTCACGCCACATCGCTGCCTCCCCGAAATCGGTAAGTCACCTTCCGCCACCAAGGATCTCAGCCGGACGGGCGCCGCGCCGCCGGACGGCGGACGCCGGGAGTGGTTTTCTTCTCCCGCGCCGCGATCCTTCGCGCCCCGGGAGAAGAGTTGTCACCCTGCTCGCGCTCCCCGCCGGGCTCAGATCAGGTCGACGAGGTCGGCGACCGACTCCACGACCAGGGAGGGACGGTAGGGGAAGCGGTCGATCTGGTCGCGCTGGGTGACGCCGGTCAGCACCAGGATCGTGAACAGCCCCGCCTCCATGCCGGAGACGATGTCGGTGTCCATCCGGTCGCCGATCATGGCGGTGGTCTCGCTGTGGCCCTCGATGGCGTTGAGCGCGCTGCGCATCATACGGGGGTTGGGCTTGCCCACGAAGTAGGGCTCGACGCCGGTCGCCTTGGTGATCATCGCGGCCACCGCGCCGCAGGCCGGCAGCGAGCCCTCGGTGGAGGGGCCGATCGGGTCGGGGTTGGTGGCGATGAAGCGGGCGCCGGCCTCGATGAGGCGGATCGCGCGGGTGATCTGGGTGAAGCTGTAGGTGCGGGTCTCGCCGAGCACGACGTAGTCGGGGTCGAGGTCGGTCAGGACGTAGCCGACCTCGTGCAGGGCCGTGGTCAGGCCGGCCTCGCCCATCACGTACGCCGAGCCGCCGGGGCGCTGGTCGTCGAGGAACTGGGCGGTGGCCAGGGCGGAGGTCCAGATGGACTCGGCGGGCACGTCGAGCCCTGCGCCGGCCAGCCGTACGGAAAGGTCGCGCTGGGTGTAGATGGAGTTGTTGGTCAGGACCCGGAATTTCTTGTCGGACTCCTTGAGCCGTTTGATGAATTCGTCCGCACCGGGGATCGGCCGCCCCTCGTGGACGAGGACGCCGTCCATGTCGGACAACCAGGAGTCGATCCGCTTACGCTGAGTCACCCGCTCATGGTATCGAGCGAGCCTTGTCGACTTCTCGCCGCACACATGAACAATGTTCATCATGTCGTTCACTGAATCCGCCCTGGACATGCGGGACGAACTCATCCAGCTCCGCCACTCCCTGCACACCACCCCCGAGCTCGGACTGCATCTGCCGAGGACGCAGGAGAAGGTGCTGGCCGCGCTCGACGGGCTCCCCCTGGAGATCACGACCGGCAAGACGCTCAGCTCGGTCACCGCGGTGCTGCGCGGCGGCCGTCCCGGTCCCGCGGTGCTGCTGCGCGGGGACATGGATGCCCTGCCGGTCGCCGAGCGCAACGACCTGCCCTACATCTCCCAGACGCCGGGCCAGATGCACGCCTGCGGCCACGACCTGCACACCGCCATGCTGGTCGGCGCGGCCCGCCTGCTCAGCGCGCGGCGCGAGGACGTCGCCGGTGACGTGATCTTCATGTTCCAGCCGGGCGAGGAGGGGCACGAGGGCGCCAAGCACATGATCGGCGAGGGCGTGCTCGACGCGGCCGGCACGCGGCCGGTGGCGGCGTACGGGATGCACGTGGTGTCGGCCATGCTGCCGCCGGGGCTGTTCGCCTCCCGGCCGGGCCCGATGATGGCGGCGGCCGACGTGTTCTGCGTGACGGTGAAGGGCAGCGGCGGGCACGGGTCGAGCCCCCACCGCGCCAAGGACCCGATCGCGGCCGGCTGCGAGATGGTGACAGCGCTGCAGACGATGGTGACCCGCACGTTCGACGTGTTCGACCCCGTGGTGATCACCGTGGGCACCTTCCACGGCGGCTCGGCCGACAACGTGATCCCCGACGAGGCGCGCTTCGAGGCGACCGTGCGCACGTTCAGCAAGGAGCACCGGGTGCTGGTCAAGCGGCGGCTGGTGGAGGTGGTCGAGGGCATCGCGGCCGCCCACGGGCTCCGGGTCGAGACGTCGTTCGGCATGGGCTACCCGGTGACGGTCAACGACCAGGGCGAGGCCGGGTTCGTCTCGGCGACCGCCGACGAGCTGTTCGGCCCCGGCCGCTACTTCGTGGCGCCGCAGCCGGTGATGGGGTCGGAGGACTTCTCGTACGTGCTGGAGGAGGTGCCGGGCGCGTTCGTCTTCCTGGGGGCCTGCCCGCCCGACCGCGACCCGGCCACGGCGCCCTACAACCACTCGCCGGACGCCCTCTTCGACGACTCCGTGCTGTCCGACGGCGCCGCGCTGTACGCCTCGCTGGCCTACGAGCGCCTGTCGGGTTCGTGATGCGCGCCTGGGTGGTGGACCGGCCGGGGCCGATGGCGTCCGGCCCGCTCGTACCGGTCGAGCGGGACGTCCCCGAGCCCGGCCCCGGCGAGGTGCTGGTCAAGGTGGAGGCGTGCGGCGTGTGCCGGACCGACCTGCACCTGGCCGAGGGCGACCTCGCGCCGCGGCGGCCGCGGACCACCCCCGGGCACCAGGTGGTGGGCCGGGTCGAGGGCTCCGGCGAGCGGGTGGGGGTGGCCTGGCTGCGCTCGACGTGCGGCCGGTGCCGCTACTGCCTGCGCGGCACGGAGAACCTCTGCCCGGACTCCACATATACGGGCTGGGACGCCGACGGCGGCTACGCCGAGTACGTCGTGGCCCCCGCCGACTACGTCTATCCGCTGCCCGGCGACGTGCCGGCCGAGCGGCTGGCGCCGCTGCTGTGCGCGGGCATCATCGGCTACCGGGCGCTGGCGCGCTGCGACCTGCCGCCGGGCGGCCGGCTCGGCATCTACGGCTTCGGCTCCTCGGCCCACCTCACCGCGCAGGCGGCCGTCGCGCAGGGCGCCACGGTGCACGCCGTGACCAGGTCGGCCGCCTCCAGGGAGCTGGCGCTGGAGCTGGGCGCGGCCTCGGCGGGCGACCGGCCGCCCGAGCCGCTGGACGCGGCGATCCTGTTCGCGCCGGTCGGCGACCTGGTGCCGCCCGCGCTGGAGGCCCTCGACCGCGGCGGGACGCTGGCGATCGCCGGCATCCACCTGACCGACGTGCCCCCGCTGAACTACGAGCGGCACCTGTTCCAGGAGCGCACGCTGCGCAGCGTGACCGCCAACACCAGGGCCGACGGGCGGGCCTACCTGGAGCTGGCGCTGGCCCATCCGCCGCGGGTGGCGACCACGCTCTACCCGCTGGCCGCGGCCGATCGGGCGCTGGCCGATCTGGCCGCCGACCGGCTCAGCGGCGCCGCCGTGCTGGTCGTGGACTGAGGCCCCAGGACCCGTCGTCCGAGGTCGCGCGATGGAGATTGGCGCCATGCCGGACCTCTATGAAGGAAAGTTACATTACACTCACAACATCTGGAGATTATTGACGCTGCCTGCTGGCGACCGTAGGGTCCGGTCAATTCCCTACAGATCCTCAACAGGTCCGACATCCCCCGGAGCGGCAGATGAAGCGACTGGCAGCGGTAGTGGCGTTGCTGGGCCTCGCCACCGCCACAGCGGCGTGCAGCGGTGGTACTAACAACAAGTCCGGCGGCTCGAGCGGTGGTGGTGGCGGGCTCTTCACCACGATCGACGTCAACAGGCCGGGCCTGGAGGCCACGGCCCCGGCCAACCCGTACAACCCCAAGGGCAACTCCTTCCCCGGCTACACGGCGATGAAGCTGGGCTGGGTGAAGAACCACCTGACCGACCCCAACCAGGCCCTCCCCGGCATCGCGGAGAGCTGGGAGATCGCGCCGGACAACTCGGCGATCACCCTCAAGCTCCAGCCGAACGCCAAGTGGTCCGACGGCAAGCCGGTCACCGCCGACGACGTCAAGATGTCCATCGGCATCGCCTACACCCAGGGCAGCACGGCGTTCTCCATCACGCCGGGCGCCGCGGGCGCGGCGGCGGACGTGACCGTGGTCGACCCCCACACCCTGAAGATCACCCAGGACATGGCGAACCCGAGCCCGAAGTTCGCCCGCGGCGTGCTCGACACGTTCGTCCTGCCCTCCCACGTGTGGAGCAGCGTGCTCCCCGCGGACTTCTGGGACCAGCTCAAGGCCTCCAGGGGCGAGGGCGCCGACGCCGACAAGGCGCGCGAGACGATCACCGGCCTCGGTGAGAAGGTGCTCACCTTCGCCCCGCCGAAGGACACCTCGGCCGGCCCGTTCGTGCTGGAGCGGGTGAACCCGTCCGAGGCGCTGCTGGTCAAGAACAAGTACTTCTACAACGCCGCGAACGTGGCGCCGGCTCAGGTGAAGTTCCTCAACTACACCGGCAACGAGCAGATCTGGAACTACCTCACCGCGGGCAAGCTCGACCACGCCGGCTTCACCGCCGCGCCGTCCGACGTGATGAACCGGATCAAGGCGGCCGCCGGCAACGAGGTCATCAAGGGCTACTCGCCGGTCGCGGTCAGCATGGCCTTCAACCAGTCCAAGAAGCCGTACGACAACGTGCACGTGCGCCGCGGCCTGGCCTACCTGATCAACCGCGAGGAGGTCACCAAGGTCGCCTCCCCCGAGGGCGGCACCGCGGCGGTCACCACCAGCGGCATCCACCAGAAGGCCGCGCAGGCGTGGATCCCCGACGAGCTGCCCAAGCTGGAGCCGTACGCGCCCGACGTGGCCAAGGCCGAGGAGGAGTTCAAGCAGGCCGGCCTCACCAAGAAGGACGGCAAGTGGACGCTGGCCGACGGCTCGGCGTGGAAGGTCTCCATGCACGCGCCCGCCGGCTTCTCCGACTGGCTGTCGGCGCAGGAGAACATCAAGAGCCAGCTCGTCAAGGGCGGCGTGGACGCCGAGGTCGTCACGTCCAACGACTACCCCCTCTACCTGGAGGAGCTGGCGGCCGGCAAGTACGACGTGGGCTTCTGGCTGATGGCGCTCGGCCCCGCGCCGTACGACATCTACCAGCGCCTGTACGGCGCCTCCAACGGCTGGACCAACGTCGCGGGCAAGGTCAAGCACTCCGAGCCCGGCAAGGCCGGCAACTGGATGGGCGGCCCCGAGGAGATCGAGGTCGACGGCACCAAGATCAACCCCGGTGAGCTGACCGGCAAGCTGAACTCGGCCACCGAGGACGAGGCCAAGCCGATCATGGCCCAGCTCGCCAAGGCGGCCAACCAGGACCTCCCGGTCATCCAGCTCTGGGACTACGTCAACACCCAGTTCGTCAACAACAGCCGCTTCACCGGCTGGCCGCACGACGACGAGATCCTGCGCATGGGCGCCGGCGTCCTGCCCTCGGGCGTCTGGATCCAGCTCGGCATGATCAAGGCGAAGTCGTAGTTCATGGCGCTCATCGCACGACGACTCGCGGGCCACCTGGCCCGCGGGTTCGTCATGATCCTCGTAGTCGCGACGATCAGCTTCTTCATCATCAACAACATCCCCGGCGACCCGATGGCCGCCCGCTACGAGAAGCTGGTCGAGCAGGGCATGTCGCCCGAGGCCGCCGCCCAGGCCGTCAAGGTCCTGTACGGCTTCCTGCCTGACGGCACGCTGTGGCAGCAGTACACCGACTACATGACCGGCCTGCTCCACCTCGACCTCGGCATGTCGGTCAGCCGGCCCGGCACCCCGGTGCTCGACGTGCTCACCGACGCGGCCAAGTGGACCGTTCTACCGGTGCTGGTCGGCACGCTGCTGAGCTTCCTCGTCGGGATCGTCCTCGGCGTGTACGCGGCCATCAAGCGCACCGGCAAGCTGGGCGACGCCCTGGCCATCTCCGGCTCGCTGCTGCACGGCATCCCGCAGTACGTGCTGGCGATGCTGCTCGTGGTGATCTTCGCGACGCTCATCCCGATCCTGCCGGCCGACGGCACGGTGGACATCCTGTTCGAGCCGGGCTTCAACGCCGGCTACCTCGGCTCGCTGGCCGAGCACGCGGTGCTGCCGGTCGTCACGTACGCGCTGTCGGCCTACGGCGGCTGGATCCTGGCCATGAAGTCGAGCGTGGTCACCGTGCTGGGCGACGACTTCATCCTGGCCGCCGAGCTGCGCGGCATGAAGCGCTCGATCGTGTTCCGCTACATCGCGCGCAACGCGATCCTGCCGCTGTTCACCATGCTCGCGCTCTCGCTCGGCCTGCTGCTGGGCGGCGCGGTCTTCATCGAGAAGATCTTCAACTACCCGGGGCTCGGCTGGCTGCTGATCAGCGGCGTGCAGGACCGCGACTACGGCCTGATGGGCGGGGCGTTCCTGCTGATCACGGTCGGCACGATCATCGCCAACATCGTGGCGGACCTGTTCTACACGGTCATCGACCCGCGGGTGCGCAGCGGAGAGGAGGGCTCGTGAGCGCCACGCTCATCCCTGAGGCCGCGCCGGCCGCGTCGGCCATGCGCCGCAACTTCTGGAACGGCGTGTGGCGGGTGATGAAGCGCAAGCCCAGCCGCATGGCCGGGGTCGTCATCATCGCCGGCTTCATCGTCATGGCGGTGATCGGGCCGATCCTGCTGCCCGAGCACCTGCCGGGCAACGCGAGCGCGATCACCCAGCCGCCGAGCTGGGACCACTGGTTCGGCACCGACCCGCAGGGCCGGGACGTGACCTCGCTGGTGATCAAGGGGTCGCGTTACGTCCTGCTCACCGCCCTGGTCACCGCGATCATCACGGTCGTCGCCGGCACCGCGATCGGCCTGTTCTCCGGCTTCAAGCGGGGCCGCTGGGACACCGTGCTCATGCGGCTGACCGACATGAAGCTCACCATCCCCGGCCTGCCGCTGCTGCTGGTGCTGGCGACCGTGTGGAAGTTCGGCAACCCCCTCCAGATGGGCCTGGTGCTCGGCCTGCTCGGCTGGGGCGGCGTGGCGCGCGCGGTGCGCTCGCAGACGCTGTCGCTGCGCGAGCGCGGGTTCATCGAGGCGGCCCGTGGGCTGGGGCTGTCCACCACGCACATCATCGGCAGGGAACTGCTGCCGAGCATGGCGCCCTACATCGCGATGAACATGCTCATCGCGGTCACCGGCGCGGTCTACTCGCAGGTGGGCCTGTTCTTCCTGGGCGTGCTGCCGTACGAGTCCGACAACTGGGGCGTGATGCTCAACCTCGCCGTGTTCCAGGCGGGCGCGATGATCACGCCGAACGCGCTGGGCTACCTGCTGGCGCCACTGCTGGCGATCCTGCTGCTCACGCTCGGCATCGTGCTCGTGGTGGACGCCATGGACGAGATCTTCAACCCCCGGCTGCGCGAGGAGTAACAAGTGGCCGAACAAGCGCCGGGAGTGCGCATCGACGGCCTGACGGTCGTCTACAAGACCCCCGCGGGCGAGTTGCCCGCCGTCCGGGACGTCACGCTGACGCTGGAGCCCGGCACGATCACCGGCATCGTCGGCGAGTCCGGCTCGGGCAAGTCCACGCTGGCGCTGTCGTTGCTCAACGCGGTGCAGCCGCCGGGCAGGATCGCCGCGGGCAGCGTCGAGATCGACGGCCTCGGCGACGTCACCGGTTTCGCCGGCGAGGAGCTGCGCAAGGCCCGCGGCCGGCACATCGGGTACGTCTTCCAGGCGGCCCAGAACTCGCTCAACCCGCTCAAGACGGTCGGCAAGCAGCTCCTCGACCTGGGCCGTTCGCACGGCGTGGAGGACCTGCCCGGTCTGGTCCGCGAGGCCAAGGAGCTGCTGGGCCGGATGGGCCTGGACGGCGCGCGCGTGCTCGACTCGCACCAGCACGAGCTGTCGGGCGGCATGCGGCAGCGGGTCGGCATCATGCTGGCGCTGGTGCTCAACGCCCACCTGGTGGTGCTCGACGAGCCGACGACCGCCCTCGACATGATCACCCAGGCGAACATCCTGAAGATCGTCCGCGAGGTGCACGCCGAGCGCGGCCTGACCACGCTGGTCATCACGCACGACATCGGCGTCGTGGCCGAGGTCGCCGACCGCCTGGTCGTCATGTACGGCGGCCGCCTGGTCGAGCAGGGCCCGACCCGCGAGGTGCTCGGCGCCCCCAGCCACCCCTACACCAAGGGGCTGATCAGGGCCATCCCGCGCCTCGTGGGCGACATCGCCGAGGCTCAGGCGCTGCCCGGCCGGCCGCCGACGCTGGCCACGGTGCCGAAGGAGGGCTGCGTGTTCAGGGAGCGCTGCGCGCTGCGCATGGACGTGTGCGACACCGTCGACCCGCAGGCCGCGGCACATGGATCGAGGGTCGTGGCCTGCCACGCCGTGACCGTGAAGGAGCACGCGTGATCACCGGGACCGGCATCGTCAAGACGTACAAGCAGCGCGGCAACGTGCTGGCCGGGCGGGAGGTGCGGGCGCTGCGCGGGGTGGACTTCACCATCCCCAAGGGCGGCGCGGCCTCCTTCATCGGCGAGTCCGGCTGCGGCAAGACCACGCTGGGCCGGATCATCGCCGGGCTGGAGACCTACGACGAGGGCGAGATCGTCATCGGCGACGTGTCCATGTCGGGGCTCAAGCAGAAGAAGCGCCAGCCGTACTTCCGCAAGATCCAGATGATCCACCAGGACCCGTACTCGGCGCTCAACCCGACCCGGACCATCCACCAGACGCTGTACGCGCCGCTCAGCCTGCGGGCCGGGCAGACCGGACGGTCGAAGGAGTGGATCGAGGAGCGGGCCGCCGAGGTGCTGTCGATGGTGGGCCTCGACCCGGGCTCGGTGCTGGCCCGCTACCCGCACCAGCTCTCGGGCGGCATGCGGCAGCGGGTGGTCATCGCCCGCGCGCTGACCGTCGACCCGGAGATGCTGGTCGCCGACGAGGCCGTCTCGATGATCGACGTCTCGCTCCGGCTGGGCATCCTGGCGCTGCTGAAGGACCTGCGCGAGCGGCTGGGCGTGAGCGTGCTGTTCATCACCCACGACGTCGCCACCGCCCGCTACATCGGCGACGACGGCGAGCTCTACGTCATCTACCGCGGCCAGGTCGTCGAGCGCGGCCCGGTGGACACGGTCATCGCCGACCCGGTGCACCCGTACACGCAGTCGCTGCTGTCGGCCATCCCCGTGCTGCACGGCCTGGAGGAGCCCGGCGCGCAGCCGGTGTCGCCGCTGGAGTCGCTGGACGAGAGCAAGACCGACGAGGGCTGCCTGTTCGCCCGCCGCTGCCCCTTCCGCGGCGAGCGGTGCGCGAGCGAGCGGCCGCTGCTGCAGATCACCGAGGGCGTGCCGCAACAGCACGCGTGCTTCTACCCCGAGCGGCGCGACGTGATCGCGCGCCCGATGAGCGAGGTGTGATGTCGCCCACCGTCCGCGACGCGGACCTGGCCGAGGCCGCCCGGGTGGCCGAGGCCGCGCTGACGCTGGACGCCCCCGAGGCTCCCGACCTGGTCCGGCGCCTGGCCGAGCCGCCGGCCGAGCGCCGCTGGACGGCGCTGGCGACCGACGGCGGGGTGGTGATGACGTCCGTCTCGTCGAAGGACCCCGAGGTCGGGCACGTCGACCTGCTGGCCGTGCATCCCTCGGCCCAGGGTCGCGGGCACGGGCGGGCGCTGGTACGGGCGGCCGAGGAGTGGCTGCGCGGGCACGGCGTGCGGCAGGCCCGCTTCGCCGGGAACCCGCCCTGCTACGCCTGGCCCGGCGTCGACGTGCGGTACACCGCCGCCGCCTGCCTGGCCGAGAGCCTCGGCTTCGAGCGCTACCACGTCGCCTGGAACATGACCGCCGACCTGCAGGCCGACCTGTCCGTCGAGGACGACCTGCGGCGGCTGGAGCAGGCGGGGGTGACGGTCAGGGCGGCGGACGCCGACCGGTCGGCCGTGGCCGCGTTCGTCGAGGAGCACTGGAACGAGCGGTGGGCCTGGGAGGCGGCCAACGCGACCGGCCTGCACTACGCCGAGCGCGACGGGCGCGTCCTGGCCTTCGCCGCCTGGGGGGCCCGGCCGGCCTGGTTCGGCCCGATGGGCACCGCCCCGGACGCCCGCGGGCTGGGCCTCGGCGGGGTGCTGCTGCGCCGCTGCCTGGCCGACCAGCGGGCCGCCGGCCAGGAGAGCGCCCAGATCGGATGGGTGGGGCCGTTGCGGTTCTACTCGCGCGCCGTGGGCGCGCGAGCCGAACGCGTCTTCTGGCTCTATCGGCGCGATCTGGCCTGATGTCAGCTGTAGAGCAGATGTCCTTCGGGACGGCCCGGCGGCGGGCACAACCCGCGCGGGTCGTCCCCGGCCTCCAGGCAGCGCGTGAGCGCGTCGGAGCCCCACAGCAGGTCCAGGAAGAGGTCATCGCCCTTCCAGACCAGGTCGTCCGGGTAGAGGACGCGGGCCGTGTGCAGCATCGACAACCCGGTCAGCACCGGCCGGAAGGCCCGCGGGTCGTGCACGTGGAGCTGCACCCCGCGTACGGGGACGCCCGCGTGCTTGTGGAACGTCGGCGTGAACCAGGTGTCCCTGAACCGTACGCCCGGCAGGTCCAGCCCGTTCAGGACGGCCGCGTAGCGTTCGTCCGCGTACGGCGCCCCGACCAGTTCGAACGGCCGGGTGGTGCCGCGTCCCTCGGAGAAGTTCGTGCCCTCGAACAGCCCGGTGCCCGGGTAGACCAGCGCGGTGTCGGGGGTGGGCATGTTGACCGAGGGCATCACCCAGGGCAGACCGGTCTCCGCCCAGCCCATGTCCCGCCGCCAGCCCTCCATTGTGACCACCCGCAGGTCGGCGTCGAAGCCGAACAGCGTGGCCAGCTCCCCCGCGGTCCTGCCGTGGCGCACGGGCAGCGGGAAGCGGCCCACGAAGCTGGCGAACGCCGGGTCCAGCAGCGGGCCCTCCTCGACGGTCCCGCCCAGGGGGTTGGGCCGGTCCAGCACCACGAACCGCAGGCCCAGCCGGGTGGCCGAGGCCAGCAGGTCGTACATGGTCCACACGAAGGTGTAGAAGCGGGTTCCCACGTCGGCGATGTCGAAGACCAGGGTGTCCACGCCGGAGGCGGAGACCACCCGGTCGAGGTCGTCGCCCGACAGCTCGTGGGTGTCGTGGACCGGCAGTCCCGTCCCGGGGTCCACCGCGTCCCGCTCGCTCGACCCCGCCTGGGCCGTGCCGCGCAGGCCGTGCTCGGGGCCGAACAGCGCGGTCAGCGGCACGCCCGCGGCCAGCAGGGCGTCGGTCGTGGGGGTCAGGTCGGGCAGGACGCCGGTGGGATTGGTGATCAGGCCGAGACGGGCGCCTCCGGCGAGCGCGGGGTCCGCGGCCAGCCGTTCGGCTCCGGTGCGTACGTATGACATGGATCCATTCTCTGAAAGATATTTACAACTGAGAAGTAAAGGGTGGAAATTAGCGTCATGATTGATCCGCTGCCCGAGCTGTCCACCGAGCAGAGCGATCCCCGCTACAGCCAGATCGACCGGCTGCCGACGGAGCAGATCGCCCGACTGATGAACCAGGCCGACGCCGGGGTTCCCGAGGCCGTGGCCGCGGCCGTCCCGGCCATCTCGGCGGCCATCGACGCGATCGCCGCCCGGATGGCCGAGGGAGGCAGGCTGCTGTACGTCGGCGCCGGCACCTCGGGACGGCTGGCCGTGCTCGACGCCAGCGAGTGCCCGCCCACGTTCGGCACCGATCCCTCGCTGGTGCAGGGCGTCATCGCGGGCGGGCACGAGGCGCTGACCCGGTCGGTCGAGGGCGCGGAGGACGACGCCGAGGCGGGCGCGGCGGCCATCAAGGACCTGGAGGTGGGCGCGCTCGACTCGGTGGTGGGCGTGTCGGCCAGCGGGCGGGCCCCGTTCGTGCTGGGCGCGCTGGCCGAGGCCGCCGGCCGGGGGGCGCTGACGGCCGCGCTGTCGTGCAACACGGGCGCGCCGCTGTCGGCCGCCGCCGAGCACGGGATCGAGGTCGTGGTGGGGCCCGAGGTGGTGGCGGGCTCGACCAGGCTCAAAGCGGGCACGGCGCAGAAGCTCGTGCTCAACATGATCTCGACGATCTCCATGGTCAGGCTGGGCCGGACCTACGGGAACAGGATGATCGAGATGTCGGCCATGAACAGCAAGCTCGCCTCCCGCGCGCTGCGTATGGTGAGCGAGATCACCGGGGCCGACGCCGCGACGGCGGGCGCGGCGCTGGAGGCGTCCGGCGGGCAGGCGAAGACGGCCGTGGTGATGATCCAGCACGGGCTGGACGCCGACGCCGCCCGCGCGCTGCTGGAGTCGCACGGAGAGCGGCTCAGCGACGCGCTCAGCGGCTGACGTCCGGGGCGGGACGCGCGAGGACTCACAAGGTCCTCACGAGGACTCACGCGGGACTCACGAGGGGGGAACGGGGATGTCGGACCGGCTGGAGCGGCTGCTGGCCGCCGCGGTGCCCGAGGTGTGCCCGGCGGCGGTCGCGCTGATCGCGGCCCACGGCACGGTGACCGCCGTCGCGGCGGCCGGCGAACTGGTCAGATACGCCGACGCCGAGCCGACCGGCGTCTCAGGCGGTGGGCCGGACGGCGGGCGGGACGGCGTCTCTGCAGGCGGGCAGGGCGGCGGGGGCGGTGAGCCGGGAAGGCTCGCCGCCGAGCGGCCGCCCGCGCGCCGGGACTCGGTGTTCGACCTGGCCTCGGTCAGCAAGCTGTGCACCACCGCGGTGGTGCTCTCGCTCACCGAGGAGGGCCTGCTCGACCTGGACGAGCCGGTCGCGGCGTGGATCCCCGGGGCCGACCCGCGGATCACGTTGCGCCGCCTGCTCACGCACACGGCGGGCCTGACCCCGACCCGCCGCGTCGACCTGGAACTGCCGCACGCCGGGCCGGACGAGCGCATGGCCGCGATGCTCACCACGCCGGTCACCGGCCCGGTCGGCGGCCCCTACCTCTACAGCGACGTCGGCATGGTGATGGCCGGCCGGATCGCCGAGCTGGCCGCGTCCGCCTCCCTCGACGCCCTGGTCCGCGCCCGGATCACGGACGTGCTCGGCCTCGCGGACACCGCCTACCGCCCGCTCCCCGGCCACGGACGCACCGCACAGGCCCCAGGCCAGGGGCAGCCCGAGCGGGGAGCCGCCCCCGGGATCCCGGTCGAGCGGGTCGCGGCGACCGAGTTCAAGCCCGAACGTCCCGGCCCCGGCTGCGTGCGCGGCGAGGTGCACGACGAGACGGCCCACGCCCTGGGCGGGGTGGCCGGGCACGCGGGCCTGTTCGCCCCGGCGGACGACCTGCTGGCCTTCGGGGAGGCTTTGCGGCTGGGCGGGGGCGCGATGCTGAGCCCGTCGAGCGTGGCCGAGATGACCCGCGACCAGGGGGCCGAGGGAGCCGCGTTCCGGCACGGGCTCGGCGTGCGGATCGGCGACCCCGGCATCGTGGGCCCGCTGAGCGGCGCGTACGGCCACTCCGGGTTCACCGGGACGTCGCTGGTGGTCGATCCGGCGCGCGGGCTGACCGTGGTGCTGCTGACCAACGCCGTCCACCCCATGCGCGGGCGGCCCGGGATGCGCGAGCTGCGGTGCGCGGTGGCCGCCGAGGCGCTGCGGCACGTAGCGTGAGTGCATGCCCGTCCAGCTGAACCACACCATCGTCGCCGCCACCGACCGGGACGCCACGGCCGCCTTCCTGGTCGACGTCCTCGGCCTGGAGCCCGCGCCGGTCTACGGCCCGTTCCGCGTCGTGACGCTGGCCAACGACGTCTCGCTCGACGTGATGCAGGCGCCGGGGAAGGTGACTCCCCAGCACTACGCCTTCCTGGTCGGCGAGGAGGAGTTCGACCAGATCTGGGGCCGGATCAGGAGCCGGGGCCTGACGTTCTGGGCCGATCCCGGACACGGCAGGCCCGGCGAGATCAACACCCACGACGGCGGTCGCGGGCTCTACTGGTCGGCCCCCGACGGGCACAACCTGGAGATCATCACCGTCCCCTACGGCGGTTAGGGCGCCAGCGCCTCCAGGGCCTCCTCGGCGCGGCGCATCGCCTCCCGCGCGTCGGCGGTGACGAACTCCTGGTCGAAGTTGAGGTCGTGGAAGACGTCCGTGACGCCTGCGGCGGCCAGGGCGTCCACGTCCCGCCGGATCTGCTCGTACGTGCCGGTCAGCGGCCGGCGTCCGTCCTCGGGGCCCTCCGGCCGCACCTGCGTGACGCCGCGGCACACGAAGCGGAACGCGGCCGCGTCCCGCCCGGCGCCGGCGATCGTCTCCTTGATCAGCCCGATCCGGCCCGCGACCGCCGACAGGTCCTCCCTGCTGGAGCTGATCCAGCCGTCGGCCAGCCGCCCGGCCCGGCGCAGCGCGACCTCGGCGGTGCCGCCGAGCAGCACCTGCGGCGGGCCGGGCGCCGGTTTGGGGTCGATGTACGAGGCCGGCACCCGGTAGAACTCGCCGTCATGCTCGACGACGTCGTCCGCCCACGCCTTGTGCAGCAGCTCGACGAACTCCTCACCCCTGCGCCCGCGCCGCTCCATGCCGATGCCGGCG
The DNA here is from genome assembly GCF_040675375.1 of Nonomuraea sp. NPDC049607. Classification (NCBI taxonomy): domain Bacteria; kingdom Bacillati; phylum Actinomycetota; class Actinomycetes; order Streptosporangiales; family Streptosporangiaceae; genus Nonomuraea; species Nonomuraea sp. NPDC049607. Next base: position 188,008 of record NZ_JBFAOV010000017.1, read on the forward strand.
GCCTCGAACTCCTCGGGCACCCAGCCGAGCCCGATCCCGGCGCTCAGCCGGCCGCCGGAGACGGTCTGCAGGGTGCCGAGCTGCTTGGCCAGCACGACCGGCTGCACGTACGCGTTGATCACGGCCACGCCGAGCCGGATCGTCCCGGTCACGCCGGACAGGTGCGCCAGGGTGATCAGCGGGTCGTGCACGCTCCGGTAGGTCGGCCCCATGGGATGCCCGACCGGGTAGAGCATGCGCTGGAACGTCCAGAGCTCGTGGTAGCCCAGCTCCTCCGCCCGCACGGCGACGCGACGCATGTTCTCCGGCGTGGCCCACGGCCCTGACTGGGGTACGGCGAAACCGATTCTCATGCCCCCTAGTCTGACCGACGCGAATCTGCGCCCTGTGGGAGCCTTCGACGAACTTCAGTGGAAGATCGAAGCGAGCCTTCCCCCGGCGCAGCCGTTCCGCGCCATTCCGTAGCGGTGTCCGCTCCCTCAAAGTGCCTCCACCGCTTGGTGAGTGCGCCGGTCGGCTCTCTCGTGCCTTCCGTCGATGCACTTGGCGTATGTCTTGAGAAGTGTCTGCACGCTGCGCCCCAGCGCACTCGACGACCTCGGGGCATGCACCCCTGCACGCAGCCAGAGCGACGCCGCCGCGTGCCGCAAGTCGTAGGGGCAGCCCGCCGCCGGGGACTCCACCTGCTCAGGGATGAAGGCCAACTGGCGCGCCTCCCGCCACACCCGGAGATATCCATCGGCGGTAGACCGTCGTCCGTCCGAGGCAGTGCCGTAGGACTTGATGTGATCGCGCAGGATCGCGACCAGTTCGGACAGGATCCCCATCGGGCGGTCCTCGTCGTCTTCGTTTGCACCGGAGCCCGAACTGCCCGCTTCCCATCGCCTTGACATAGGCCGGGGCAGAGCATGGGTATCGTCCAGGCTGAGGTGTCGCCACCTCAGATCAGCTCGTGGGGCCCAAGCGAGGAAGTCCATCTTCTGCCAGTGCGACGGCGTGTCTGGGTTCTTGCTACCAAAAAGTTTCGCGCCCGTCACGGACAGACGGAAGCACACCTGGCTGGTGCGGACTCGCCCAATGCCCAGAGTGCTGGTGGTGATGTCGAACCGGCGCGTCTTTGACGCGGCCATCGTTTGCCCTCCATCACCACGAACCTGCTGACGGGAATCTGTCAGGCACCTCACACGCGTCAGAAAGGTCACGGGAGGCACACTGGCGCTCGCGGCGACCAGGCTGGATACTTGGTGCCATAACCATAAAGAGGTGACTCCCCACACTGGAGGGAAATGAGTCAAGGAGAGGAACTAACAACACAGAGGCTAGTCAAGCGACAATGGGTGAGCTATATGGGCCCACGAATCTTCTTGGCTTTCACGGTGTCCAGCATGGTCTGGGAGACGATAAAGAAGAACTTCGTCCCCGCGCCAATAGACTCGTTTCCCTGGAAGTTGACCGTTCTCGATCTCTCCACAAGTGCGGCACTCACGAGCGCGGCCCTGGCAGTGCTTCTAGCACGCTCTCAACTCTCCAGGACCAACACGCCAAACATCTCGTACAACTCATACGCGCAAGAGAGTTCACATATAAAGAGATCACGACGCGTCGGGCACATCTACAATTCAGGATCCGGCCAGACCGTCATCCGGCTGATAAAATACAGGTGCGCCCTCATGGGTCCCGGGAGCGAACAGGATCGATTCACCGACTGGCTGACATGGGGGCAAATGGTTGAATATCTAGGCACGCTAAACCTTCAACGCAGATATGACTATTGGCTTCTCAATCTCGGCAATGGAGCCGGCCTCCCCCACGCAGACAACGACATGGAGCTTGTCGCCTTCAACCGGAGATCATTACTGGTACTGGCCGAATTTGACGTGCTGATCAGAGTTGAAGACATCCTCGGCGACCAACATCAAAGAGTGTTACGTTTCCTTGGAAGAGAGAAGAATATCGAGGCCTCGCGGCAGCCGAAAGGAATATTTCCATGGCGATAGTCGGCCGCGGTAGAGCTCATCGAGAATTCTTCAGACCTCCGATTGCATGCACGTGAGAGCGGAACAGGCAATCAGTGGACATGTGTGGCGCTTTCGCGTGAGCGGATGGTGACGTTCCTCGGCGTGCCAGGACGTACGGACGCCGGAAACCGGGTGGTTCCAGAGACGGGCGGTATCCAGGGATGTCCGACGCAGCATGGCGATGGATGCGGCTCCAATTGGGGGACGAGCACATCGTCCACACCGTCTTCCAAGCGACCGCACAGCCAGTCGCCGCCACGCAGGCATCCCTGCCGGAGAGCCGGAAGGAACGGCAAGATCATTCCGCGCGCAATTCGCCAGTGACGGCCCTCACGGATCGTGAGCGGCACACCCTGGTACACACAAAGTTGTGCGGCTGGCCTTACCGCAGGTCTGAGTGAACATCTCGCCCGCTCCAGCGACGGCGTCTGGCGGCACGTACCGCCCATACCGCCCCCTAGTCTGTACGAGTGGGTCTAGAGGAGGAGCTTGCGGGTATCGCCGCGGCGTACGGCGGCACGGGCGAACCCGTGCGACACCAGACGCGCACCGACGTGGTCGTGTTACGGATGGGCGAGGTGGTGGTCAAGGCCCACTCGGCCCGCGACGAGGTGGAGCCGCTGCGCGCCCGCCTCAGGGCCGCCGCCGCGGCCGCGGTCAACGGCGTGCTGCTGGCCCCGCTGGAGGGCGAGGTGCTGACGGCGGCGGGCCGCGCGGTCACCGTCTGGCCGGCCGGCCGGCCGGTCCCCCACGACGATCCCGGGTCCGCCCCCTGGGAGGAGGGCGCGCGGCTGCTGGCCCGGCTGCACGCCGTCCCCCTGACGCTGGTGCCGCCGATGCCCCCCGCCGGAGGCCCGGCGCGGGCCGCCCGCGCGGTGTCCAGGATGAGCGGGGACGGCCCGGTCGAGCAGCTGGTCAGGCACGCGTTCAAGGAGCTGCCGGAGCCCGTCCCCGTGCCGGGCCTGCTCACCCACGGCGACTGGCACCTGGGCCAGCTCGTCTGCCGCGACCGGTGGCTGCTCATCGACGTCGACGACCTGGGCGTCGGCGACCCGGCCTGGGACCTGGCGCGACCGGCCGCCTGGTACGCGGCGGGCCTGCTCGAACCGGCCGTCTGGGAGCGCTTCCTCGGCGCCTACCTGGCCTCCGGCGGCCCCGCGCTCGGCCAGGGCGACGATCCCTGGCAGCGGCTCGACCTGCCGGCCAGGGCGCTGACCGTGCAGCTGGCCGCCGTGGCCGTCCTCAACGCCGAGCGCGAGAACCGGGAACTGGACGAGGTCGAGCATTCGTTAATCGAATCGTGCAGCAGAATCGTCAGAGCGTGACGGGGGCCGCACGCGGTAGGTTTCAGCCTGAGACCCCGGATCCAAGGAGAGCGACTTAGATGCAGTGCCCGAAGTGCCGCGGCAACATGCGGACCTATGAGCGCAACGGCGTCCACATCGAGCAGTGCGACAACTGCCGTGGGATCTTCCTCGACTTCGGCGAGCTGGAGACCCTGACGCGCATGGAGTCGCAGTACCACTCCGCTCCCCCGCCTCCCGCCCCCGGGCCGGCCTGGGGCGCTCCCCACCACGGCGGCGGCCACCACTACGGCCACCACCGTCAGCGCAGCTGGGTGGGCATGCTGTTCTCGACCTGATCGCCCCGACAGGCGGAAAAGGGCCGCGCTTTCGCGCGGCCCTTTCGCGTGTTCCGACCCTGTCAGCGGGTCAGCTCGGGAAGTCGTCGGGGTTGACGATCGCGGTGCGGGCGTTGCCGCCGGTGATGGCGTGCAGGGTGACCCGCCAGTCGTGCCAGAGGATCTGGGTGGCGGTGACCGTGGTCTTGAACTTCACCGACTTCTGGAAACGCTCGAAGCTGCACTGACGGGTGAAGGACTTGCTCTTGCCGTCCCAGTCCACGCCGTGGGTGAAATAGATCTTGTACGTGCCGTCGGGCACGCCCCTGACCTTGAACTTGGCCCTCTTGCGCACGTACACGCTGAACGTCTTGCTGCCGCCCCTGACCACCGTGACGACGGCGTCGCGGCTGCCGCCGTTGTCGACCTCCAGGGAGCTGCGTCCGCCGAGGGAGGCCCTGCGGATGAACGCGCCGTTCTTCAGCCGCCTGTTCTGCTTGCCGCCGGCCTTGACGGTGACGATGTCGGCCGGGTAGTCGCCGGCGCTCTGCAGGGCCTCGCCCGCCTTGTTCAGGGCGGTGAGCTTGGTGCCGAGGTCGCTCAGCACGGCCGAGGAGGTGCACAGCTCGCGGCTGCCGACCTTGCCCGCCGTGGAGCCGAGCTCGGTGGCGAAGTCGCGCAGGCTGGTGACGTACGCGTCGTGCTGGGCCCGTACGTCCGCGGGCGGGCTGATCGCGGACAGGGCGTCGGCGGCGCCGCTCAGCGCCTCCTCGGCCTTGTCCACGCGCTGGTTGAGCGACTGGACCCCGCGCGCGCCGGCCAGTCCGTTGATCGCGCCGAGCATCGCCTTGTGCCTGTTGTCGAGCTCGCCCTTGTACGCCTCCGGCGTCAGGGCGCTGACACTGGGACCGGCCCCCGAGGTGGGGTCGCCGCCGGGGGATCCGCCCTTGCCGTCCGCCACGCCGCTGACCTTCGGCTCACCGCCGGTCAGCGGTGGGGGCGAGGAGCAGGCGGCGAGCGTCACCGTCGCCAGGGCGAGAACGCAGGAGATCAACCGGGGTGAAGCCACCCGCCACACTATTGCCCGGTTGATCCCCAAACGTCAATTACGATTCGGCCAGACCCTCATCCCGATCCTGTCGCAGCCACCGGGTGATCCCCAGCGTCTCCAGGAACGGCACGTCGTGGCTGGCCACGATGAGCGCGCCCCGGTAGGCCGCCAGCGCCTGGGAGAGCTGCCGCACGCTGGACATGTCCAGGTTGTTGGTCGGCTCGTCCAGCAGGAGCAGCTGCGGCGGCGGATCGGCCGACAGCAGGGCGGCCAGGGTCGCACGGAAACGCTCGCCGCCCGAGAGCGTGCCCACCGGCTGGTCGGCCCGCCCACCGCGGAACAGGAAGCGGGCCAGCCGGGCGCGCACCTCGTTGACCGAGGCCGCCGGAGCCACGGCCCGGACGTTGTCCACCACGCTCAGGGCGTCGTCGAGCACGTCGAGCCGCTGCGGCAGGTACCGTACCGGGACGTGCGCGCCGTGCTCGACGATCCTTCCGAGCAGGGTCGTCTTGCCCGATCCGTTGGGCCCGAGCAGCGCGATGCGTTCCGGCCCCCGGATCACCAGCCGGTCGAGCGCCTTGAGCCCTTCGCCTCCGGCTGCGGTGGCCGGGGGGTCGAGGGGCAGCGTCAGGAGCGTCCGGCCGGCCGGGACGGCGGTGCCGGGCAGCTCGACGCGGATCTCGGCGTCGTCCCGCACGGCCTGCTCGGCCTCGGTGAGCCTTCCCCTGGCCTCCTCCAGCCGCTCCTGGTGCAGCGCGCGGTGCTTGCCCGCCGACACCTGGGCCTTCATCTTGAGCCCACCGGCCACGATCTTGGGCACCTTCTTGTTCTCGAACGCCTTCCTCGCGTTGCGCCTGCGCCGGTCGAGCCTGGTCCTGGCCTCGATCAGCTCGCGCTGCTGCCGCCGTACCTCGCCCTCGGCGGTCCTGACCGTGCGCTCGGCCGCCTCCTGCTCGGCGGCGACCTGCTCCTCGTAGTCGCTCAGGTTGCCGCCGTACAGGTGGACGGCGGCGTCGCGGAGCTCGGCGATCTGGTCGACGAGGCCGAGCAGCGCCCGGTCATGGCTCACCACGACCAGCACCCCCGCGTACGCCGAGACCGCGGCGTAGAGCCGCCGCCGGGCGTCCAGGTCGAGGTTGTTGGTGGGCTCGTCGAGCAGCAGCACGGCGGGGCGCTTGAGGATCTGCGCGGCCAGCGCGACCATGACGGCCTCGCCGCCCGACAGCGTCGCCACCGTGCGGTCGAGCCCGATGTGGCCGAGCCCGAGCCGGTCGAGCTCGGCGCGCGCGCGTTCCTCGACGTCCCAGTCGTCCCCGATGACGGTGAAGTGCTCCTCGGCGACGTCGCCGCTCTCGACGGCGTGCAGCGCGGCCCGCTTCCCGCTGATCTCCAGCAGGTCGGACACGGTACGGCTGCCTTCGAGCGGCACGTTCTGCGGCAGGTACCCCACCTCGCCCGTGACCGAGACGGAACCCGAGCCCGGGGTCAGCTCGCCGGAGATGACCTTGAGCAGGGTGGACTTGCCCGACCCGTTCGTCCCGATGAGCCCGGTACGTCCGGCGGGGAAGGCGGCGTCGAGACCGTCGAGCACCATCGTCCCATCGGGCCAGCCGAAGGACACGTGATCGACGACAATGGAAAAAGACATCAGGCGGCTCCCATCACAAAACCCGAAATTTCGTGACTTGGCGGGAACACCGCTGCGCGCGCGACAACCAGGCAGCCGAAGCTGGTAAGACTGGGGCGAAGAGGTCGCCGAGGTCGAGGTGTGCGCGCGACAGAGCCCGTGACCGGGCGGATAGGCGCGGTGCCCGCGGCCTCAGATCCTCACGTCAACTGCCCCCATGGGTCGGCGATACGACCCGGACATACTACCCACTTCACGCCGAACGGGCAACGCCCCGCGCCCGATGGGCCGCCACGTTGACCCGGTTCGCGCAGGTCAGCGAGCAGAACCGGCGGCGGCCGTTGCGCGAGGTGTCCACGTAGACGGTCGCACACCCCGTCCGGTCGCAGCGCCCGAGCCGCCGCCCGTCGGAGAAGCACACGGCCATGGCCAGCCCGCCCGCGGTGGTGTCCTTGGCCCTGGAGACGATGTCGGCCTCGGTGGAGAAGAAGTGCAGGTGGGGCTCCAGGCCGTCGTGGGTGCTGATGTGCGGCTTGGAGGCGGTGATCTCCAGGAGCTCGTTGATCAGCGCGACCTGGACGCCGAGGTCGGGCTCGCCGAAGACGGGGGCCAGCCGGCGCGCCCAGGCGGCCAGCTCGGCGGCCTGGGCAGGGGTGACGTCCGTGCGCCACATGGCGTTGGCGGTGAGCGTCTCCCGCACGGCGGCCGGGCTGAAGTCGTCCGCGTTGACGAGGGCCGCCGCGAGCTCGGCGCCGTTGCCGCCGTAAGTGTTGAAATGCACAAGGCCATTACATCAGGTTGGAGTCATGCATCACGGAGAGCCGCACGACCCTTTCGCCCTGACCCTCGTCTCCTCGCACCGCACCTCCGAGGGCCTGGTCTCCTACCTGCGCTGCGCCTGCGGCGCGTGGGAGGTGCGCACGTCCCGGACGGTCGCCTGCGCCGGCCCGCCCCCGGTCGGCGGCAGGTCGATCACGGGCATCGACTGACCCGGCGCACTCGTCCTAGAGTCGGCGGCACACCCCTCAGGAGGTCAGGCATGTCCAGCATTCCCTCCCTGCTGCGCGACCGGATCGCGGCCACCCCCGACGCCGAGGCCTACCGGGTGCCGTCGGGCGACGCGTGGACGTCCCTGTCGTGGCGCGAGGTCGGCGAGCGGGTCCGCGGGCTGGCACTGGGGCTGTCCGGGCTCGGCGCCGGGCCCGGCAGGCGCGTGTCGATCCTCTGCTCGACCAGGCTCGAATGGATCCTCGCCGACCTGGCCGTGCTCTCCACGGGCGCGGCCACCACCACGATCTACCCGTCCAACACGGCCGCCGAGTGCGCCTTCGTCATCACCGACTCCGGCAGCACGATCGTCATCGCCGAGAACGACGAGCAGGTGGCCAAGCTCAGGTCCGTGCGGAAGGAGCTGCCCGACGTCACCGGCGTGGTCGTCGTCGACGGCTCGGCGAGCGACGACGGCTGGGTGGTCACCCTCGACTCGGTCAGCCGCGGCGAGGGCGACTACGACGCCCTGGTGGACGCCATCGCCCAGGACGACCTGGCCACGCTCATCTACACCTCCGGCACCACCGGACGTCCCAAGGGCGTCGAGCTCACCCACGACAACTGGCTGTTCGCGGCCGGCTCGGTCCGCGAGATCGACCTCATCTCCCCCGGCGACCTGCACTTCCTGTGGCTGCCGCTGTCCCACTCGTTCGGCAAGCTGCTGGAGGTCGTGATGATCGACATCGGCGTGCCCACCGCGATCGACGGCCGTCTCGACCGCATCGCCGACAACCTCGGCGCGCTGCGGCCGACCGTGATGGCCGCGGCGCCGCGCATCTTCGAGAAGATCCACAACACGGTCGTCGCCACCGTGCGCCGCGAGGGCGGGATCAAGCTGCGGATCTTCGAGTGGGCAAGGGAGACCGGCATCAGGGTCAGCAGGGCGCGGCAGCGGGAGGCGTCCGTCCCGCTCACCACCCGGGTCGAGCACGCGCTGGCCGACCGGCTGGTCTTCGCCAAGCTGCGGGCGCGCTTCGGCGGCCGGATCCGCTTCTTCATCTCCGGGGCCGCGCCCCTGTCACGGGACGTGGCCGAGTTCTTCGACGGCGCCGGCCTGACGATCCTGGAGGGGTACGGCCTGACCGAGTCGTCGGCGGGCAGCTTCCTCAACCGTCCCGAATCGGTGCGGTTCGGGACGGTCGGCCCGCCACTGCCCGGCACCGAGGTCCGCGTCGCGGACGACGGCGAGATCCTCATCGGCGGGCGCGGCGTGATGCGCGGCTACCACGGCCTGCCCCGGGAGACGTCGGAGGCGCTGGAGGACGGCTGGCTGCGCACCGGCGACATCGGCGAGCTGGACGAGGCCGGGCGGCTGCTGATCACCGACCGCAAGAAGGAGCTGATCAAGACCTCGGGCGGCAAGTACGTCGCGCCCACCTACCTGGAGGGCCGCGTCAAGGCCGCCTGCCCGTTCGCCTCGCACGTGTTCGTGCACGGCGACCGCCGCAACTACGTGACGGCGCTCGTCACCCTCGACATGGACGTCGTGCGCCCGTGGGCCGAGGCCGAGTCGCTGCCGGCCGACCCCGAGGCGCTGTGCGGGCACCCGCGCATGCGCGAGGAGGTCGGCAGGGCGATCGAACAGGTCAACGCCGACCAGGCCAGTTACTCCACGATCAAGAAGTTCGCGATCCTGGCCGACGACTTCACCGTGGAGACGGGCGAGCTGACGGCCAGCCTGAAGATCAGGCGCAAGGCCGTCGAGGAACGCCACGCCGACCTCCTCGACGGCTTCTACACCGACTGACGACGACGGGCTTCTCCATGGTTTCTACGCCGGCTGACGACGGCGAGTTCCCGGGCGGCGGCGACGGGCCCCTCGCCGCCGCCGTCCCGTCACTGGCCGGAGGGCTTGCGGAACTGCTCGATCAGGGCCGTGTAGCCCTGGTCGCCGTGGCCCGCCGCGACGGCCCGGCCGGCCAGGGCCCTGATGAAGCGCGGCAGCTCGGCGTCCACGCCGTGCGACTCGCTCTCGTGGACCAGGTGGTCCATGGCGGCCACATGGGTGTCGAGGGTCGAGTCGGTGGCCGGGTGCGCGCCCTCGTCGATCTGCCGGGCGTAGTCGGCCAGCCAGCCGGCCACGGTCTCGACGCCGTTCTTCGCCACCGGGGCGAACGCCGCCGCCTCCACCCCGGCGGCCCCGAGCAGCGCGGCGCCCTGGAGGAAGCCGTTCAGGATGTTCCACATCAGGCTCAGCACGCCGACGTCGTAGAGCGCCGACAGGCCATGGTCCGCGCCGAGGTACGTCGCGCCGCCGAGGCTGCGCAGGGCCGGTTCGTGCGGGTCGAAGGCCGAACGCGGGCCACTGTAGAGGAGGGCGGCCTCCGGGCTCCCGACGGCGGCGGGGGTGGTCATGATCGCGCCGTCGAGGTAGGCGCCGCCGTGCCGGGCGACCCACCCGGCCGTGTCGCGGGCCTCGGCGGAGGTGCCCGAGGTGAGGTTGACCAGCACCCGGCCCTCCAGGACGTCGGCCAACGGGTCGAGGACCTCGCGCACGGCGTCGTACCCGGTCAGGCAGACGACCACGAGCGGGGCGGCGGCCACGGCCTCCCTGGCCGAACCGGCCCGGACGGCCCCGCGCTCGACGAGCCGGTCGGCCCTGGCAGCCGTACGGTTCCACACGGTCGTCGGCCGCCCGTCGCGCAGGAAGGCCCCGGCCAGCGCCTCCCCCATCAGGCCCAGGCCCACGACGGTCACGGGGGTACGGCGATCCTTCGTCATCACAGTCGCTCTCCCAAAGAGGTTGTCCAGCAGCTATGGGAGAATCGTCAACGTTCAGACCGGTATGAAGGTCAAGGGGGACGGCCATGCTGATCGGGGACCTGAGCCGGCGGACCGGGGTCCGCCCCCACCAGCTGCGCTATTACGAGGCCCAGGGCCTGCTGGAGCCCAACCGCCGCGCCAGCGGCTACCGCGAGTACGACGACGAGGCCGTGCTGACCGTCGCCCAGATCAGGAAGCTGCTCGACGCCGGGCTGTCGACCGACGAGATCGCGTACCTGCTGCCCTGCGTCACGGGCCCCGACCCCGACCTCGTGCCCTGCCCCGAGCTGCTGGACACCCTGCGTGCCCGGCTGCGCGGCCTCGACGAGCAGATCGACACGCTCGCCCGCTCCCGCCGCGCCCTGCGCGGCTACCTGGAGACCACCGAACGGCGCGCGCCTGCCGAACGGCGCGCGCCGGCCTGATCACCTGCCGGGAAGGGCGGTCAGCAGGACAGGTTGCCTCCGGGGGCGACGCCGAGGATCTGGGTGAAGCGCTGGTAGGCGTTGACCCGGCTCTGGACCTGGCCCGGGTTGCCGCCGTTGCACTCCAGGCTGCCGTTGATGCTGCGGATGGTCTCGCCGAACCCGCGGCCGTTGACCATGGCGTTGTGCGGGGTCATGGTGCCGGGGCCGTTCTGGGTCATCCAGTACCACAGCGCGGTCTTCCAGGCCACGGACGCGTTCCGTTCCACCTGCCAGGGGTCGTTCAGCAGGTTGATGCCGAGGGCGTCGCCGGCCGCCTTGTAGTTGAAGTTCCAGCTCAGCTGGATGGGCCCGCGGCCGTAGTAGGCGGCCTGCCCGGCCGGGCAGCCGTAGGGCTGGCTCGTGTCGCAGTAGTGCGGGTAGTTCGCGGTGTTCTGCTCGACGATGTAGACCAGCCCGCCGGTCTCGTGGTTGACGTTGGCGAGGAAGGCGGCGGCCTCCTGTTTCCTGACGGTGTCGGAGCCGGTCCCGGCGAAGGCGGGGAAGGCGGCGATCGCCGTGGTCAGGCCGCTGTAGCTGTAGAAGGAGTTACGGCTGGGGAACATCTGGTCGAACTGCGCCTGGCTCACCACGAAGCCTCCCGGGGTCGGCGGGTCGGTCGGCGGGTCGGTCGGGCCGCCGCCACCGCAGGCGCCCTTGTCCGCCCAGACCTCCGCGGTGCCGGGGGTCTCGTTCAGGGTCCACCACCGGGCCGACCAGTTGTGCCCGCCGCGGGACACCAGCGCGCCGCCGTTGTAGACCGTCGCGGCGTTCCACGCCGTCGCGCAGGCCGCCGCCCCGGCCGGCGAGGCCGTCACGACGACCGAGAGGACGCCCGCCACCAGCAGCGCGGCGGCGGACAGCGTCAGGCTCCGTCGCACCCGATCACTTCCCTTCACAGAATCCCTTAGGAAAGTTTCCTAAGAGTTAGCGCGATGGTGACACGCCGCCGGCGACCCGGCAAGGCCCAAAGTCAAGCCCGGAGGGTCAGAGGATCCGCCTGGCCCCCGGCACCGACCGGACCGCGTACGCCAGCGCCCAGCACAACGGCAGCGACACCGCCACCACCAGGGCGAACTTGACGACCGCCGCCGCGTGCAGCTCCCGCACCGCCCAGGCCACGGCCACCAGCACCAGCGGATGGATGACGTAGACCGCGTAGGCGTGCTCGGACAGGAACCTGCCGCGCGCCCCCTGCCCGGCGAACCGCTCCCGGAACAGCACCGCCAGCCCGACGATCATGCCGACCGCGACCACGGACTCCCACAGGGCCATGGCCGCCGACGCCACCAGGCCCGTGGTCAGGCTCGACACCGGGAGCAGCACCAGGCTCGCCACGCCCGTGACGGCGAACCCGGCGCGGGCGGCCCGCCTGGGCAGCGCCTCGAACCAGCCGCGCCGGAAGGCGACCACGCCGGCCGCGAACATGGCCGCGTACTGCGGCAGGAAGTAGGGCGTGGGCAGCCCCAGCACCGGCACGTACGTGCCCTGCGGCACCGGCACGCGCCACAGGACCGTGACGGCCGCCAGCCCCAGGGTGAACAGCACGACCCCCTTGAGGCTCGGCGCGCCGGCTCCCCGCCCGTCGGACCTGCCCGCACGCCGCCACCACGCGTAGAGCAGCGCGAAGACGATCAGCACCTCGACGAACCACATCGGCCCCGGGTCCCACGAGACGATGTACCACTTCCAGAACGGCATGCCGTGGTCCCCGAGCGTCAGCAGCGGCCGCAGCAGCACGACGAAGATCAGCAGCGGCACCCCGAGCCGGACCAGCCGGTCGCGGACGAACGCCCGCCCGCCCTTGCGGTCGTGGGAGCCGGGGGTGAAGAAGCCGGAGATGAGGAAGAAGAACCCCATGAAGAACGCCTGGTTGAAGACCACCAGGAGGTCGAGCGCCACCCCGGAGGGGTCGGTGGCCGGTTCGCTGTAGTACCAGATCGGGATGTTGCCGTACGTGACGGCGACGTGATGGACGACCACCAGCGCGGTCAGTAACACGCGCAGGTTGTCGATCGCGAAGAGCCTGGTGCCGGTCTCGGTCCTCATCGCCTGCATGCCCTCTCGAACAGGTCGGCCAGCTCCGCGGCGTGCGCGTCGAGGTCGTGGTCGGGGTTCGCCACCCAGTAGGCGAACATGTTGTCGATGGCGGAGGAGTGGGTGATGGCCATGACCCGCCGGTCGAAGTCGCGGAACTCGCCGGCGGTCTGGCCGTAGGCGTAGATCTGCTCCATCGCCTGGTAGAGCTCCTCGTTGGCCTTGACGCCGTAACGCGGCTCCCCGTCGGCGGTGCGCAGGTTGTAGAAGATCTCGCCGAGGGCCTTGAGCCGCGTGCGGTGGTCGCGCATGTGCTCGGCGACCGCGAGGATGTGCGTCCGCAACATCGCGGTGGGGCCTTCGACGCCCTCGATGCGCTCCATGACGTGCGCGGCGATCTCGCCGTAGACGCTGTTGACCACCTCCTCCATCAGCTCTTCCTTGCCGGTGAAGTGGTAGGAGATGACGCCCTTGCTGATGCCCGCGTGCTGGGCGATGCGCGCCAGCGACGCCTGGGCGAAGCCGACGTCGGCGATCACCTCCACGGCCGAGGCGATGATCTGCGCCCGCCTGGCCTCCTCGATGAACGAGCGCGCCTTCTGGCCGCCCGGCTTATTTTCTGACCGCATGGCCAAAACCTAGCACACACGGCCAGAATCGCGATGCACGCGGGCCTCAAGACGGGCCTCAAGACGGGCTTCAAGGCGGGGCCCAAGGCAGGCGACGTCAGGGCGGACGGCGTCAGGACAGGCGGGCCCGGTAGACCTCTCTGGCCTGGTCCAGCAGGGCGACGTGGTCGGCGAGCTGGGCGGGGTCGGTCAGGCGGGCGTGGGACCTGATCAGCTCCTCCAGCAGGTCCAGCCACTCCAGGCACCAGCGCACGTCGTCCCGCCGGGCGACTCTACGGCCGGCCATGTCCACGTAGACGGGGCTGGTGAGGGCGTAGCCGGTGCCGGTCATGGTGCGCACGTGCGGGTGGCACACGACCTCGGCCACCACGTACGTCGGCTCGTCCACACGAAGGTCGGCCGTCACGGTCAGCCGCTGATCGCCGTCCGGGCGGTGTTCGCCGTCCGGGCGGTGTTCGCCGTCCGGGAGCCGGTCGACGTCCGGGAGGCGTTCCGCGCCCGCGCGCACGCCTTCGGCCGTACGGATGCGCACCGCGGCCACCTCCGGGCCGATCGCGGTGGCGGTGACGCGGACATGGTCGCCGGGGCGGGCGTCGATGACGTGGCCGGGGCCGTGCCCGTCCACCGACAGCTCCAGCCAGGGGCCGGTGGTGGCGAACGTGCGGCCCGCCCGTACCGCGTCGGCGAACGCGCGGGCGGTCAGCTCGCCCTCCACCCGGGCGTAGACGCGGGCCCAGCCGGGCGGGTTGGACTGGTTGTCCGACCGCGTGAAGGAGATCATCGAGTCGGTCCCGGCGGTGACGGCGAGCCGGTTGCCCGCGCCGATCAGCCGCCGGTAGACGGCCGCCGTGGAGGCGATCGAGGCGTGGGTGAGCACGTCGAGACTGTCCACCAGGCCGAGCGCGGCGTCGGCGACCAGCTCGCGGGCGGCGCAGTTGCGCGGCACCGGCGAGACGACGGCCTTGGGCGGATCGCCGTCGGCGAGCGGCGTGGCGAAGGGATGGCTGTAGCCGAGGACCGCGCCGAGGCCGCGCAGCTCCCGCAGCCCCTCGGCGTTCGGCGGCCAGTCGGCGTCCCCGGCGAACCCGGTGTGGAAGCGGCCGGGCGCGCGCTCCGGGGCGAAGGCGTAGACGTGGCCGAGCAGGTCGTTGCGGTACTCGACGCCCATCCGGGCCAGGTGGGTGGCGTCTGACCACGGTAGGTCCTTCCCCGCCCAGTGGTCGAGGGCCTCCCGGTCGTAGACGCGCGGCCCGGAGACGTTCCCGGCGAGCAGGTTGAGCACGTGCAGGTCCTCGCCGTGCTGGGCGGCGGCCGCGTCGGCGGGCAGGCCCACCAGGTCGCCGGCCCAGTTGAGGTGGACGTGCAGGTCGCCGCCGTACCAGCCGCGGGCGGCGGCGTCGTAGAGCCGCTTCGGGGAGAGCCGGACCACGCGTTCCCCGCCCGGGTCCGGGGTGATCTCCAAGGCGGACTCGGCGTACTCCATGCCCCTGGTGACGGTGATCGTCAGCGGCTCGGCCGGGACGTCGAGGGTGAGGCCGTCACCGTGGAAGTACGGCCTCCCGTGGTAGTCGTGGCGGCTCGGGACGCCCGGCGGGTACCAGCCGCGGCCGTCCGCCGAGGCGACGCTCCACCGGCACGGCTCCCCCGCCACCAGGGTGAGCCGGGCGGCCGGCACTCGGCGGAGCAGGGGTTCCAGCCGGACGCGCCGCCCGTCGACCGTGATCACGCTGTCGGCGTCGACCTCGACCAGCCAGGCACCGCGGGGAGCCAGCTCGCGGTGCGCGTCGTCCACGGTGACCGGGCAGGGGGCGTCGCGGGCGGAGTCGACGAGCAGGAAGATCCCCTCCTCACCACGCCCGGCCCGACCGCTGCCGGTCACGGCGGACGCCTTCGCGGGCTGGGGGACGTCTGTCACCGCGGTCGCCTCTGCAGGGTGACCGCTGCCGGTCACGGCGGACGCCTTCGCGGGCTGCGGGGCGTCGGTCACGGAGGCGACCGGTACCTGGCCCACCCGGCGCGGGCCCGTGCCGGGGGTGCCGGGGGTCAGGACCGTTCTCGGGGCACCCCGCAGCTCGATCCCGTCCGGGCCGATCCGCAGCGCGGTGAGGTGCGGTGGCAGCTCGCCGCCCAGGGTGTCGCGCAGCACCCGGTCGTAGTCGGGCTCGGCGAGGTGGGCGGCCAGCCGGTCGATCGGCTGTCCCCGGTGCAGGCGTGCGACCTCCTCGAAGGCCAGGCGCCAGAACGTACCGAACAACGAGGGCGGCAGCACCCTGCGCCTGGCGAAGAACTTCACGTTGTGGATCTCCGGCTCACCCCAGGTGATGCCGTGCTCGGCCAGCAGACGACCGTACTCCTCCAGGGCCCCCGCGACCGTTTCGGGCAGCATCGGTTCCGCACACATCTGCGCTTCTCCCCACGTCGGTTGCGCGACATCGTGGCATGTCCTGCTCAGGCCGTCGGATCGGCGATGACGCTGCGGATACTGATATTTCTCCCACGGGCGCAAGTCTGTTCCTCCGGGGTGCAGACTCCCGGCGACCACCACAGGGGTCCGGCCGCCACCGAGGGTCGGCGCCGCCAGATGTCAGGGCCGCCAGATGTCAGGGCCGCCAGATGTCAGGGCCGCCGCCGAGGGGCCGGCCGCCGGGGCGGGTCAGGGCCGTTTGAACACCGACAGCAGGCGGTCGGCGGCGAGCGACGGGGTCAGTTCCCCCGCCAGCACCTCCCGCTCGACCTCCGCCCTGATCGCCGCCACCTCGGGGTCGTGGCGCAGCTCGGCGAGCAGGCGGTCGCGGACCAGCGTCCAGGTCCACTGGACCTGCTGGCTGCGGCGCTTGGCGGGCAGGTCGAGCGAGTCCTGGTGGGCCAGGATCCGCCGCCACAGCTCCTCCAGACCGTCCCCGGTGAGCCCGCTGCAGGTCAGGACGGGCGGCGGCCCCGAACGCGGGTCCGAGCGCAACATGCGCAGCGCCCCGGCCAGCTCCCTGGCCGCCTTCCTGGCCGCGAGCTCGTGCTCGCCGTCGGCCTTGTTGACCGCGATCACGTCGGCCAGCTCCAGCACGCCCTTCTTGATCCCCTGGAGCTGGTCACCGGTACGCGCCAGCGTGAGCAGCAGGAACGTGTCCACCATGTCGGCCACGGCGGTCTCCGACTGCCCGACCCCGACGGTCTCGACCAGCACCACGTCGAACCCGGCCGCCTCCACCACGACCATGGCCTCCCTGGTCGCCTTCGTCACGCCGCCGAGCGTGCCGGAGGTCGGCGACGGGCGGATGAACGCGGCGGGGTCGGCCGACAGCCTGGCCATCCGGGTCTTGTCGCCGAGGATGCTGCCGCCCGTCCGGGTCGAGGACGGATCGACGGCCAGGACGGCCACCCGGTGCCCCTGGCCGGTGAGGTACGTGCCGAGCGCGTCGATGAACGTGGACTTCCCCACGCCGGGCACGCCCGAGACGCCGATCCGGCGGGCCCGGCCGGACAGCGGGGTGAGCTCGACGAGCAGCCGCTGGGCCAGCGCCATGTGGTCCGGCCTGGTCGACTCGACCAGGGTGATCGCGCGGGCGATCCACGTACGGGAGCCTGCCCGTACGCCTTCGGCGTAGTCCTCCAGCGAGCGCACCCGGTTGGCTCCTTTCTTCGCTCTGATCAGCCTAACTTCTGACAAGTCCCGACATTTGCCAGTAAGGTGCTGGAGTTCTGATCACAGCCGTCACAGGAGTCACTCCCCTCATGCCCAACGTCGAACCCCTCCGCGAGGGCGACCCGGCAGCGGTGGGACCCTACCGGCTGGCCGGGCGGCTCGGCGCGGGCGGCCATGGTGTCGTCTACCTCGCGCGCGGGCGCGACGGCGGTCCGGTGGCCGTCAAGGTGCTCGCCGAGGGCGTCACCGCGGGTGAGCCGTTCGTCAGGGAGGTCACCGCCGCGCACGCCCTGGAGCCGTCCTGCGTCGCGAGGGTGCTCGACGCCTCGGCCCGGGGGCGGCCGTACATCGTGACCGAGTACGTGGACGGGCCCTCCCTGCAGGAGACCGGCGCGCTGCGCGGCGCGGACGAGCTGCGGCGGCTGGCGGTGGCGACCGCCACGGCGCTGGCCGCCGCGCACCGGGCGGGCGTCGCGCACCGCGACTTCAAGCCGGCCAACGTGCTGCTCGGGTCGGACGGGCCGCGGGTGACCGACTTCGGCGTCTCGGCGGCGTTCGGGACGGGGGTGAGCGCGACCGGCAACATCACGGGGACGCCCGCGTACATGGCGCCCGAACAGCTCTCCGGGCGGGAGGCGGGCGCCCCGGCGGACGTGTTCGCGTGGGCGTCGGTGATCGTGTTCGCGGCGACGGGGACGCCGCCGTTCGGCGACGACTCGCTGCCCGCCGTGATCAACCGCATCCTGCACGACGAGCCCCGCACCGGCGACCTGCCCCAGCCACTGCTCGGCGTGGTCCTCGCCTGCCTGGCCAAGGATCCGGACCGCCGTCCGGCCATGGGCGACGTCCTCCGCCACCTGCTCGGCGGCCCACCGGACACCTCCCCCTCACCGCCTCGCCCGGCCCCGTCCGGGACACCGGACACCTCCCCCTCGCCGTCCCGCCCGGCGCCGTCCGGCCCGCAGGACGCCTTCCCCCCGCCGTCCCGCCCGGCGCCGTCCGGGACGCCGGACGCCGCGTCGGGGACCACCGGCCTGCGCCTGGTCGCGGGCACCCCGCCCCACCCCCACGGCGGAACGCCGCACCCGGAACCCCTGCCCCAGCGGGGCCCCGCCCCCGAGGCCCGGCCAACCCCCCTGGCGGCCCCCGCGCCCTACGAAGGTCCGACCCCGCAGGCGCCCACGCCCTACGCCGGCCCGACCCCGCAGGCGCCCGTGCCCGACGCCAGTCCGGCCCATCACGCGCCCGCGCCCGACGTCACTTCGGCCCACCACACGCCCGCGCCCGACGTCAGTTCGGCCCCCCGAACCCCCCAGCCCAAGGTCAGGGTGCGGCGGCGGGTGAAGACGGCGGTGGTGGCCGGGGTCTCCGGGGTGACCGTGCTGGTACTGGCGGGCGCGATCGTGTGGCTCACACCTTCGACGCCCACACCCAAGGCCACCCACGTGACGGACGTCACCGGCGCCCCCACGCCCGTCTCCACCCCCACCCCCAAGCGGCGTCCTCAGCACACCCGCACGCCCGGCCCCGGGCCCGGCGCGGAGAGCACGCCCAGCACGACCCCCACGACCAGCCGCCTCACCCTGGCCTCCCTGCGCCCGTCCGGCGGCACCAGGAACGGCGACTGCTGGGACGGCGCGGTGCGGCTCCAGGCCGCCGTGACCAGAACCGGCGACCCCGTCACCCTCCGGTACGCCTGGATCGTCGACGGCACGGTCACCGCCCGCTCATCGGCCACGGTCGCCGAGTCCGGCCCCCGGTACCTGACCTCGCCGACCGCCGTGACGGGCTCGGGCTCCCACAGCGTCACGCTCCGGATCACCGCGCCCGTCGCCCGCCAGCGCACCGTCGCCGTCACCGTCTGCGACGACACCACCGGCTGACGCCCGCCCAGCCCTCCGACGCCCGCCAAGGCCCCCGGCCGTACGTCGCCGGAAGGCTAGTGGCGGTCGCCGAGGGTCTGGAGGAGGTCGAGGGCGGCGTCGGCGATCACCGTTCCCGGCGGGAAGATGGCGGCGGCGCCGGCGGCGCGGAGCTCGTCGTGGTCGCCCGGCGGGATGACGCCGCCGACCACGATCATGATGTCCTCGGCGTCGAGGTCGGCCAGGGCGCGCCGGAGCGCGGGCACCAGCGTCAGGTGCCCGGCCGCCAGCGACGAGACGCCCACGATGTGCACGTCGGCCTCGACCGCCTGCCTGGCCACCTCTTCCGGCGTCTGGAACAGAGGGCCGACGTCGACGTCGAAGCCGAGGTCGGCGAAGGCGGTGGCGATCACCTTCTGGCCGCGGTCGTGGCCGTCCTGGCCCATCTTGGCGACCAGGATGCGCGGGCGGCGGCCCTCGTGCCGCTCGAAGTCGGCGCAGGCCAGGCGGACGCGCTCGATGGCCTCGGCGGGGCCGGACTCGTCGCGGTACACACCGGAGATGGTACGCACCTGCTCGGCGTGCCGGCCGAACACCCGCTCCAGGGCGTCGGAGATCTCGCCGACGGTGGCCTTGGCGCGGGCGGCGTCGACGGCCAGCTTGAGCAGGTTGGCGTCGAGGCCGGGCGCGGGGTTGTCGGCGGCCTTGGTGAGCGCGTCGAGGGCGCGCTGCACGGCCTCGCCGTCGCGTTCGGCCCGCAGGCGGGCCAGCTTGTCGAGCTGCTGGGCGCGTACGGCGCTGTTGTCGACCTTGAGCACCTCGATGGGCTCGTCGTCGGCGGCGCGGTACTTGTTGACCCCGATGACCGGCTGGCGGCCGGAGTCGATGCGCGCCTGGGTACGGGCCGCGGCCTCCTCGATGCGGAGCTTGGGCAGGCCGGCCTCGATGGCCCTGGCCATGCCGCCGGCGGCCTCGACCTCCTCGATGTGGGCCCAGGCGCGCTCGGCGAGGTCGTGGGTGAGGCGCTCGACGTAGTAGGAGCCGCCCCACGGGTCGATCACCTGCGTGGTGCCCGACTCCTGCTGGAGGAGGAGCTGGGTGTTGCGGGCGATGCGGGCGGAGAAGTCGGTGGGCAGCGCGAGCGCCTCATCGAGGGCGTTGGTGTGCAGCGACTGGGTGTGGCCCTGGGTGGCGGCCATGGCCTCGACGCAGGTGCGGGCGACGTTGTTGAAGACGTCCTGGGCGGTGAGGGACCAGCCGGAGGTCTGGCTGTGCGTACGCAGGCTCAGCGACTTGGGGTTGGCCGCCCCGAACCGCGACACCAGCCTGGCCCACAGCAGCCGGGCGGCGCGCAGCTTGGCGACCTCCATGAAGAAGTTCATGCCGATGCACCAGAAGAACGACAGCCGGGGGGCGAACCGGTCGACGTCCATCCCGGCGGCGATGCCGGCGCGCAGGTACTCGACGCCGTCGGCGAGGGTGTAGGCGAGTTCGAGGTCGCAGGTCGCCCCGGCTTCCTGGATGTGATAGCCAGAAATGCTGATCGAGTTGAATTTCGGCATCTTTTCGCTCGTATAAGCGAAAATATCCGAGATTATGCGCATCGAGGGGCCCGGCGGATAGATGTAGGTGTTGCGGACCATGAACTCCTTGAGGATGTCGTTCTGGATGGTCCCGGCCAGCTCCTCCGGCGCGACGCCCTGCTCCTCGGCCGCCACGATGTACATCGCGAGGACGGGCAGCACCGCGCCGTTCATGGTCATCGACACCGACATGCGGTCGAGCGGGATGCCGTCGAAGAGCTGCCGCATGTCGTAGATGGAGTCGATCGCCACCCCCGCCATGCCCACGTCGCCGGCCACGCGCGGATGGTCGGAGTCGTAGCCCCGGTGCGTGGCCAGGTCGAAGGCGACCGACAGGCCCTTCTGCCCGGCCGCCAGGTTCCGCCGGTAGAAGGCGTTGGAGTCCTCGGCGGTGGAGAAGCCCGCGTACTGGCGGACCGTCCAGGGCTGGTTGACGTACATGGTCGGGTAGGGCCCGCGCAGGTACGGGGCCGCGCCGGGGTAGGTGCGCAGGAAGTCGAGCCCGTCGAGGTCGGCGGCCGTGTAGAGGGGCTTGACCGCGATGCCCTCGGGCGTCTCCCACACCTCGCCCTCGGGAGCGGCGCTCGCGCCGGGGCCAGGGCCCCCGTCGAGCGGGACGCCGGAGAAGTCGGGGATCATCGCAGCACCTCCAGGTCCTCGAACGTCTGACGGAGCACGGCGAGCGCGTCGCACCCCGCGTAGAGGCAGGCGTCCACGCCCTCGTAGTCTCCCTTCCCCGCCAGCCAGACGCGTCTCGCCCCTGCGTGCCGCAGGGCGGTGGCCACGGCGCGGGCGTGCTGGGCGTACAGCTTGTCGGTGGAGCACAGGCAGGCGACGGCGGCGCCGCTCACGGCGAAGGCGGTGGCGATCTGCTCGGGGTCGGCGCCCGGCCCGGCGGTCTCGGTGGCCAGGCCGCCGGAGTGGAAGAGGTTGGCGGCGAAGGAGGCCCGCGCGGTGTGCGCGGCGACCGGCCCGATGGTGGCCAGGAACACCTTGGGACGCTCGGGCAGTGCGTCGGCGACGTCGCGCAACGCCTCGAACTCCTGGGCGTGGCGGGCCACGGGCCGCCCGGCGGGGGCGGGCGGGCGGCGCAGCGGCTTCTCACCGGGGTCGGGGAACTCGCTGACGCCGGTGATCGGGAAGCGGCGGTGGGCGATGTCGTCGTCGCGGCGGGCGCGGGTGGCGGCGACGCGCCGCTCGATCAGCTCGCCCGCGGCCTCCACGCCTCCGGCGGCCTCGATCTCCTGGAACCAGGCCCAGGCCCGCTCGGCCAGGTCGGCGGTGCGGCGCTCGACGTACCAGGAGCCGCCGGCGGGGTCGGTCACCCGCCCGATCCCCGACTCCTCCAGCAGCAGCGACTGCGTGTTGCGGGCGATGCGCCGGGAGAAGGCGTCGGGCAGGCCGAGCGCGGCGTCGAACGGCTGCACGGTGACCGCCTCCGCCCCGCCGACGCCCGCCGCGAAGCAGGCCAGGGTGGTGCGCAGCATGTTCACCCAGGGGTCGCGGGCGGTCATCATGGCGGCGCTGGTGACGGCGTGCTGGCGCTGCCCGCCGTGCTCGGCCGCGCCGCACACCTCGGCGACCCTGGCCCACAGGCGGCGCGCCGCCCGGAGCTTGGCGATGGTGGCGAACTGGTCGGCGGTGGCGGCGTACCGGAAGTCGACCTGGCCTAGCGCTTGCTCAACGGAGAGGCCGGCGCCGGTCAGCGTCCGCAGCTCGGCCACGCCCCGCGCGATCGAGCAGCCCAGTTCCTCGGCGTCGGAGGCGCCCGCGTCGTGGTAGGGCGTGGCGTCGACCATGACCGCCCGCAACCCCGGGTACGCGGCGCAGCGCCCGGCCAGCGCGGCCGCCTCGCCGCCGCTCGCGCCCAGGTTCCCGCTGAGCGGGACGCCCCGCCCGGCGGCCAGGCCGAACAGCACCTCGGCGGCCTCCCGCGTGCGCTCCCCCGCCTCCAGGACGATCGGCGCCAGGTCGAGATAGACGTCCTTCAGCACGGCGGGCAGCGCGTCGACCGGGATCGCGTCGTCGCCGACGACCAGCCAGAGCGAGGTGACGCCGTTCTCCAGGTCGGCCAGGACCGCCTCGGGGTCGGCCACGGCGTGCCGCTGCCGGACGTCCCATCCGGGCAGCGCCCGCGCCCCCCGCGTGAAAGGCGGCGCGCCCGGCGCCCCGGGATCGCCCGGCAGGTCGCCCGCGTCGTAGAGCGGCGCGACGGTCACGCCGTCGTAGGTGGGGGTGGACAGCGCCTCCTCGGGCGAGCCCGCCTCGACCCCCGACTTGCGCAGGACCTCGACCGCCAGTCTCCGCCAGTCGTCGCGAGTGGTGGGAGGAAACCCCGCTGCCAGTTCCATGCAACGGATAGTAGGCGCTGCCGGGCCGCCGCAGTAATCCGGGGGTTACCCGTCGGCGGGCGGCGCCTCCCATGCCAGCCTCCATGTGAGCGGGCCCACGATCCCGTCGTCCTCGACGCCCTGCTCGCGCTGGAAGCTGCGGCACACGTCGCGGGAGGCGGCGCCGTACGCGCCGTCGACGGTCAGGTCCCAGCCGCGCTTCTTCATCTGCCGCTGCCAGGTGCGCACGTCCTCGCCCTCCATGACCGGCGGGTACTTCAGCAGCCGGCCGGGGAAGGGCGGCGTGGCCGGGGGCGGAGTGGTGGGGCCGCCGCCCGGACGGGGGGCGCCGCGCTTGATCCAGGCGTACAGGGGGTCGCCGGGGCAGTCGGTGGAGTAGCCGTCGCGGTGGCCCTTGATCTCCTTGCCGGCGCCGCCGTGGTCGCGCACGTACTGGACGGCGTCGACGATCGCCTCCAGCATCGTGTCGGGCGGCTGCACGAGCCCGGCGTTGCCGACCAGCCCGAGCACGGCGTAGTGACCGGCGTTGAGCCCGGGACCGTTGGCGGCGGGCAGATGGTGCAGCCCCCGCCCCTCGAACACCTTCCGGTGCGGGCAGGCCACGAAGGAGTAGCCGATGTCGATCCAGCCGTTCCCGTCCATGTGGTACGCCTGGATCGATCGCACGAGGGACACGCAGGCGGCGTGGTCGGAGACGATGCCGGGCTCGACCCTGCCGCCGGTGTAGTGGACCTTGACGCCCTTGGTCGAGTCGAGCTGGGTGTAGGCGCCGCGGGGCGTGCGCGCCTGCCAATCGCGCCTTAACACCAGATCTATGTCCACGGCTGCTCTCCGAGAGTAGATATCGGGACGACCGAGCGTAACGCGAGCGAGGTGAGCAGGTCCGCGGATCGCGCTATTTCACGGCCTGATCACCCGCCGTTCGGTCACGATCGCGGTGATCAGATCGTGCGGCGTCACGTCGAACGCGGGGTTCAGCGCCTGAGTGCCCTCGGGCGCGACGCGTACACCTCGGACGGACAGGATCTCCTCGGGGTCGCGGTCCTCGATGTGGATGTGGTCGCCGGTCGGGGTGGCGGGGTCGATGGTGGACTCGGGCGCGACCACGACGAACGGCACCCCGGCCCGTTCCGCGCCGAGCGCGAGCGCGTACGAGCCGATCTTGTTGGCGGTGTCGCCGTTGGCGGCGATGCGGTCGGCGCCGATGAGCACGGCGTCCACCTCCCCCTTGGCCAGCAGGTACGGCCCCGCCGAGTCGGCCACCAGCCGGTGCGGCGCGCCCATCCTGGCCAGCTCCCAGGTGGTGAGCCGGGCGCCCTGGAGCAGCGGGCGGGTCTCCAGGGCGAGCACCTCGGCCAGGCGGCCGCGTTCGTGCAGGGTCTGGACGACGCCGAGGGCGGTGCCGCGTTCGACGGCGGCCAGGCCGCCGGTGTTGCAGACGGTCATGATCCGCAGCCGGTCGCCCTCCAGCAGGCCGGCGCCGCGCTCGCCCATGGCCAGGCAGGCGGCGATGTCGTCGTCGCGGACGCGCAGCGCGGCCGCCAGCACCGCCTGGCGGCCCCTGCCCAGGTGGGCGGCGGCCTGGTCGACGCCCCAGGCGAGGTTGGCGGCGGTCGGACGGGCGGCGCGCAGCTCGGCGATCTGGCCGAGGTCGCCGTCGGCGAGCACGACGCCGAGCGCGCCGGCCACGCCGAGCGCGGGGGCGCCGCGCACGGCCAGCCGCCGGATCGCCGCGACGAGCTCGGCCACGGTCTCGACGCGCAGCCGCACGCACCGGTCGGGCAGCAGCGTCTGGTCCACGAGCTCGACGGCGTCGCCGGCCCAGTCGATGGTCCTCACGCCGCACACGCTAACCCACGGGCCCGGGGCCGGGCCCGTGCCCGGATCAGCGTTCGGCCAGGACGATCACCGAGTCCTGCCGGCCGAGGACGACGGTGTCGCTCTTGGCGGGGTTGAGCACGATGCCGTAGTGCGGCGGGACGTTCCTGGAGACATTGTCGCGGTAGCCGATCGCGGTCTCGCCCCTGCGCCGGGCCGCCTCGACGATGGTGGCGAAGGTGACCTCGGAGCCGGTCTTCACGTACGAGGCGGCGGGCCTGGGGTAGATCTCCGAGCCGTGCGAGTCGAACAGGTAGCCGAACACGTCGGCGAGGTGGCGGTTCTCGGCGAGCTGGGCCAGCAGGAGGCCGATGACGGTGTCGCTGATGACGATGTCGTCGGCCTCGGTGACCTCGGCCAGCGCCCGGTTGCCCTCGTCGTGCATCTCGCTGACGATCGAGTAGTGCTCGCCGAGCGTGCTCTGCATGTCGCGGAGCTGGAGCAGGGTCATGAGCGTGCGGGTGTCGGCGTGGTGGGGCTTGAAGCGGTCGTCGGAGAGCACGATGACGTGCTGGTAGAGGCCGACGCCGAGGGATTCGAGCGCGTACCGGTCGGTGGTGTCGCAGTCCTTGACGTTGACGGTGAGGGTGCGCAGCCCGGTCAGGCCGGTGCCGGCGTCGGGGTGGTCGGCGGCGATGTCCAGGACCGAGCCCGGGGAGACGTAGCCGTCCAGGTAGCGCACGATCTGCTCGGCGCGGCCGTTCCAGTTGAGCAGGAGGGTGCGCTCGGGCTCCGGCGGCGCGGCGCCGGTGGCGGTGACGGCCTGCTCGTCCACCGGGGGCTCGCCGGTGGCGAGTTCGATGTGGGAGTCGTCGTGGGCGATGACGACGACCTGGTCCTTGGCGGTGATGACGGTGTCCAGGGGCGGGTTGAGCACGACTCCGGCCGGCCCGCGTAAGCCGATGACGGCGGCGGTCTCGTAGGCGTGCAGCGCCTGGCCGTAGGTGGCGCCGACCAGTTCCTCGTCGGCGCGCAGGTAGATCTCGCCGCCGTCGAAGTTGAGCAGGTCCATGCAGACGACGGACATGCCGGACTGGCGGGAGGACTGCACGATCAGCCGGGCGGCGGTGTCGTCGGAGTCGACCAGGTGCACGTCCTCGCCGCCGGCCAGCCGGGCGGCGGCGAGGTTGCGGGCGGAGGCCAGGGCGGCGACCACGGGCGGGTGGGAGCCGTCACGCTTGGCCAGGGCCAGCAGGATCTTGATGACGTGCGCGTCGGGGTCCTCGCCCTCGGGGGAGAGCACGACGACGGACCTGGCGGCGGTGAGGTTCATCAGGCCGAGGTCGCGCGGCTCGGTGGGACGGCCGGTGCGGCAGACCAGGCGGGTCCTGCCGAGGTCGCCGACGTGCTCGCGGATGTCCTCCTCCATGGCCAGCTTGTCGCGGTCGGCCAGGATGGCGATGACCGAGTTCTTCTGGCTGGCGTGCGCCTTGACCAGCTCGGTGACGATCGTGAACACCTGGTCCGACCAGCCGAGCACCACCGTGTGGCCGGACTCGACGATGCGCGAACGGCCTCTGCGCAGGCGGTCCACCTTCTGCTTGAGGCCGTTGGACAGCAGGCCGACGAGCATGCTGACGATGAAGATGCCGCCGAGCGACCCGGCGAACATCACGGTCATGTAGCCGAGCGAGCCCTTGTCGCTGGCGACCTTGCTGGGGGTGAGGGCGTGCATGAGGGCGATCCACAGCACCTGCCCCGCGCCGCCGACGCCGTCGGGCTCGTCCGGCGCGAGCCAGAGCGTGAACGCGGCCACCACGAGGATGAGCGCGACCGACACCACCGCGAGCCAGCCGATGAGCGACGCCGTCCCCCTGGACATGGTGTTGTCGAACCAGTACCGCGCCCGTTCGCGGACCGTGACCCTCGACACTTCCCCGATACCTCCGTGTAAGGAGTGATTTAGACCGACGACACAAGGTACCGGGCGATCTTGGCTTCCGCATGGCGAGCGGTAACGTAGCCGCCATGGTGACCCCCCTCACACCGGACGATCCGGCGTCCCTGGGCGATTTCCGCCTGGCCGGGCGGCTCGGCGAGGGTGGGCAGGGCGTGGTCTACCTGGCCCACTCCCCCGCCGGGGAGCAGGTCGCGGTCAAGCTGCTCAACGCGGGCGACCAGGAGACGCGGGCCAGGCTGGCGCGCGAGCTCGACGCGCTGGAGTCGATCGCCTCCTTCTGCACGGCCCGCGTGCTCGACGTCTCGACCCGGGGCTCGCGGCCGTACGTGGTGAGCGAGTTCGTCGACGGGCCCTCGCTGGCCGAGCGGGTGGCCGGGCGCGGGCCGCTGCGCGGCGGCGAGCTGGAACGCCTGGCGGTCGGCACGGCCACCGCGCTGGCGGCCATCCACGCGGCCGGGGTCGTCCACCGCGACTTCAAGCCGTCCAACGTGCTGCTCGGGCCGGACGGGCCGCGCGTGGTGGACTTCGGCATCGCCAGGGCCGAGGGCGCGGCGACGCACACCTCGGGGCTGATCGGCACGCCCGCCTACCTGTCGCCGGAGCAGATCGCGGGCTCGCCCGCCTCGGCGGCCTCCGACGTGTTCGCGTGGGCGGCGACGATCGTCCACGCGGCCACGGGGGTCAGCCCGTTCGGGGCGGACACCGTGCCGGCGGTGCTGCACCGGGTGCTGCACGCCGAGCCGGACCTGTCGCCGCTGCCGTCCCGGCTGCGCGGGCTGATCGCCGCCGCCCTGGCCAAGGACCCCGCCCGCCGCCCGACGGCCGGCGCCCTCATGCTGGCCCTGGTCGCCCCGGGCACCCCGCCGCTCCCTGCCTCCGGCCCCGCGTCCGGCGCGCCTACCGGCCCCGCATCCGGCCCCGCCCCCGGCCCCGCATCCGGCCCCGCCCCCGGCCCCGCATCCGGCCCCGCCCCCGGCTCGCCTGCCGGCACCGCCTCGGGCGGGCCTCCGGAAGGCCCGCACGGCCTCGGTCCGGGGGTGGCCGACACGCGCGAGAGTCGGGAGGGCCGGAACAGGGGGCGCGGCGCCCTCGCCGGGGCCGTGGCGGTCGTGGTGGCCCTGGCCGTGGTCGGCGGCGTGGTCCTGCTGACCGCCCGTGCGCCCGGCTCGACCGCCACCCGGTCCACCTCGCCGCCGTCCGCGACCGCCGCCCCGTCCGACTCGCCGTCCGACCCGCCGTCCACGACCGCCGCTCCCGAAACGCCCGTCGCCGCCCGTACGGCCACGGCGCGGACCACCGGCGGGACCGGGGCTCTGAAGATCCCCGCGGCCTTCGCCGGCACCTGGACGGGCCACACCGACACCACCAACCCGCTCGACCCCGACGGCGCCGACAACACGGTCGAACTGAAGGCCGGCCGGCCGGAGGCGGCCTGGCAGGAGAAGGACTCCCAGGTCGACTGCACCGCCACCATCACCCTGACCGAGGTGCGCCCCGACCGGCTGACTTTCTCCCTCGGTGCGACCACGGGCGGCTGCATCCCGGGTACTGTCTGGCTGGAGCTTAAAGGCGACACTCTCACCTACACCTGGCGAGACGTGCCCGGCCTGGGAATGGTCACCCAGACCGGCGATCTCGGCAAGAAGTGAACGATCCGCTCGCATAACCCTTCGACATCCGAGCCCACGAAGGAGATCCTTTACCTATGTCTGTGATCAGGGAGGTGCCGTTCCCCAGCCCGGACTCCTCGTCCGAACTGCCGATGAACATCTGGATCGACGACGCCGACTCGGCGATCGACGTCATCGACGCCCTGGCGTTGTCGCCGTTCGCGACCGGCGTTCAGCCCTGGTCAAGGCTGGCCAACCTGGAGCGGGTGCGCCCGGACGCCCGGCTGCAGCCGGCCGAGGGGCGGGTGCTGCGCACCGCGCAGGTGGAGGACGGTTCGGAGTCGCGGCTCATCTGCGGCGAGGGGTGGACGCTGCGGGTCATCCGGCACCGCAACCGCACCGCCACGGTGAGCGTGACGGCGGTGAGCGAAGAGCTGGCCACCTCGGTGATGAAGGAGAGCATCGACGGCGCCGAGGAGCCGATGCCCGACGCCGACCACGTCGAGATGGGCTTCTGGTGGCGCGGCTCCCACGGCGGCAACCGGTCGGAGAAGCCGATCACCGCCCAGCCGTGGGACGAGATCGGAACGAACTACTCGGCGCAGGTGCGCCCGGCGCTCGGCCGCCTGATGGCGACCACGCCCGCCGACGTCAACGGCCGGCTGATCCTGCTGCACGGCCAGCCCGGCACCGGCAAGACCACGCTGCTGCGCACGCTGGCCAAGCAGTGGCACGACTGGTGCCAGGTCGACTGCGTGCTCGACCCCGAACGGCTGTTCAACGACCCGGGCTACCTGATGGAGGTGGCGGTCGGCTACGACACCGACGACGACACGCAGCGGTGGCGGCTGCTGGTGCTGGAGGACTGCGACGAGCTGATCAGCTCGGGCGCCAAGGCCCAGGCGGGCCAGGGGCTGTCGCGGCTGCTCAACCTCACCGACGGCCTGCTCGGCCAGGGCCGCGACGTGCTGGTGGCCATCACCACGAACGAGGACCTGACCCGGCTGCACCCGGCGGTGATCCGTCCGGGCCGCTGCCTGGCCCAGATCGAGGTCGGCCCGCTGACCCGGGACGAGGCCGTCGCCTGGCTCGGCTCGCCGCAGGGGGTCGGCGCCTCGGGGGCGACCCTCGCGGAGCTGTACGCCCTGCGCGCGGGCCGCGCGATCAGCCCGGCGGGCCCCGACGAGTCCACCGGCCTCTACCTCTGACCGAGCCCACCGGCCCCTCCTGGTGAGCGAACCCGCCGGGAGCGGGGCCGGGCCGGTACGTAAACCAACCGATGTGCGACACCCGGTGTGAAACCACAATATGGCTGGTGCTCACCGTCGATCTGGCGCGCGTCGCCTTCACCCGTCTCACCGTGCCCGGAGGCACGTGGACCAGCGAGGAACACCGGGTCGGCTTCGCGGCCACCCAGCTCGTCCCCTCGTGGACCGCGCGTACCCCGCCGGGCGCCTGGGTCGAGGTGGAGCTGCGGGCCAGGACCGAAGCCGGCACGCTGACCAAGTGGTACGTCATGGGCCGCTGGTCCGAGCACGGGCCGCGTACCTCGGTGCCCGGCCAGGGTGACGAGGACGGCGACGTGGCCGTGGACACGTTCGTGGCCAGGCGGCCGGTCGTGGCGTTCCAGACGAGGGTCACCGCGCGTGGCGAGGGCGCGCGGATGACCTCTCTCGGCGTGCTGGCCTCGTCCCTGCCGCAGCGTCCGGTCGCGGTGAGCGCGTCCGGGGTGGCCGGGCGGGTCGAGCTCGACGTGCCCGGCCACTCCCAGTACGCGCACGCCGGGCACCACCCGCGCTGGGACGGCGGCGGCGCGAACTGGTGCAGCCCCGCCTCGGTGGCGATGGTGCTGGCCTTCTGGGGCCGCGGCCCCGAGCCCGGCGAGCTGGCCTGGGTGGGCGCGGACGACCCCGCCCCGGCGGTGGACCACGCCGCCATGGGCACCTACGACGACGGCTACCAGGGCACCGGGAACTGGCCGTTCAACGTGGCCTACGCGGGGCGTTACGGGCTGACCGGCTTCGTGACCAGGCTGCTGTCTGCGGCCGAGCTGGAGGCGTTCGTCCTGGCGGGCATCCCGGTGATCGCCTCGCTGTCGTTCAAGGCCCACGAGCTGCCCGGCTCCGGCTACTCCACGAACGGCCACATCCTCGTCGTCACCGGCTTCACCGCCGGGGGCGACGTCGTCGTGAACGACCCCGCCGCGCCCGCGGACGGCGAGGTTCGCCGGGTGTACCCGCGGGCAGCGTTCGAGAACGTGTGGCTGAGGAGCTCGGGCAGCGGCGGCATCGTGTACGTCCTCCACCCGCCCGGGCATCCCCTGCCTCCCTGTACCAACGGCAATTGGTGATTTTTCATGAGCATTCGACCGATCGATGTGGCGCGTACCGACGGCGGCCCCCAGTGGGTGGAGGCCGTCGCCACGCCCGAGGGCGTGGAGGTGTGGTGGGACGAGCCACGCCCGCACGAGGGCGGCCGGCGCTGCGTGGTGCGCCGCCTGCCCGACGGCTCCCGCGCCGACGCGCTGCCTCCCGGCTGGAACGCCCGCAACCGCCTGATCGAGTACGGCGGCCGCTCCTGGCGTCCGCTGCCGGGCGGCGGCCTGGTCTTCACCAATTGGTCCGACCAGCGGCTCTACCGCCTGGACGCCTCCCCGGGGAAGGCCGCCGACCCGGTCGCCCTCACGCCCGAGGGCCCGGCGCGCTACGGCGACCTCTACCTGCCGCCCGGCCGTGACGAGGTGTGGGCGGTGCGGGAGATCGACGACGTGCGGGACCTGGTGGCGGTCCCCCTGGACGGCGGCCCGGTCAGGGTCGTGGCCCGGACGCACCACTTCCTCATGAACCCCCGCCTCTCCCCCGACGGCGCCCGGATCGCCTGGATCGGCTGGAACCACCCCGACATGCCCTGGGACGGCACCGAGCTGTGCGTGGCCCCCCTGTCGCCGGACGGCGTCGCGGGCCCCCACCAGGTCGTGGCCGGCGGCCCCGAGGAGTCGGTGGCCCAGGCCGAGTGGCGCGACGCGGAGTCCCTGTACGCCGTCACCGACCCGACCGGCTGGTGGAACGTGCACGTCGTGCACCTCGACGGTTCCCCCTCGCGCAACCTCACCCCCGTGGAGCTGGAGTTCGGCGCGGCGGCCTGGAAGCCGGGCCTGGCCTGCCTGTCCCCGGCGGGCGAGCACCTGGTCGTCGTGTACGGCACCGCCGACCAGCGCCGCCTGGGCGTGCTCGACCCGGCGACGGGCGGCCTGCGGGAGATCGGCGGGGCGGAGCACACGTACTGGGCCTCGACGGTGTCGGCGGCCGGGGGCAAGGCGGCGGCGGTGGGGGCGACGCCGTACACGCCGCTGGAGGTCACGCTGGTCGATCTGGCCACCGGCGGGCACGAGGTCGTCTCGGCCCCCAAGCCCCTGCCCGACCGGGCGCTGCTGCCCACGCCGGAGGCGGTGACGGTCGAGGGCGTGCACGCCCACCTCTACCCGCCGGCCGGGGTCGCGGGCCCGGCGCCGTACGTGATCTTCGTGCACGGCGGGCCGACCGGGAACTCGCCGGTCGTGCTCGACCTGGAGATCGCCTACTTCACCAGCAGAGGGATCGGCGTGGCCGTGGTGAACTACGGCGGCTCGACCGGCTACGGCAGAGCCTACCGCGAGCGGCTGCGGCACCAGTGGGGCGTGGTGGACGTCCAGGA
Source organism: Nonomuraea sp. NPDC049607 (assembly GCF_040675375.1). NCBI lineage: Bacteria > Bacillati > Actinomycetota > Actinomycetes > Streptosporangiales > Streptosporangiaceae > Nonomuraea > Nonomuraea sp. NPDC049607. The sequence goes on from NZ_JBFAOV010000017.1 coordinate 219,785, forward strand.
CTGCGCCAAGGTGGCGCGCGGGCTGGTGCAGCTCGGCCGGGCGGACGCGGCCAGGATCGCGATCCGGGGCGGCAGCGCCGGCGGCTGGACGACGGTGGCCGCGCTGGTGCACAGCGACGTGTTCGCGGGCGGCGTCGCGCACTACGCGATCACCGACCCGGAGAGCTGGGCGGCCGAGACGCACGACTTCGAGTCGCGCTACCTCGACGGCCTGGTGGGCCCGCTGCCCGAGACGCGGCAGCGGTACACCGACCGCTCGCCGCTCCTGAACGCGGCCCGGGCATCGGGCCCGTGCCTCATGTTGCACGGTCTGGAGGACGCGATCGTGGACGTCAGCCAGGCTGAGCGATTCACCGCCGAACTGGACAAGCACGGCAAACAGTGGGCTCTGCTCACCTTCGCCGGTGAGCAGCACGGCTGGCGCAGGGAAGAGACCATCGTGGCGGCGCTGGAGGCCGAGCTGGCCTTCTACGGGCTGATCTTCGACCTGGAGACGCCCGGCGTGCCGCCGCTGACGCTGAAGGGGAGAGCGTGAAGAGCGTCGCCGAGATCTGCTCGGACCTGATCAGGTTCGACACCACCAATCCGGGCTCGGGCGAGCGCCCGGCGGCCGAGTACGTGGCCACGCTGCTGGCCGACGCGGGGCTGGAGCCGGTGGTGTTCGAGTCGGCGCCCCGGCGCACCACCGTCGTGGCCAGGATCGACGGCGACTCCCCCGACGCGCTGCTCGTCCACGGCCACCTGGACGTCGTGCCCGCCGACCCCGCCGAGTGGCGGATGCACCCGTTCTCCGGCGAGATCACCGACGGCTGCGTGTACGGCCGGGGCGCGGTGGACATGAAGGGCTCGTGCGCGATGACCCTCGCGGCCGTGCTCGGCATGGCGGCGGACGGCGTGCGGCCGAAGCGGGACCTGGTGCTGGCCTTCCTGGCCGACGAGGAGGCGACCGGCGACTACGGCTCCCGGCACGCGGTGACCGAGCACCGGCACCTGTTCGACGGCGTCACCGAGGCCATCAGCGAGTCGGGCGGCTTCAGCGTCGACTCCGGCGGGCGGCGCGTCTACCCGATCGCCGTCGGCGAGCGCGGCACCGCGTGGATGAAGGTGACCGCCCACGGCGTGGCGGGCCACGGCTCGCGGCCTGCCGTGGACAACCCGGTCGCCACGCTGGCCCACGCGCTGTCGCGGGTGGCCGCCCACCAGTGGCCGGTACGCCTGACGCCGTCGGTCGCCGCGCTCCTGGAGAGCCTGTCGGAGATCACCGGGCAGCCGATCGACCTGGACCGGCTGGACGCCGAGGCCGACCGGCTGGGCGCGCTCGGCGAGCTGTTCCACGGCCAGATCCGCAACTCGGCGAACCCGACGATGCTGGAGGCCGGCTACAAGGTCAACGTGGTGCCCTCGACCGCCTCGGCGCACGTGGACGGCCGGTACCTGCCGGGCCTTCAGGAGGAGTTCCTCGCGACGATCGACGAGCTGCTGGGCCCGAAGATCACCCGCGAGTTCGTGAACCTGGAGGAGGCGCCCGCCGCGCCGTACCCGTCGGCGTTCTTCGACGAGCTGGCGGGGGCGCTGGTGGCCGAGGACCCGCTGGCGCGGCCGGTGCCGTACGTGATGAGCGGCGGCACCGACGCCAAGTCCTTCGCCACCATCGGCATCCAGGGGTACGGCTTCGCCCCGCTCATGCTCCGGCCCGACCTGGACTACTTCGGCATGTTCCACGGCAAGGACGAGCGGGTGCCGGTGGAGGGGCTGGAGTTCGGCACCCGCGTCCTGACCCGCCTGCTCACCTGACCGTCCCGGCCGTCCCCCGGGCCCGTGTCCGGGGGACGCTCATGACGCCGGGCCGAACCAGGTGGTGAGCGCGTCCATGAGCGCCCCTCCTGGCGCGCCCGCCCAGGCCACGTACCCGTCGGGCCGGACGAGCAGCGCACCACCGCCTGCCTGGGGCGGGGCGGCCACGGCCAGGCTCACGCGGTCGTGGTGGCCCGCCAGGGCGGCCGTCAGTTCGGCCGCGTCCGCGCCGCCGGACAGGTCGAGCAGCAACCCCCGCCCGTCCCGCAGCAACTCCGCGACCGGCCGCCCGGTCCCGGCCGCCGCCGGGCTCTCGCTCCCCCGCCGACCGCCGCCGGGAACACCGGAACCCGCCGCGCCCGGAACCTGAGGGCCGCGATCGTGCGGGCCCTCGGGCGGGGTGACGGTCAGGGGCGGGGTGACGGTCAGGGGCGGGGTGGCGGTCAGGGGCGGGGTGGCGGTCAGGGGCGGGGTGGCGGTCAGGGGCGGGGTGGCGGGCTGGGGCGGGGTGGCGGTC
>NZ_JBFAOV010000018.1:0-183226 GCF_040675375.1 Nonomuraea sp. NPDC049607
ATCCAGGCGGTCAGCCCGCAGGAGGGCGGCCTGGCCTCGGGCGTCAGCAGCACCACCCGGCAGATCGGCGCGGTGCTCGGCGTGGCGGTGCTCGGGGCGATCGTTCACACCCGGCAGTCCGGCGGAGCCTCCTTCGAATCCGGCCTCAACAGCGCCTTCCTCGTGGCGGGTGCCGTGACGCTGGCCTGCGCCGTGTTCACCGTCCTGTGGCTGAGCACAGGCCGGACGCCGCGGGCCGTTCCGGACGGCGTCCCCAGGCCGAGGGCAGCGGCGCGCGGGTGAGCCCGTTCAGGTGCTGGTCGCTGACGGCCGCGCCGACCGGGCGGGGGCCTCGGCGATGTTCGGGAGACGGGAACGGCTCCGAGAAAGCGGAAGGGCCCTCGCGTGGTCGCGGGGCCCGTCGCTCGCGGCGTCACCTGGCCGAGACGGCCTTCCCGGTGCGCGGGATCGCCTACTGCTGGTCCTGCGTGCGCTTCGCGGGGAGCGCGTAGGCCAGGGCCGCGCCGAGGCAGACCGACATCGCGAGCCCGAGGAGGAGGTTGTGGAGGGTCACGCCGAGGCCCATGCCCAGCGCGACGCCCGCGGCCAGGCCGACGATCCAGTTCGGGGTGGTGTTCTTCGCGTTCTTCGTCATGGTTCGATCTTGTCGGAGGTGCGGGGTTCGGGTCAGATGCCGCAATCACGAGTGGGAGATGACAGAAGTCATGACGTCCGCCAGGCGTCCGTTCGACGTGGTGCATGCCTCGGAGGGGTGGCCGGCGGTGGTGAGCTACTCCTTCTGCGGGGCCGGAGTGCGATCGAGGTATCGCCTGCCCCACACGTCCAGCAGGTGCACGATCTCCTCCAAGCTTCTGCCCGTCTCCGTGAGCGAGTACTCGACCCGCGGCGGCACCTCCCGGTACACCGTCCGCGTGACGACCGCGTCCTCCTCCAGTTCGCGGAGCTGCCGCGTGAGCATGCGCGGGGTGATGCCGTGCATCTCCCGCTTGAGTTCGCCGAACCGATGCGTGCCCTGGAGCAGTTTGTAGACGATCGCCAGCTTCCAGCGACCGCCGAGGATCTCCATGGCAACCTCGACCATGCAGTTGTCCGGCTTGTCCGGCAGGTTCGTTCGCATCTCCGTCACCTCTATTGGTATACAAATCAGCACTACGTCACAAAAAAGACAGTACTTGTAGATTCCGTAGCACCTTCCCCAGGCTGGGATCATGCGTTCGAACGACACACCTCGCCGGTGGGCGGTTCTCGCGGTGATGTGCGCGAGCCTGTTCCTGGTCGGCATCGATCTGACCGTGCTCAACGTCGCCCTGCCGAGCCTGACCGAAGAGCTGATGCCCGGCGCGACCGAGGTGTTGTGGATCGTCGACGTCTACTCGCTCACGGTGGCGGCGCTCCTGGTGACCTGCGGAACGCTGGGTGACCGGCTCGGCAGGAAACGGATGGTGCTGGCCGGGTTCGCCGTGTTCGGCGTCGCCTCCGCCGCCGCGGCGGCCTCCGCCACGACCGCGCAGCTCATCGGCGCGCGGGTGCTGCTGGGCGTCGGCGCTGCGATGATCATGGCGTCCACGGTGGCGATCATCAGGACGACCTTCTCCGACGACCGCGAGCGGGCGATCGCGCTCGGCGTGTGGACCGCGGCGCACAGCGCGGGCGCCACCGTCGGGCCGGTTCTCGGCGGTGCGCTGGTGGAGCGCTGGTGGTGGGGCGCGGTCTTCCTGGTCAACGTGCCCCTCGTGGCCCTCGCGCTGATCGCCGGCGCCCGGCTGATCCCCGAGTCCAGGGACCCTGCGCCGCGCCGGTGGAACCCGGCGGACGCGGCGCTGTCCATCGCCGGCCTCGGGCTGGCGGTCTACGCCGGGAAGCAGGTGGGCGACCACCCGTCCGCCGGGACGGCGCTGGCAGGGGCCGCAGGCGTGGCGCTGCTCGTGTTCTTCGTGGTGCGGCAGCGGCGTGCCGCTCATCCGCTGCTGGATCTCTCGCTGTTCGCCGACCGCCGGTTCACCGCCGCCATCATTTGCGTCCTGGCCTGCTTCGGGTGTTATACGTCGCTGTTGTTCTTCCTCACCCAGCGCTTCCAGCTCGTGGACGGGCTCACTCCCCTCCAAGCGGGACTGACGCTCGCTCCGCTGGCCGCGGCGAACGCGGTGGGTGCGGCTGGGGCGCCGTGGCTGGCAGCGCGTTGGGGGCGCCGGTCCGCCGTGGCGGCGTCGCTCGTCGTCTTCGGCGGCGCGCTGGCCGTGCTCGCGGCGGCGCCGGGTGGGGCCGCCGTCTTCGCCGCGTTGGTCGTCGCGGGCGCGGCGGCCGGAGTGGTGATGACGCTCGGCGCGGATCTGGTGATGTCCGCGGCCCGTCAGGAGCGGGCGGGAGAGGCCGCCGCCGTCCAGGAGACCTCGTTCGAGCTGGGCGCGGGACTGGGGGTCGCCGTACTGGGCACGGTTCTCACCGTGGTGTATCGCGCGGCGCTGCCCGCCGCGCCCGCCGGGGCGCGGGAGTCACTCGGCGCTGCGGCCGAGCTGGCGGCTTCCCTCGCCCCTGCCCAGGCGGACGAGCTGCTCCGGGCGGCGCACGAGGCGTTTCGGTCCGGGCTGAGCGCGACGCTGGCCGGCGCCGCGGCGTTGCTCTGGCTGACCGCCCTTGTCGCGGTGGTCTTGTTGCGTGACCCGGGTGAACCGGAGGCGGCGGATACGGGACGCCGCCTCAGCCGAAGTCGTCCGGTGGTGACGTCGCACCGTATGTCGTCCGGCCGGACAACGCGGGAGTGTCTCGAAGAGCAGCGAGGAAGTTGGCCGTCATGGGCTGAACGCGATCACGGTTCCACACCACGGCGATCTGCCACTCCGCCACCGGATGAAGGACCGGGGTGACGGTGACCGGCGGAGGCGCGATGCGGCCGGCGCGGGCCGGGACGAACGCCGCGCCCACTCCGGCTGCCACGAGCGCCAGCACGGTCTGCAGGTCGTCCGCCTCCTGGATGACGTCGGGACGAACCGTGAGGGCCCCGCACAGCCGTTCGATCTGCCCGACCAGGCCCGGCCCTCTGTCCTTCCTCAGTTGCACGAACCGGTGACGAGCGACCCAGCGCGGCAGGTCTGACGCGTCCTGCGGCGGCGAAGTGTGCTCGCCGGTCGAGGCGAGGGCGAGGCGATCGGTGTCCAGCACCATGTGGGCCCAGGCGTCCCCCTCGGGAAGCCGGACGAAGCCCACATCGAGTTCCCCGGTCGCGAGCCGGTCGAACTGCTCCTGGGAGGACATGTCGTCCAGGGTGACGTGCGCGTCGGGATGGCGCCGACGGAAGGCGGCCACGGCGCGCGGGGCCAGATCGATGCTCGACAGCCCGAAGCCGACCGACAGGCGCCCGATCTCCCCGGCGGCCGCCCTGGTGATGCGCAGAGCCAGGGCATCGGCGCGCCGCACCAGATCCTGCGCCTCGGGCAGCAGGATCGCCCCCAGGTCGGTGAGCGTGGCACCGTGCCGCCCGCGGTGGAACAGCCGGCCTCCCACCCGTGCCTCCAGGGACTGGATCTGCTTGGTCAGCGTCGGCTGCGTCACCAGCAGCTTCTGCGCGGCCGAACCGTACCTGCCCAGCTCGGCCACCGTCAGGAAGGCGCGGAGCAGCATCAATTCCATTCCTGGAGTCTATAGAAAGCCATATGGAATTCATTGGACGCATGGAAGACGCGTATGGTCACCTGCTGTCGAAACGGCGACGTGGAGGAGTCAGCAGTGGAACAAGGTGACGTGGCGGTGCGCGGCGCGACCGTTCAGTTCGAGCCCCGGCCCGACGACAAGAGCTACAACCTGGCCAGGATCGAGCATTACGTGCGCGAGGCGACCGCCGCGGAAGTGCGGATCCTCGCCTTCCCGGAGATGTGCCTGCTGGGGTACTGGCACCTGCGCCGACACCCCGCCGACCGGCTCCGCGAGCTGGCCGAGCCGCTGGCCGGGCCGTCGATCTCGGTCGTCCGGCAGCTGGCGGCCGATCACGGCATGGCCATCGGGGCCGGCTTCCTGGAGATCGACGAGCAGGGTCGCCTGTTCAACAGCTACGCCGTGTGCATGCCGGACGGGAACGTCCACTGCCACCGCAAACTGCACGCCTTCGAACACGAGGCGATCAGCAGTGGCGATTCCTACACCGTCTTCGACACCCCTTGGGGCGTACGCGTGGGCGTGCTCATCTGCTGGGACAACAACCTGGTCGAGAACGTCCGGGCAAGTGCGCTGCTGGGCGCGTCGATCCTGCTGGCCCCCCACCAGACCGGCGGCACCGACTCACGCAGCCCCCACGGCATGCGGCCGATCCCCGCGCAGCTCTGGCACGATCGCCGCCGCGCCCCGGAGGCGATCGAGGCCGAGCTGCGCGGCCCCAGCGGACGCGGGTGGCTGATGCGCTGGCTGCCCGCCCGCGCCCATGACAACGGCCTGTTCATCCTGTTCAGCAACGGCATCGGTCAGGACGACGATGAGATCCGCACAGGCAATGCGATGGTCATCGACCCCTACGGCCGCATCCTCGGCGAGACCTGGAAGGCGGGGGACGACATGGTGATCGCCGACCTCGACCTCTCCCTGCTGCCGCTGTCGACGGGCCGGCGATGGCTCCAGGGACGACGCCCGGAACTCTACGACATCCTCACCCGCCGATTCGGAGACGAACGCGAGCCTCGTGCCGCGCGATTCGCCACCGATTCGGTGCCACTCCACCGCGCCCCCACCGACCACGACGGGCCGGCCACCTGAGCCGCCAGCGGGGCGACACCCGGTCATCGGCCGCGTTCGTCCTGGCGGTGGCGCTCCGGCAGCTCACGGGCGGCACGGAGAGAGGATCGGAGGTGCCGTGGGGTTCTCCTGCCGGAGCCCGTACGGCTCTCCAGGCCGGCCCCGCCGCTCTCCGACTCCGAGGTTCCGCTGGAGGACATCGCCCGTCTGGTTGGCCACAGCGGGACGGAGGTCACGCTTGTCGCCGACGATCGTCACTCAGTCAGTCCCTCGACGACTGGCCGATATCTTCGTCACGAATCCCGGGCGCCGCGCTTTGCTTCTCTTCTCTTCGATGTCTCTCCATCGTCAGACCCACATCCAAGAAGAAGGCCGCGAGGAGCAACACACCACCGACGGCCAGCAGAATCGTTGTCGGGATCTGAACGAGATTGCGAACGTCCTCGCACGCGTTCACATGGTCCTGACCGGCGGAATCGGACGGCGAGATGAAGGCCGAACCACACTCCGAGCCACCTTCGGTAAGGGGCATCACCCCAGCAAGCACCCCGGCACCAACAAAGAGGAAGGCAATGAACGCGATCGCCTTTATGGACATACGTGATCCTTCGGCATGATCGATTCGGAGAAGGATCCTTCCATATCGCCCGCAGATGCGAAAGTGCTGGCCCAGCGCCTGATGACCCACCGCCCCCGGGGCGATCCATCCAGATGGTCGTGTGAGCCCTAACGGGCGATCACCCGCACCTCGGGAAACCGTGAGGAACGCTTGTCGAGCAGGTCGCCCTTGCGCCGTAGATGCAGGTCGAAGAAGGCCGTGGTGTAGGCGCGGGTGACAGCCACGGAACGCGCCGCCGACAGTGTCCCGTTCACCGCCTGCAACTGCTCCTTCGACAGACCGATCACCGGCGCCGCCTGCTCGTACACCAGCGGCAGGTCGGTGTAGGAATTGTGCTTGGCGCCCTTGGTCTTCACGTGCAGCCGCCAGCCCCTCAGCCGGGACCAGAAGCCCTTCTGCCCGCGGATGGGCTTGTCGAAGATCTCGGCCTCCATCAGCATGTACGGCCTGGTCAATCCCTTGGCGGCCACCTTGCCGAGTGCGGGTCCGTCCAGGTTCAGCACCGCTTTGACCCGCCGGTCCTCCAGCATCGTCGCGGCGGCCGTCGCTCCTCCCGCGGAATGGCCGAACATGCCGACCCTGCTCAGGTCGAACGCGCCACGCAGCCCCTTCGGCAGCTTCCGGCCTTCGGCATCGGGGTTCTGCCCCTTGTTCAGTTCCTTGAGCTGGTTCAGCACGAAGCGCGTGTCAGCCACCCGTACCTTGACCTCTTCGGCCTTCTCGTCCAGCCGGCTCACCGGGACCGGCTTCAGGACCCGGCCGGTGACCGTGCCGTCGGGGAACTCCACCTCTCCCGCATCGCCTGGATGATCGATCGTGACCACCATGTAGCCCCGGCTGGCCAGTTCTTCGACAGTGGCGGTGTTCATGGAACGGTCGGCGCCGTTGCCGGGTGAGAACAGCACGACGGGCAGCTCTCGACCCGCCACCGGGGCCCCTTCTCGGCCATGGGTCAAGGGCAGGCTGACAGCCGCGGGCGAGAGGCCGTTGGTGCGGTAGAAGGCCTCGGCGGCGCGAGGCGGCAGCCAGGGCGCGGCGGGGTGGCCGTCCGGGCTACGGGTGGGATACCACAGGCTGACCATCAGCTCACGCCGGTCGTGCGTCTTGATCCATGGGTCGGCCCTGGAGCTGTCACGCAGGTGCAGCGCGACGGTGCCGATCTCGCGCGGACCTGTCGGCTTGGGCAGGGCCACAGTGACGGGCTTCGACGCGGCCTGTACGGCGGGCCCGGTGACCAGAAGTCCGACCGCGACCGCGGCGGCCACGCCCCTTCTGAGCAATGCGTAGTTCATGACGGCCACGCTAGGGTGGCTCGCTGTCCGGAAACTCCTCACCGGAGATGAGTTCGGCCTTCCTGCGAACGGCGGAAGCACCCGTCCGCTCGGAGGGGAGATCAGGGCCCGTTTGAGGTTGAAACGGGCGGCACTCCCTGCTAGATCGATATGCACCGCGCGAGGCAGCCGTGTGACCGTAATTCAGCGGACATGTAGGCCCTTCGGCCGCTAGGGTCGGAGCCGATGCGGAATCCCGTCCGCCTGGGGAACTGAGGAGCCTGATGTCTACGACGATGACCGGAGCTTCCGTTCGCCCCTTGGTGACCGCAGTCGCGGCCTTGTGACGCCGCGCGTGTAGCAGCGAAGTCAGCACACATCCCGGTCACCGGGGCGAAGTGACACGTGTCACCGACCCTTGGCGCTGTTCGGCGTCTCCGTTCGCCCTTCCGGGAGTTCTGCTGTGTCCGCTCGTCATTCTTCACTGCTCCATGTTCGTGTCCTGGTCGAACGCCTGCTCGGCAGGAAACCTCAACCGTCGACGTCGGCTCCGAGCCCCGCTGACCAGACTGTCAGCCGGAATGTCCGCCTGCTGAGCTGGTTCAACTTCCTCGGCGACTTCCGCATGTACGGGCCGATCATGGTCATCTACTTCGCGCAGGTCACCGGCTCGTACGCCGCCGCCGCCAGCCTCCTGGCGGTGAAGATGCTGTCTTCGGCGGCGTTCGAAGTGCCTACCGGGGTGCTCTCCGACCGCCTCGGCCGACGCGGCACGATGATCGCCGGCGCCGTCGTCATGACGGCCGCCCACCTCGGGTACGCCGGCGCTTCCGGCTACGGCCTCCTCCTTGCGGCCGTGGTGCTGGAGGGGTTGGCGACCTCGCTGTGGAGCGGCAACAACGAGTCTCTGCTCTACGACACGTTGCTCGAAGCCGGCCGGGAGGAGGAGTTCCCCCGGCACTCGGGCCGGGTGAACTCGATGTTCCAGATCGCGCTCGCACTGGCGGCAGCCCTGGGCGGCGTGGTCGCCGGCACCTGGTCGCCGCGGGTGGTGGTCGTATTGTCGGTCGTGCCGCAGGTGCTGTGCGTGCTCGTCGCCCTGTGGGTCCGGGAACCGCGGGTGCACGGCCCGCGGGAATCGAGCGTGCTGGCGCATCTCGGATCGGCTCTGCGCGGCATCCGACGTAATCCGGTGCTCCGCCGGATGACGCTGGTGTCGGCGCTTCGTTACAGCAGCGAGAGCGCGGCCCAGTTGTCGCCCGTGTTCGTGACGGGGCTGTGGCCGCTCTGGGCGCTGGGCCTGTGGCGCACCTTCGGCCATGGCGTGGCCTTCATCGGCTTCCGCGTCAGTGGCTGCGTGATCGGCCGGGTGGGCGCGGCCCGCACTCTGCTGTTCGGTGAGCTGTTCGACAACGTGGCGAACTTCCTGGCGCTGATCAAGCCGACGGTGTTCTCGCCCGTGCTGCTCGGGTCCCCGGCCTACGGCATGTCGACGATCGCCCAGCAGACGTTGCTGCAGCGCGAGTTCACCGACCGGGAACGCGCGACGATGGGTTCGCTCGCGTCGCTGCTCGGCAGCGTGCTCTACGCGCTCGTCGCCCTGGGAGCCGGCCTGGTGGCAGACCGCTGGGGCATCGTTCCGGCGTTGCTCGCGATCCAGGCGGTGGTGCTGATCGCACTCCCGCTCGCCTGGTGGGTGCACGCGCACGCTTCCTCGCTCCCCGCGAGTGCCGGGACAGCGACGGACTGAGCGCCCGCTCGCCCCGGCCCGGCCTGTGGTCGACGTGGTGGGCGCCGGAAGCTCACTTGTGTGGCCATAGGCCGGCGAGGCGGGCGATGCGGAGGCCGGCGTGCAGTTCCAGGCGGACCGACCCGTCCGTGATGTCGCAGTCGATGACCTCGCGGATGCGGTCGAGCCGGTAGTAGAGCGTGCTGCGGTGGATGCGCAGACGTCGTGCCGTGCCCTGGATCTCGCCGCCGCTGTCGAGGTAGCCCTCCAGGGTCGTCGCGAGTTCGACGCCGTGGGGCGCGTTCAGCAGGCGTCGTACTCCGGTGGGGAGCTGGCTCGGCGTCAGCCGGTCGAGCGGCAGTTGCAGGAACAGGCGGTCGATGCCGAGGTCCTCCCAGAAGACCCGCTTGCCGTAACGGTGCCGATCCAGCCGGGAGGCGCGGGAGGCGAGCTGGGCCTCGTGGTAGGAGTGCACCGCCTCCGTCAACGACGGTTTCACGCCGCCCACGCCCGCCACGACCTCTTCCAGATCGGGACCGGCGAGTGCGCGTTCAAGCCTGTCGTGATTCACCGGACGCGGAAAGAGAACGATTCCCTCGGCCCCGAGAACGGCACCGACGATCTTCACGGTCGTCGATCTCGTGGTGAATTCAAGGGTCGCCTCGACGGCAAGTCGCGTCACCGACTTCGAGGACGATCCCGGGGCCTGGAGAACGAGAACCGAGTAATTCTCGACATCGTCGATGAGGTCGTCCCGGACGAGGGTTTCGGCTGCCTTCGAGCGGGCCTCCGGCGATCCTCCGAGCAATGCCGCGAGAAGGTGCTTCGAATTCTCCTTGCCGTGCCTGCGCTCGGAGATCCGCAACGAGAGCAGCGCGCCCATTTCCGGCGCGGCGGATTCCAGGACTTCGAGGTCGTCGGCGCACGGCGTTTCCCGGTCCTCGACGTAGTAGACGTAGCCGAGCAGTTGCTGCTCGTGACGCAACGGCAGGACGACCAGCTCCCCGTCGTCCTGGGTCACCCGCACGCCGTGCTTGGCGTGGTGCAGCCGATGCTCCTTGACCAGCGACTTCGTCACCGGCGCCGTCGAGCCCGCGAGCAACCGCGCGAGCCGGGCGAGCCGGGCGTCGGTGTCGTGGACGCTGAACGCCGCGATCTTCAGGTCGTGGTCGAGCACCACCAGCGCCACGCCGAGGCGATCGGCCAGATCTTGGACGGCGTCATCAAGGCTCACCGGGGTTGCTCCTCTCCTGCGACACAACGTCGGATCGGCACCAACAAATAGCGACAGATCGTACGAAGCGCTTCAACAGGGTGTCTGTCTACGGTGGTGCGACAGCGCACAAGTTAGCAATGCGAGAGGTGAAAAGGCCAAGCCCGCCGTCGTCTGGCGGGCCTGATCCCGGCCGTTCACCCGATCACTGCGCATCCTGAGCAATGCCCGCGCATGACGGGAAGGAGCCCATTCTAGTGACCGAGCGCACCGTCGAAACCCATGGCTATTCCACTTTCTTCCTGGAAAGCGGCGACGAGGCCCACGAGACCGTAATTCTGCTGCACGGCGGCGGCCCCGGCGCCAACGCGGTGTCGAACTGGAGCGGCTTCATCCCCGCTCTGAGCGACGACTATCACGTGCTGGCTCCCGACCTCGTCGGCTACGGCCGCACCGACCATCCCGAGGACATGCCGGGCAGCCTGACCGGATGGATGCGCATGCGGGTCGAGCAGGTGCTCGCTCTGATGGACGTCCGCGGGATCGAGCGGGCGCACCTGGTCGGCAACTCGATGGGCGGCGCGCTCGCCATGCACCTGGTGATGACGGCGCCGGAGCGCTTCGCCCGCGTTTCCCTGATGGGCAGCGCGGGCGGGCACTCGCAGCCGACGCCCGAGGTCATGCGGATGGTGTCCTTCTACAAGGACCCGACGATCAGCGCGCTGGAGAACCTCACCAAGTGGTTCGTCTATGACGAGGACGCGCTGGGCACGTCGATCTCGGAGATCACCGAGACGCGCTACAAGGAGGTCATGCGGCCCGAGGTGCGGCGTTCCTTCGAGCGCTTCTTCTCCTCCTCGCCCGCCGAGATGGCCGTGCCGCCGTCGGCGCTGCGCCGGATGCCCCACCCGTTCCTCATCGTGCACGGCCGCGAGGACCGTTTCGTCACCCCCGACTCCAGCGTCTTCCTGCAGCAGCACCTGCCCAACGCGCAACTGCACATCTTCCCGCACTGCGGCCACTGGGTGCAGATCGAGCGCGCCGCCCAGTACGCGGCGCTGCTGCGCGGCTTCCTCACCGACGCGTTCTGACCTCGTACGACCAGGAGACAACAGGCATGGACATCAAGCAGCTCGGCTACCTCGGCCTGTCCGCACGCGAGCCGGACGCCTTCACCACGTACGCCACGGACATCCTCGGCATGCAGCGCGTCGCGGGAGAGGACGGCGCCACCCACTTCCGCATCGACGACGTGCACCACCGCGTCACCGTCGAGGCGGGAGAGCAGGACGGCGGCGCGTACTACGGCTGGGAGATCGCCGACGCCGACGCGCTGAGCGCCGCGCTCGACGAGCTGAGCGACCACGGCGTCGTGGCCCACCAGGCGACGCAGCGCGAGCTGGAGATCCGCCGCGTGGCCGGCATGGCGCACTTCCTCGACCCCGCGGGCAACCGGGTCGAGCTGTTCCACGGGGCCTCGCCGGGCGAGGGGCAGTTCACCTCGGCGCGGGACATCGAGCGGTTCGTCACGGGTGACCTCGGCCTCGGCCATGTCGTGCTCGCCAGCCCGGACGTGGCGGCCCAGCAGCGTTTCTACACCGACGTCCTCGGCTTCAAGATCAGCGACACGATGCGCGTGCCGTTCCAGGCCACGTTCCTGCACACGAACCCGCGTCACCACAGCATCGCCTTCGTGGACGGCCCGTTCTTCGGCATCCACCAGCCGTTCCTGCACCACTTCATGCTGGAGGTCCCCGACATGGACCAGGTCGGCCGGACCTACGACCTCGTGCTCGACCGCGACGTCCCGGTCACCATGACGCTCGGCCGGCACAGCAACGACCAGATGTTCTCCTTCTACGCGCAGTCCCCCGTCGGGGTGCACACCGAGTTCGGCAGCGGCGGCGTCCTCATCGACGACGCGACCTGGGAGGTCACCGAGATCCCCGGCCCCGACCTCTGGGGCCACCGGCACTGACGTCACCCTTCTAGGAGCCATTGACATGGAAACCCTCACCCCCGTCGTGGAGACGGACGTGCTGATCGTCGGGGCCGGCCCGGCGGGCGCGACGGCCGCGGCGCTGCTGTCGACGTACGGCATCGCCAACGTGGTGCTCAACAAGTACGCCGGCGTCTCGAACACGCCTCGCGCGCACATCACCAACCAGCGCGGCGTCGAGGTGCTGCGCGACCTCGGGCTGGAAGGCGAGGTGACGAAGAACGCGACCCCGCAGCACCTGATGGGCGAGCACGTGTACGCCACCAGCCTCGCCGGGCAGGAGCTCGGCCGCCTGCGCACCTGGTACACCCATCCGCACTTCAAGGCCGAACACGACCTGGCCAGCCCGACCTCCGTGTGCGACCTGCCGCAGCACGTGCTGGAGCCGATCCTGGTCAACGCCGCCGCCTCGCGCGGGTCGTCCGTGCGTTTCAACACCGAGCTGCTGACGTTCACGCAGGACGACGACGGCGTGACCGCCCTGGTCAGGGACAGGCTGACCGGCCAGGAGTACGGCATCCGCAGCAAGTACCTGATCGGCGCGGACGGCGGCAACTCGACCGTCGCCGCGCAGGCGGGCCTGCCGCTGGTCGGCGAGATGGGGCTGGGCGGCTCGATCAACGTGGTGTTCGAGGCGGACCTCACCCGCTTCGTCGAACACCGCCCGGGTGACATGTACTGGTTCGTTCAGCCGGGCGTCGGTCACGACGGCAACGGCATCGGCGTGCTGCGCATGGTGCGCCCGTGGACCAAATGGGTCGGTGTGTGGGGATACGACGTCGACGCCGGGCGTCCCTCGCTCACCGAGGAGGACGGCGTCCGCATCGCGCACCAGCTGATCGGGGACGACCAGGTGCCGGTGAAGGTCGAGTCGATCTCCATCTGGGCGGTCAACGACGTCTACGCCACCGACAACATGGCGGGCCGGGTCATCTGCGTCGGCGACGCCGTGCACCGGCACTCGCCGATGAACGGCCTGGGGTCGAACACCTCCATCCAGGACAGCTACAACCTGTGCTGGAAGCTCGCGATGGTGTTGCGCGGCGAAGCCGGGCCGGCGCTGCTCGACAGTTACCGGGACGAGCGACTGCCGGTCGCCAAGCAGATCGTCCAGCGCGCCAAGCGCAGCGACGGGCTGATGCCGCCGATCTTCATGGCGCTGCGCCTGCCGCCCGCCTCGGGCGCGCGGGAACTGCGGGACGCCCTCGACGCCCTGCTGCGGCCGACGGCCGAGGGCGCCCAGCGGCGGCAGGAGTTCGACGCCGCGCTGCGGGCCACGATCATGTGCTTCAACACGCACGGCGTCGAGACCAACCAGCACTACACGTCCGGCGCGATCGTCCCCGACGGCACGCCCGAGCAGCCCGCGCCGCGGGACGAGGAGGTCTACCACTTCGCCTCCACCCGTCCGGGACGCCACCTGCCGCACGTGTGGCTGACCAAGGACCAGCAGCGCGTCTCCACCTTCGACCTGTGCGGCCGGGGCCGGTTCACCCTGCTCACCGGCGTCGGCGGCGCGGCCTGGCGGGAGGCGGCCGAACGCGTCGCCGAACGCCTCGGCGTGCCCGTCCGCGTCCATTCGATCGGCCGCGGCTGCGACTTCGAGGACAGCTACGGCGACTACCGCGCCCTTTCCGAGGTCGCTGAGGACGGGGCTCTCCTGGTCCGTCCCGACCACATGGTCGCCTGGCGGTCCGCCACCGCGGCGGACGATCCGGAGGCGGCGCTGAGCGCCGCGCTCGGCCAGATCCTCGGCCTGACGACCAAGGAGTAGGGGGCCATGCGCATCGCGGTGGTCGGCGGCGGGCCCGGCGGGCTGTTCTTCGCCGCGCTGATCCGGCAGGCGGACCCGTCGTCCGCGGTAACCGTCTTCGAGCGCAACCGCGCCGACGACACCTTCGGCTTCGGGGTCGTCTTCTCCGACCGGACCCTGGAGGCGATCCACGAGGCGGACCCCGTGCTGCGCGCGGCCCTGACCGAGCACGGCAGGCACTGGGACGACATCGAGGTGCGGCTGAAGGGCGAGCGGATCAGGTGCGGCGGCAACGGCATGGCCGCGGTCGTCCGGCGCACGCTGCTCCTGCTGCTGCAGGAACGGGCCCGCTCGGTCGGGGCGGACCTGCGGTTCTCCACCGAGGTGACGCTCGACGACCTGGCGGGCTACGACCTCGTGGTGGCCGCCGACGGGTCCTCCTCGCGGATCCGCGAGGAGCTCGGCCCCGGCCTCGGCTCGCAGGTGGAGACCGCCACGGCCAAGTTCATCTGGTTCGGCACCGACCACCTCTTCGACGGGCTCACCTTCATCCACGAACGCGGCCCCGACGGCGTCTTCGCGGTGCACGGGTATCCGATCTCCGACACCATGTCGACGTTCATCGTGGAGACCGACGAGGCGTCCTGGCGGCGTGCCGGTCTCGACGCGTTCGACGAGAGCCTGCCGCCCGGGGCGAGCGACCTGCGCTCCAAGGCGTACCTGGAGAGGTTGTTCGCCGAGCAGATCGAGGGCGGACGGCTGCTCACCAACAACTCCCGCTGGGCCGGCTTCCGCACGCGCCGCACCCGTCACTGGCACACCCTGACCCCGCGGCCCGTCGTGCTGCTCGGCGACGCCGCGCACACCGCGCACTTCTCCGTGGGCTCGGGCACCAAGATGGCCATGGAGGACGCCGTCGCGCTCTCGCGGGCGCTGGCCGGGCACCCCGGCGACCTCGGTACGGCCCTCGCGAGCTACGAGCGGGCGGCCCAGCCGCCGGTCCGGCACATCCAGGACTCGGCGCGGCCCAGCCTCGCCTGGTGGGAGAGCTTCGGCAGCTACTACGACGCCCTTGAGCCGTGGCAGTTCGCCTACCACTTCATGTCCCGCAGCATCTCCGACGCGCGGCTGGCCAGACGCGCGCCGCAGTTCACCGGCTGGGCCCACCGCCGGTGGCGGGACCTGCACGGCGCCGCTCCCCTGGAGACGCGCTTCGAATCCGCGGGCTGGTCGGCGCCCGGCCGGTTGCTCGACGTCGTGGCCGCCGCGGACGGCGTCCCGGCCGCCGTCCGGGGGGAGAGCGATCTGCCGCTTTCCGTGACTCCGCTGCCCGGCGCGTGGGGCGCTCTGCTGAGGGCCCCGGACACCGAGGCCGGCCTGCCCGGTCTGTGCGATTCCATCGCCGCCGGACCGGCGCTGGTCGCCGTGCACGGCGGCACGGCCCTGACCCGTACCCGGCTGTGCGAGGAGGCACGGATGCGCGCGGGACTCCCCGTACTGCTGATCGAACGGGAACCTGACCGGGACCGGGCGCTGACCACGGTGCTGTCCGGCCGCGCGGACCTGGTCGGAGTCCTCACGTGAACGGCCTCGGAACCGGGCGGGGCGATCGCGCGAACGACCTCGGCCCGCTGTTCGCCCCGCGCGGCGTCGCGGTCGTCGGCGCCTCCCGCGACCCGGGCAAACTCGGCGCCGCCATGGCCCGTTCGCTGTCCGGTTTCGACGGGTTCCTGGCACTGGTGAACCCGCGCGACACCACCATGCACCCGTCCGTCGGCGCCGCGGCCGGCGCGGGTCCCGTCGACCTCGCGCTGCTCTGCGTCCCCGCCGCGGCCTGCGCCGACGTGCTCGGCGAGGCGGCCGCCGCGGGTGTGCGGGCCGCCGTCGTGTGCGGCGGCGGGTTCGCCGAGGCGGGCGGCGCCGGGATCGAGCATCAGCGTCGGCTCGCCGCCGTCGCCCGGGACTCGGGCCTTCGGCTCCTCGGTCCGAACACCAGCGGCTTCCTGGCCCCCCACGCGCGGCTGACGGCCAGCTTCGTCCCCGGAGCCCATCGGGTGGCGCCCGGCGCCGTCGCCGTCGTGGCGGCCAGCGGCGGCGTCAACCACGCCCTGGCGTTCGCGCTGACCGAGGCGGGGCACGGCGTCAGCCTCGCCGTCGGCCTCGGGAACGCGGCCGACGTCACGGCCCCCGACGTCCTCGACCACCTCGCCGGCGATCCCCGCACCACCGCCGTCGCCCTGCACGTGGAGTCGGTGGCGGACGGGCCCCGGCTGGTCGCGAGCGTGCGCCGGCTCACCGCGACCCGGCCGGTCGTCGCCCTGGTCGTCGGCCGCCACGATGTCGGAGCCTTCGCCGCGTCGCACACGGGGGCGCTCGCGACCTCCTGGCGCACCACGCGCGCCGCACTGGCCCAGGCGGGGGCGGTCCTCGTCGATGACGAACGCGAACTCGTCGACGCCGTCGGCGCGCTCGCGGTGACGCGGGCCCGGCCCTGCGCCGACCCGGGCGTCGGTGTCGTCACCGCCCAGGCGGGTCCGGGGCTGCTGCTCCTCGACGACCTGCGAGGACGCGGGATCCGGGTGCCCGAGCTCACTCCCGGCACCCGCCGGAGCCTGGCCGGGCTGCTGCCGCCGCTGACCTTCCAGCGCAACCCGGTCGACACCGGCCGCCCCGGGCCCGAGCTGGGAGCGGTGCTCGCCGCCACCGGCGCCGACCCCGGCGTCGACGTCATCGCCGGGTACGTCCTGCACGAACCGGACGCGGTCGACGTCGTCGCCGCCGTCACGGAAGGCGGGACCGCGGGCGTCCCCGTCGTCCTCGGGCTGGCGGGAACGGGCGACGACGTCACCCGCGACCGCAGGGCCCTGCGCGAGTCGGGCGTCCCCGTGGCCCACGACGCCCGCGGCGTCGCCGCCGCCACCGCCGCTCTGCTCGCGGACGCCCGTGCGCGCACGCCCCGACCGGCCGTCCCGGACCCGTGGCAGGCGCCGACCGGCCTGGCCACCCGGTACGACGAGCACGAGGGAAAGGAGCTGCTCGAACGGCTGGGCGTGGCGACCATGCCACGCCGTGCCTGCGCGGACCGGGCGGCGGCCCACGCCGCGTTCGACTCCGTCGGGACGCCGGTCGCCGTGAAGCTGCTGGACGCCGAGATCCTGCACAAGACGGAGATCGGCGGCGTGCACCTGGGCGTGTCCACCCACGCCGGCCTGGACGCGGCGCTCGACGCGCTGGACGCGGCCGGCGCGCGCCGCTACCTGGTCGAGGCCATGGCGCCGGCCGGGATCGACCTGGTGGTCGGCGCGCGGCGCGACGTCGTCTTCGGCCCCCTGGTGCTCGTGGGGCTGGGCGGCACGGTGGCCGAAGCCCTGGCCGACGTCACCGTCAGGCTCGCCCCGCTGTCCCCCGGCGAGGCCGCCCGCATGCCGTCCGAGCTGGCCGGGCGGGCCCTGCTCGCCGGGTGGCGCGGCGGCCCCGTCCTCGACCCCGACGACCTCGGCACGATCGTCTCCAGGCTCGGCGACCTGCTGGCCGCCAATCCGCTCCTGGACGAGATCGAGGTCAATCCGCTACGGCTCACGCCACAAGGTCTGATCGCGCTTGACGCCGTCATCCTCACCAGGAAGGCCGACGATGCCCACACCGATCACTGAGCACACCGTGCCTTGGCCGGACGCCGACGTCGCCCGTTTCACCGAGCGGGGCTACTGGGCCGGGGCCGCGATCGGCACCCTGCTGCGAGAGGTCGCCGACCGCGATCCGGACGCCACGGCGCTGGTCGACGGGACGGGCCTCCGCCTCACGTACGGCGAGCTGGCCGACCGCGCCGACGCCGCCGCCGGGCGCCTGCGTGACCTCGGCCTCGCCCCGGGCGAGCGGATCATCATGCAGCTGGGCAACTCGTGGGAGTTCGTCGTCCTCCTCCTGGCGTGCCTGCGCGCGGGCGTCGTGCCCGTGATGGCGCTGCCCGCCCATCGCCGGGCCGAGCTCACCTATCTGGCCGTGCACGCCGAGGCCGTGGCGATCGCCGTCCCCGACCGGAGCAGGGACTTCGACCACCAACGACTGGCCCACGACCTGGCGTCCGACGTACGCGCCGCCACCGGGGCCGGATGGCGGGTGCTGGTCGCCGGGGACGACGTCGGACCAGGAAGCGTCGACCTGCGCGCCCTGTGCGGCCCGCCCGCCGGCCGGGCCGGCTTCGACGCGCCCCCTCCCTCCTCCCGGGACGTGGCCGTCTTCCTGCTGTCCGGGGGCACGACGGGCCTGCCCAAGCTCATCGCCCGCACCCACGACGACTACGCCTACAACGCCCTGGCCAGCGCCGAGGTCGCCGGGATCACGTCGGAGTCGGTCTACCTGGTCAGCCTGCCCGCCGGGCACAACTTCCCGCTCGCCTGCCCGGGGATCCTGGGCGTCCTGCTGGCCGGTGGGCGGGTGGTCATGCTGCCCTCGCCCGAGCCGGTACGGGCCTTCGCCACGATCGCGGCGGAAGGCGTCACGCACACCGCGGTGGTGCCCGCGGTCGCCGGTCGCTGGCTGGAACGGGCCGCCGAGCACGGCGCCGGGCAGCTCGCCACCCTGCGGGTCGTCCAGGTGGGCGGCGCCCGCCTGGCGGACGAGCTGGCGTACAAGGTGGAGCCGGTGCTCGGGGCGACGCTGCAGCAGGTGTTCGGCATGGCGGAGGGCCTGCTGAACTTCACCCGCCTGGACGACCCCTCGGAGACGGTGTGCACCACGCAGGGCCGTCCTCTGTGCCCGGATGACGAGATCAGAATCGTGGACGAGCAGGACCGGGACGTACCGGACGGCCAGGCCGGACTCCTGCTCACGCGCGGGCCGTACACCCCTCGCGGCTACTACCGGGCCGCGGAGCACAACGCCCGCTCCTTCACCGGCGACGGCTGGTTCCGCACGGGTGACATCTGCCTGCGTACCCCCGAGGGCAACCTCGTGGTGGCCGGCCGCGACAAGGACATGATCAACCGGGGTGGGGAGAAGATCTCCGCCGAGGAGGTCGAGAACCTCGTGTACCAGCTCCCCTCGGTCAGCCAGGTCGCCGCCGTGGCCATGCCGGACGCCCTGCTCGGGGAACGCGTGTGCGTGTACGTCGTGCCCCGGGACGGCGCGACGGTCACGCTGGAGGAGATCCGCGCGCGGATGGAGAGCGCGCAGGTCGCCCGTTTCAAGCTTCCCGAACGGCTCGTCGTCGTCGGGGAACTCGCCTGGACCAAGGTCGGCAAGATCGACAAGAAGGCCCTCCGGACCGACATCGCCGTCCGCCTCAGGGCGGAGCAGCGCGGCACGGGCACTCGCGAAGCGGCACAGGCCGAGGACGATGGGAGAGACGCGTTCGGAGGGGTAGGAGCAGCCGGACGTCACTTCATGGAACAGGACGTGAGGGAGTCGAGATGAAGGCTGCAAAAGGCGATCAGCTGATCGTGGAGGGCACGCGCGACGGCGAGCACCGCCGCGTGGGGTTCATCGTGGAGGTGGCGCACGCGGACGGCTCGCCGCCCTACCTGGTTCGGTGGCTGGACGACGATCACGAGTCCCTCGTCTTTCCGGGGCCGGATGCGCGAGTCGTCCACGCCGTCCGATGAGAGAACACCGCCGGGCCGCCTGAACCCTCGTGCGCGGGGTTTGGGCGCCCTACGGGCCACCGGCGACGTGCGAGCCATGCCGTAGATGCGCGCCGGTCCGGGTGCTGCCGGTTCGGACAGGCCGTCGGCCGGGCTCATGACCCTTGGAGACCGTCCGCGAGCCCGGTGTGGGCGGCGCAGAACGCCAGCGCGTCGGCGTGCAGGTCGTGCCAGCGGGAGGCGGCGCGCGCGCCGTGGCCCACGCCGTCCTCGCAGCGCAGCAGGATCGGCTGCTCGGAGGCGGTGGCGTGCTGCAGGGCGGCGGCGAACTTGCGGGTGTGCATGGCGTCCACCCGGGGGTCGGTGCGCGGGGTGGTCAGCAGCACCGCCGGATAGCGGATGCCGGGTCGCACCTGGTGGTAGGGAGAGTAGCCGAGCAGCACCGGCAGGTGGTCGGGGTGGTCCGGGTCGCCCAGTTCGGTCGTCCACAAACGGCCCAGCCCGAAGCTCGGGTAGCGGACGAGGTCGGTGACGGAGTCGGAGCAGACGGCGGCGGCGAACAGCTCCGGGGCGCGGGTGAGCGCGGCGGCCACGAGCAGGCCGCTGTGCGAGGCGCCCTTGATCGCGAGCTGACCGGCGGTGGTCCAGCCGTCGTCGATCAGATGACGGGCGGCGGCGATGAAGTCCGCCACGGCGTTGGGCTTGTTGACGCCGCGCCCGGCGGCGTGCCAGGCCGTGCCGTACTCGCCGCCGCCACGTACCGCGGCGATGGCGTAGATGCCGCCGGCGGCCACCCAGGCCAGCGTGGTGGGCGAGTACGTGGGCCGGAAGGAGGCGCCGAAGCCGCCATAGGCGGTCAGGACGGCCGGGCGCGGGCCTCGCGGTCCTGGGCGGGCGAGCACGTACAGGTGCCCGGCGCTCTGGCCGCAGGGGTAGGTGAGCCGGGCGACCGTGGGCGCGTTCGCCGGGCGTGGCGCCCTCTGCTTCCCGCCGGGCCGTCGCCATGGGCGGCACCCTTGGTCGCGCGGGTCGTAGCGGTACACGGCCGGTGCGGTGACGAAGTCGGTGTAGGTGAAGTGGGCCTCGGCGCCGCCGGGCGGGCCAGTCAGGCCCGTGATGGTGCCCGGTCCGCGGCCGGGCGCCGGGACGGCGCGCAGGAAGGCGCCCTCGCCGTCGTGCAGGCGCAGTTCGGCGCCGTCGGGGCTGATGAGGCTGACCAACAGGTACGGCTGCCGGCGGGGACCGACGAGCGGGACGCAGCCGGACAGCACCGCGGGGGCGCTGGAGGTGACCAGCGTCCGCCACCGGGAGGCGTGCGGGTCGCCGGGCTCGACGGCACAGACACGACCATAAGGGGCTTCTGCGTCGGTGACGGCGTACAGGCGGCCGGCGGGGCCGGATTTGAGCATCGCGGTGGTGTGGTCCCGGACGCCGTCGTGGATCAGGCGGGCGTCCAGGATGTGCTCCCGGCCTGGGACGATCGGGGCCAGCCACAGGCGGTTGCCGCTCTGGGCCCCGGGGGCGGCGCTGATGGACAGACCGTGGCCGTGGGGGCTGATGGCGATGGACAGATGCGGCCAGGCGGTGGAGAAGACGACGGCGTCGTCGTCCGCCGTGTCCAGGCGGTGCAGCCGTACCTGGCGGCGGGGCGGGAACGGGCCGGTGGAGAGGGTCAGGTAGTAGAAGCCGGAGTCGTCGGGCAGCCAGGCGATCGGCGTGATCCGGCCGGGGCGCAGCGGCCCGGCCACGACGCGCCGGCGAGGCACGTCGAGAACCTGGAGGACCGGCCGCTCGTCGCCGCCGCGCGAGGTCTGGTAGGCCAGCAGATCGCCGGTCCACGACGGCCGCCAGGCGTCCAGGGTGGTCAGCGCCGACGGGTCCAGCCTCAGCGGATCGAGCAGCGGGGCCGGTGCGCGGCCGGCGAGGGCGGTCATGAGGACCGGCAGCTCCTGCCCGGCGGCGCGGTGCAGGTAGAAGCTTCGCGGCCCGCGGATCACCGGTGGGCCGGCCGCCGGGCCGCCGTCCGCCGCGAACTCCTCCAGCAGTCGCCGCAGCCGCGGCCGGTGGCGCCAGGCGGGGGCGTGCGCGGCCAGCAGCGCGGCCTGGCCGTCGAGCCAGGTGGCGCAGTCGGCGCTGTCGGCGTTCTCCAGCCATCGGTAGGGGTCGGTGACCAGGTGCCCGTGCAGCAGGTCCGCCGTCGGGACGCGGCGAGCGGGCGGGTAGGGCGACGGCACGGGCTCCCCCTCCCTCCCGCTCGCCGACGGGCCCGCCGAGGCGTCGGCGGGCCCGTCGGTGCCGGTCAGCTCAGCTCGCCGGTCGTGGCTTCGGAGCGCCAGTCCTCCAGCGAGGCCATCTCGTCGGAGAGAAGCCCAATAGGGAGGCCGGGCAGTTCGTTCATGACGTGATCCTTTCGGGTGCACCTTCTGGTACGCCTGCTCATGCCCGCCGCCGTATTGCTGAAAGTAGCCGCTCGGTCACATTCAGCTAACGGAGAGATCAGGTGCGGATGCCGACGGGAGGAGTCCCCGCCCGTGAGCGAGCAGCTCCGACGGCGGTGCTCGCCGGCGCTCAGGAGTTCCCGGGCGCGGGCCGCCACACGAGGGCGCGGCGCGAGCCGTCGGGGGCCTCGGCCCACCCGGTGATCTCGCCCTGCGCGTTGACGGCGTTGGCCATCGTGGCGGTGCCGGTCGCCGGGTCGGGCAGCAGGGCCGGAGCCGCGCCGGGGCCGGTCCAGACCGCCGCGTGGGCGGCGGTGCCGGCCCCCGTGCAGGTGTGCGTGCCGGCGATCACGTCGTCGTCGTTGACGGCCTTGGGCGTGGCCAGGCCGCCGGCGTCGGGCAGGCGCCGCATGCCCTCCTCGGCGCTCCAGATGTAGCCGCCCGCGAGCACGCCGTCCGCGCCGAGCGCCGACTGGCCGACGATGTGACCGTCGCCGTTGATCCCCTCGGCCTGGCTCCACTGGCCGCCGAGCGTGCCGAGCTCGGTGATGACGCCGTCCTCCCAGAGGAAGGCCCGGTGGGTCCGCTGGCCGGCCGGGCCGGGCGGTTCGAGGCGGCCCTGGGTGCCGGCGATCTGCCCGGCCGGGTTGACGGCCGCCGCATGGCTGCCGGGGACGGCGGCGAGGTCGGTCCGGACGCCGTCCTGGATGCGGAACGCCTGGTAGCGGGCCGTGCCGTTGGGCAGCCAGTACCGATATTCGCCCACGACGACGCCCGCGCTGACGTCGTGGACCAGGGTGGGGACGCTGCCGAAGATGCCGAGGTCGGTCATCGTCCCGGCGCGCCAGTGGAAGGCGTGCCCCTTCTCCGTCGCCGTGTAGCTGCTGCCGACGACGTTGCCGTCCTCGTCGAGGGCGCCGGCGGAGGCGTGGCCGCCGCCGAGACTGCCCAGGTCGACCACCTGCGCGCCGTCCCAGACGGTCGCCCGCTGTTCGCCGGTCGCGCTCACGCTGGAGCCGGCGATCTGTCCCAGGTCGTTGATGTCGAGTGCGTACCCGGTGACGCCCAGGTCGGTGACCTCCCACTGGTCGGTGGTCGCCGGGCAGCCGTCCGCCGCGGCCGGGCCCGCGCCCGCCGGCTGTCCGGCCATGAGGAGGATGCTCGCCAGGATGGTCAGGCTCGTGCGTGTGGTTCTCATGGTCACCCCACTGTCCGAAGAGCCGGCAAAAACGATCACCAAGATATGGGCGCGATCGCCGGCCGCCAAGGCACGAAGGGGAACGTCACCATCCGTCCGCGGGCGATCCCGGAAGGCGTCGGCTCGCGGGCGGCGGGCCTGGGCACGCCGGTGCGGCCGAGGTCGGCGGAGCGGGCGTCGGCTGACACATCGCGCCGCGGCAGGCGCGTTCGCGGGTCACTCTTCGGGGGTGTCGCCCCCGGCGGCGTCGGGCAGCCCTTCGAGCTCGCGTACGCGCTCGACCATCTCCAGGATCGCGGTCAGGCTCTTCGGCGAGAGCCCGGCCGCCCGCAGCGCGATGCCCCGGACGGAGGCGTCGCGCATGGCGGCGAGCAGCGACAGCTCGGCGTCGATGCGCTCAGCCGCCTCGTCGTCGAAGAAGTAGGCGGGCGGGACGCCGAAGAATCCCGCGAGCGCCTCAAGATGGCGCTTGGTGGGGTTGTCGCGCAACCCCTTGCGGAGCTGCCAGATGTACGTGCCCGAGATGGTGGGCCCGCCCGCCGCCCGCAGCGCGTCGGCGACGTCCTCGAAGCTGTATTCGCCGCCCTCTCGCGAGTGGACTGTGCGGAACAGGTGGTCCAGCTTCGCCGCTAGGGTACGGCGTCCCTCGGATGGGGTGTCGGGCATGATTCCTCTGCCGGATGCACGGAGGCGGCTGGGTGGAGAAGGGGACGCTGCCGCCAGCATAGCAGAGGAATTAACTTCAGTTGACGACCGAATAGCGTTCCGTTAACGACAGTCTACGTCGGCTCCAGCGCCCGGCCATGGTGCAGCGTCTCCGCGTACGAGAAGACGTACCCCCTGCCCACCTCGACCGGGGCCAGTCGGGCGAGGTCGGAGTCCGGCACGTCGGGGAAGCGCACCTCGGCGCGGCCCGTCCAGATCTCCGAGAACTCCACGTCGCTCACCTCCGAGGTCACCAGCCGCGTCACCGGTTCCTCCGCCGGGAGCCAGGCCGGGAACAGCCGCGTGTGCACCAGCGGGACGGTGTGCAGGCGGGGCGGCTCGTCGGCGCGGCCCTCAAGGGTCACGGCCGCCTCGGCGACGCGCCTGCCGCCCGCCGACAGCGCGGCGTCGAAGCGGCCTCCGGGGGCGAGCCTGGGCCCCGCCCTGCCGACCCGGGCCGGCCTGATCTGGTGCACCTGACCGAACTGTTTGGGCATGCCCTGGATCCAGCCGCGTACCAGCGGCACCGGCTCGTCCACCCAGGCGTACGGACAGCGGGCCAGAGGACGGCCGCGGTACTCGCAGGCGAGCAGGATCAGGAACTCGGCGAACCGGCAGCGGGCGGGGTCGGCCAGCTCGGCGCCGTCGGCGGAGCACCACTGCCACTCGGCGAAGATCGCGGCGGCGGCTCCCGGGTCGGGGCCCAGGGTGAGCTCCGGGGGCAGGAAGCGGGCGGCGGCCTCGGGGTCCACGCGGTAGTCGGCCATGATGACGTCACCGGAGAAGTGCCAGGGCGGCGGGGTGACCATCGCCGCACGCCCCGAGGGCGAGAGCGGGAGCGTGTAGCCGTGCGGGGACGCGGCGGGTGGGGGGTCGGCTGCGGTGGGCGAGGGTGCGGTGGGCGAGGGTCCGGTGTGCGGGGGGGCGGTCATCAGGGGGTCGTCTCCTGTCGGGGCATCGGATTCTCGGTGGGCGGATTCTCAGGTCTCCGGGGGGATCGTGTTCCAGACCTCCGCCAGCCGTTCCGCGGCGGCGGCCAGCTCGTCCGGGCCGTTGAGGCCGTACGCGAGCCGTACGGCGCCCGCCGTCGAGCCGGGGACGGGGGCGGCGGCGAAGCGGGAGCCGGCGGCGACCAGGACGTCCGCGCGGCGTGCCGCGGCGAGCAGCCCGGCTTCCCGGCGGTCGGCGCGCACCCACACGAACAGGCCGCCGGCGGGCCGGTCGAGGGCGAAGCCGCCGTCCAGCCGCGCCGTGAGGACGTCCACCAAGGCGTCGCGCCGTTCGCGCAGGCGTTCGCGCAGCCAGAGCAGGTGGCGGTCGTAGTGGCCCCGCTCCAGCAGGGTGGCCACGGCCAGCGAGGTGGTGTGGTTCAGGCAGCCGCCGCTCTGGAACACGCCATGGGCGGCCAGCCGGTCGGCCACGGCGGGCTCGGCCGTCAGCCAGCCGAGGCGCAGCCCGGGGGCCAGGGACTTGGAGAAGGTGCCCAGTCTGATCACGCCCCGGTGCCCGTCCAGGCAGGCCAGGGCGGGCGGTCCGGTGCCGCCGTCGAGGCGCAGGTCGGCGTAGGCGTCGTCCTCGACGATCGTCGTCGCGTGCCGGCGCGCGACGGCCAGCAGCTCGCGGCGGCGGCCGAGCGGCACGACCCGGCCGGTCGGGTTGTGGAAGGTGGGGTTGAGGTACACGAAGGCGGGGCGGGTGCGGGTCAGGGCCGCGTCGAGAGCCTGCGGGTCCATCCCGGAGGCGTCCCCCGGCACCCCGTACGGTCGCAGGCCGCAGTCGGTGAGGACGAGCCTGCCCAGGTCGTAGCAGGAGTCCTCGACGAGCACCGCGTCGCGGGGCCGGGCCAGGGCGGTGGCGAGCAGGTGAAGGGCCTGCGAGGTGCCGGCGGTGACCAGCACGCCACCTGGCCCGCACGACACGTCCTGGCGGGCGGCGAGCGCCGCGCGCAGGGTGAGCGCGCCGCGGTCGTCGCCGTACGCCAGGGCGGCCGCGCCGTAACCGGTCAGGGCCTCGGCGTACGCCTCCGCCAGCAGGTCCACGGGCAGCAGGCCGGGGCCGAGGTAGCCGGGGCCGAGGTCGGTCGTACCGGGTGGCGCCACCGACTGCACGACGCCCGCCTCCCAGCGCAGCGCGTGCGACCCGGGCCCGGCCCGCCCCCGCGCCGGGGACACCGGGGGGCCGGGGGCCGCGCGGGGGCGGGGTGCGGCGGGGGTGGGGCTCATCGGGAGGACAGGACGAGGCGGAGGGCCCGCGTCGCCTCGTCGAGCGAGGCGGCCGGCCGGGCGAGCGCCACGCGGAGCATGTGGTCGCCCTCGGACGGGTCGGCCCAGTGGAACTTCTGGCAGGGCAGCATGTACACGTTGTGCTCGCGCAGCGCGGACCACACCTCCAGTGACGAGCGCCGCCCGAGGCGGACCCGTTCGACGCTGGCCCGGCTGGCGGGGTCGGGGAAGTCCACGTCCGGCAGGCCGGCGAGCGACCGCCGCACCAGCGCGCGGTTGCCGGCGATGAAGCGGTGCAGGTCGGGCAGACCGCCGTCGGCGGCGTCCTCGGCGAAGCGCTGCACCAGCGCCAGCACGAGCGGCGAGGCGCCGAGCAGGATGTCGGAGTAGACCTTGGCGACGGGCAGGCCGGGCTCGGCCGAGGTCACCAGCCAGCCGATCTTCAGCTCCAGCGTGGGCCACAGCTTGCCGGTGTCCTCGATGACGATCCAGCGGCAGCCGCTGTCCTCCAGCACCCGGTAGTGGTCGAAGTGGGCCCGGGGGTCGAAGCCGCGGAACGAGGTGTCCAGTGTCAGGACGACGTCGTGCTCGGCGCACTGGGCGGCCAGGGCGCGCAGCCGTTCCTCCGTCACCACGCGGCCGGTGGGGTTGTTGGGCGTGGTGACGAAGACGCAGCTCACCGCGTCGAGCAGGGCGCGGGGCAGGTCGCCGCCGTGCAGGACGTCCTCCTCCAGGGGCAGCAGGTTCAGGCCCACGCCGCGCAGGATGTCGGGGATGTTGTCGAACGTCGGGTGGATCAGCGCGACCGTGTCGCCCCTCTGGGCCAGGGCCCTGGCGAAGATCTCCATGGCCACCGAGGAGGAGTAGCAGGCGAACACGCGGTTCTCGCCGACCGGGTGGCTGTGCTGGCCGAGCAGGCCCAGGTACGCCCGGCAGGCGTCGAGCTCCACCTCCTCGGGAGCCCGCGCGGCGGCCTTGGCGAACAGGTTGGGCAGGTCGTCGATGATCCGCGCCTGGCTGGCGGTGAGCGCCTGCCGGGCGTGCCCGTCGGCGAGGTTCAGCGGGCTGTTCAGCGCCAGACATTCGAATTCGGTGAGATTGATCGCCTGGAGTTCCTGCATCACATTCACCTCACGTGCGTTTTGGAGTGGGATACCCGGACGCAAAATAAGTCGCTCGATTCGTTCCCGTCAATGCATGGCGGAGGACTCGGCCGACGAGCTGTGTGTTTTCCGGACGAGTCAATTCCATTGTGTCCTCATCGACTCGATGGGAGGCTGCGACCAGCGGTTACACCTCCACACAAACGCTGGAAGGGGTTTTCGTGGACACCGTCGCAACTATTTCACCGCCTCGGGCGGAAACATCTCCGAAAAGGGCCGTCATCGGCCTTTCCGTGGTCACCGTCGCGGTCCTCGCGGTCTTTCTGGCGTTCGCCGGAGGCCCCGGCTACTACGTCGACGAGCTCTATTTCCGGGTCGCCGGTGAGCACCTCGCGTGGGGGTACGTCGACCAGCCGCTGCTCGTCCCCCTGCTGGCCCGGCTGCAGATCGTGCTGTTCGGCGACTCGCTGACGGCGATCCGGGTCGTGCCGGCGCTGCTGACCGCCGTGTCGGTGCTGGTCACCGGGCTGATCGCGGGCGAGCTCGGCGCGGGACGCCGGCTCCAGGTGCTGACCGCGTGCGTCTGCGCCGCCACGCTGGCCACGCTCGCCGCCGGGCACGTGCTGCACCCCACCGCCGTCGACCACCTGGTGTGGGTCACGGCCTGCTGGCTGGTGATCCGCGTCCTGCGGACCGGCGACGAGCGGCTGTGGCTCGCCGTGGGCGCGGTCGTCGGCGTGGGGCTGCTGGCCAAGTACCTGGTGGTGCTGCTGGTCGTGGCCCTCGCGGCGGGGCTGCTCGTCGCCGGGCCGCGGCGCGTGCTGCGCGGCGGGTGGCTCCTGGGCGGCGCCGGGGTCGCGCTGCTGATCGCCTCGCCCGGACTCGTCTGGCAGGCCGCGCACGGGTGGCCGCAGTTCACGATGGCGAGCGAGATGTCGGCGGGGCCGGCGGGCGCCGTCAACTTCCTGGTGGGCCAGGTGCTCATGATCGGGCCCTTCCTCACGCCGGTCTGGGTGATCGGGCTGGTGGCCCTGCTCCGGCGGGCGGAGTGGCGGCCGTACCGGGCGGTCGCCGCGGCGTACCTCGTCGTGGCGCCGCTGCTGATGCTGCTCGGGGCCGAGCCCCGCTACACCGAGGGGCTGCTGACCGTACTGGTGGCGGCCGGGTGCGTGCGGGCGGCGACGCTCGGCCGCCGCCTGTGGCTGGGGGCGGCGGCGGTGCTCAACGGGGTGCTCGCGGCGCTCATGGTGCTGCCGGTCCTGCCCATCGCGACGTACGCCGGCAACCCGGTGCTGGCCGTGCTCGGCGAGGAGCAGTTCGGGGAGACCGGCTGGCCGGACCTGGCCGCGCAGGTGTCCGCCGTCCACCGCGCGCTGCCGGTGGACGAACGGCGGCGGGCCGTCGTGTACGCCCAGAACTACGGCGAGGCCGGGGCCCTGGCCCGGTACGGCGGCGCGTACGGGCTGCCCAGGACCTACAGCGCCCAGAACTCCTACGCCGACTTCGGGCGTCCGGCCGACGGCGTGGACGTGGTCGTCGCGGTCGGGGTGGACCGGGCGTCGTTCTCGGCGCTGTTCGGCCGGTGCGAGGCGCGCGGGCGGCTCACCTTCGACGTCCCGCACTTCGAGGAGGGCAAGGAGCTGCTGGTGTGCCGGGAGCCGCGCCTGCCGTGGGCGGAGACGTGGCGGCGGCTGCGGTGGACGGGCACCTTCTGAGCCGGTCATGACGGCTCGGTCCCCGGACGCCAGGACGAGTAGGCGCGCAGGCCGTACAGGAGGGGTACGGCCGGCGCGCACCGCTCGATGCCGTACACCTCGCCGAAGACCACGATGTGGTCGCCGGCCTCCACGGTCCTGGCGACCCGGCAGTCGGCGACGGAGTGGGACTCCTCCACCAGGTGCGGCCCGCCGTAGGCGGGGCGGGCGGACCATCTGACCCTGTCGAAGCGGTCGGCGGCGCCCGAGGCGAACAGTTCGGCGGTGTCGCGGGCGTGGGCGTGCAGCAGGTTCACGGTGAACTGCTCGGTCTTGAGCATGGCGTGCAGCGTGGGGCTCAGGCTGCGGGCGCAGACCAGCAGCGTCGGCGGGTCGAGGGTGACGCTGCACACCGACGAGCAGGTCATGCCGCGCGGGCGACCGTCCGGGTCGGTCACGGTCACGACGGCGACGCCGCTCGGGAAGGTGGACATCAGTGACCGGAAACGGTCGGGGTCGACCGTCGGCGTCATGGGCAGGGCCTCCACCAGCGGGAGATCCGTCATCGCAAGCCTCCGTTCTGTGCGACGGGTACCGGGGCCGTCCCGCGCGGCCGTCGCGGCCGCTGGAGGAGGGCGTACGACGGGCCGGTCGCCGCCGTGGTCACCAGCGCCATGACGGCGAGCGCGAGGAACATGGCCGGGGTGAGGATCCCGGCCTCGTGGCCGATCTGCAGCGCGACCAGCTCGGTCAGGCCCCGGGTGTTGAGCAGCACGCCCAGGCGGAGCGCCGTCCCGGGCGGCTCGCCGCCGAGGCGGGCGCCGGCGTACGCGCCCCCGGCCTTGGCCGCCATGCCGAGCAGCGTGACCAGGACGATCGCCGACCAGGGGGCCACCGCGAACGGCTCGGCGAACACGGTGAACCCGGTGACCACGAAGAACACCGGGACGAGCAGCCGCCCGGCGCCCGCGACCAGCCGCACGGGCCGTGCCCACGGATCCTCGCCGCCGCCCGTGGCAGTCCCATCGGCGGGAGCCGCGGCCGTCAGGGGCAGGGCGAGGGCGGCGAGGGCCGCGCCCAGGATCTCGGTCAGCCCCCACGAGCGCATCGCCGCCGCGGCCGCCAGCGCCCAGACGGCGAGGAGCACCGCCGCCGCCCGCGGGGCGCGGGCGGGCAGCCCCAGGAGCGGGGCCGGGCTCAGCGCGTGCCGTACCGCGACCGCACCCGTGAGGGCCGCGGCGGTGACGGCGAGGAGCACGGCCACGTTCCCGAGGCCGCCGGTCGCCAGGCTGACCGCCAGCGCGATCAGCAGCCAGGCCGCCACGTCGGTGACCGTGGCGACCGTCATCGACAACACCCCCACCCGGGTGCCGACCAGGTCACGTTCGGACAGGATCCGCGCCAGGACGGGGACGGCGGTGACCGACAACGACACCGCCAGGAAGACGACCAGCGCGGACGCCGGGGCCGTGCCGCGCAGGCCGGGCTCGTCCCCGGCCAGCGCCCACACGGCCACGGCGGCGCCGGCCAGCAGCGGGACGATGAGCGCGCCCGCCGCGGTCCAGCCCACCGCCCGGCCGCGCACGAGCGGCGCGGCCAGGCGCAGCTCGTGGATCACGCCGACCAGGTAGAGCACCAGGCCGGCGTGCCCGCACCAGCTCAGCCAGTCGAGGGGCAGCGCCCGCGCGGCGCCGGGACCGGCCACGGCGACGACCAGCGGGCCCGCCGCCATCCCGAGCGCCACCTCGCCGATCACGGCCGGCTGGCGCAGCACGCCGGCCAGCCGCCGCCCTGCCCAGGCGAGGAGGAGGACCGCCGCGAGCAGGACGCCGAACAGGGCGATCCGCGCCGGTCCCTCGGCCGGGATCATCGTGTCCGGCTCAGCTCGGGTCGCCGTCCGGGCATGGCGTCGCCGTTGAGGGCGGCGATGTACTCGTACTGGCTGGGCAGGTTGGCGACCAGCGCCTCGGCCTGCTGGCGTACGAGCCGCAGTTCACGTTCCGCGCGGCCGTGGTCGAAGTGCCGCAGCGCGGGCGGGGCCTGCACCGGGACGCCGCCGAGCCCGAGCAGCATGGCGATGTAGGAGTAGGACTCGAAGCCGTGGTAGTGCGGGAAGATCGTCTCGTTGTCGGGCAGGCGCGCCTGCCACAGCTCCAGGCGTTCGGCCAGCCCATCGGGGAGAGCCCGGGTGGCCGCGTCCTTCCAGTAGTCGTTGTCGGAGCGGGCGGCGGCGTGGTAGTGCAGCGCGAGGAACTCGCGCACGCCGTCCATGACGTTGCCGACCTGGCGGTTGTACGACTCCCGCAGCCGGTCGTCCCAGCGCTCGGCGGGGAAGTGCTTGACCAGTTGCTCGATGGCGTTCTGGATGAAGAACAGGCCGGTCGACTCCAGGGGCTCGACGAAGCCGCTGGACAGGCCGACGGCCACGCAGTTGTTCACCCAGGAGCGCTCGCTGCGGCCGATCCGCATGCGGATGTGGTTGGCCTCCAGCTCGTCCGCCTCGGGGCCGACGAACTCGCGCAGGGTGCGTTCGGCCTCCTCGGGGGTGCAGTAGTCGCCGGCGTAGACGTAGCCGGTGCCGATGCGGCCGTACAGGGGGATGGTCCAGATCCAGCCGGCGTCCATGGCGGTGGCGGTGGTGCAGGGGCGCAGGCCGCGGCGGGCCATGTCGGCGGGCACGCGCAGCGCCACCGCCCGGTCGTTGGGCAGGCTCTCCTGGTAGGAGACGAAGGGGACGTCCAGCGCCTTGTTCAGCAGCATGCCGCGGAAGCCGGTGCAGTCGATGAACAGGTCGCCGGACAGCTCGCCGTGCTCCTTGGTGAGCACGTGGTCGATCCAGCCGCGCTCGTCCAGCCGGACGTCCACGACGTCGTCGAGGACGTGCCGGACGCCGCGCTCGGTGCCGAACCGGGTGAGGTAGGAGGCCAGCAGCGCGGCGTCGAAGTGGTAGGCGTAGGGGAACTGGGTGTTCTGCTCGGTGAGGGTGGTGCGGTAGGCGCGCTCGTCGGGGTTCTCGGTGAAGTCCTGCTCGAACAGCTCGCCCGACAGGTAGCGGGGCGAGCGCTTGGCCTCGCACAGCCAGCTGATGACGAAGCAGTCGCGGTCGAAGTCGCCGCCGGGACGGGCGTCGAGCCACCAGTCGGTGAGGGGGAAGCCGTCCACGACGCGCAGGCGTTCGAACGGGTGGTAGAAGTGATGGCCCTGGGCACGCCAGTTCTCGAACCGGATCCCCAGCTTGTACGTGGCGTTGCACGCGGGCATCCACTCCCGCTCGTCCAGCCCGAGATAGTCGAAGAAGTGACGGATCGTACTGAACGTGGCCTCTCCCACGCCGATCGTCGCGATGTTCTTCGACTCGACCAGAGTGACGGCGATTCGGTCACCGAATGCCGCCCGGAGATATGCGGCGGTCATCCAGCCCGAGGTGCCGCCGCCCACGATGACGACGTTCTTTACCATTCTTGAGCCCTTGTCCATGGCGTTGGGAAACGCGCGTCGGAAGAACCGGAAAAAGGATTGGGCAGTGCTCCGACCGCCCTTTTCCGAGCGTGCCGGACGGCCCCGGCCGATTTCCAGCTCATTGACGCCGGAGCTAAACAGGGCGGTCAGAAGGGTGGTGGCGTGCGGCCCCGCGGCTTGGCATGCGCCCCCTGTGCAGGGCGTTCACGGTTGCCCACAGGCGGTCATCAACTGGCGTAGATGCAAAATTCTTGATCCACCAACCCCAGTTGACTTCCCAACTGCCTCCGAGTTAGCTTGAGCAAAACTGGGGGCTCCCACCGCGGACGCCCTCATCGCCAAGCCGCCCTGATCCACGCGGCCACCGCGTCGTGCGCTTTTTCCCGCGCCGCGGCGTGATCGACGAACCCGGAAAATGCGAAATGGGAGCCGCGGTGCTGCGGATTCATTTCACGGTCGAAGACCTGGCACGCCTGCGCATGGCGGCGACGCTGGGCCCGGTGACCGAGAGCGTGTTCGCCCTCGACCTGTTCGCCAGAAGCGGCGGCGCGGTCCACGGCGAGTGGCGGAGGGACGTGCGCGAACGCATGAACGGCACGGCCGGCCAGGTGGATCGGCTGGCCCGCGAGCGCCGGCCGCTCGGCGAGCTGCTCGGACTGCTCGACCGCTCCCCCGGCGAGTCCGGCTTCCGCGCCGGGGACGCCGCCGTCCCGTGGGCGACCGCGACCGTGCTGGCGTTCTGCCGGGCCGCGGTGCTGCCGTACTGGGGGCGGGTGCGTGCCTACCTGGAGCTCGAACGGGAGACGTTCGGCCGGATCACGATCACCAACGGTGTCGAGTGCCTGCTGGACACCCTGCACCCGAAGCTGGTCTGGAACCCGCCGGTCCTGGAGGTCCCGCACGACGAGGACCGCGACGTGTACCTCGACGGCAAGGGCCTGCTGCTCAGCCCCTCGTTCTTCCTCCAGGTCAGGCACTGCCTGTTCCTGGACCGGGAGCACGAGACGGGGCTGCCCGCGCTCGTGGTCTCGGTCCCCTGGACGCCGGCCGTGCTGTCGGACCTGGTGGCCGAGCCCACGGCCGACGACGAGGCGCTCGGCGCGCTCGTCGGGCACACCCGGGCCGCGGCCATGCAGGCGCTCATGGACAGCTGCACCACCGGCGCGCTGTCCGAGCGGCTCGGCATCTCCCTGGCCGGCGCCAGCAAGCACGCCACCGTGCTGCGCAAGGCCGGGCTCATCACCACCGCCCGCAACCGCAACACGGCCCTGCACACGCTGACGTCGCTGGGCATGGCGCTGCTGCGCGGCGGCGGACTCATCTCACAACGCAACTGACCTTCCCTGGAGGACGCACGATGAGCACGAACCCCTTCGAGGACCCCGAGGGCATCTACCTGGTGCTCGTCAACGACGAAGGACAGCACTCGCTCTGGCCGGCCTTCGTGGACGTGCCGGCCGGATGGGCGGTCGCGCTGCCCGAGACCGACCGCGAACGCGCGCTCGGCTACATCAACGAGAACTGGACCGACCTGCGGCCCAAGAGCCTCATCGCGGCGATGGAGGAGTGAGCCGTGCTGATCATCGAGGGCGGCGGCGAGCCCGTCCAGGACCGGATCAGGGCCGGGCACCGCGCGCTGCGCGAGAGCCTGACCAGCCACGGGGCGCTGCTGTTCCGCGGCTTCGAGGTGGGCGGCGTCGAGGGGTTCGACGCGGCTGTGCGCGCGTTCTCCGGGACGCCGCTGGCCTACACCGAACGGTCGTCGCCGCGCAGCGTGATCAAGGGCAACGTCTACACCTCGACCGACTATCCGCCCGAGGAGGAGATCTTCCTCCACAACGAGAACTCCTACCAGGCCGTCTGGCCCATGGTGCTGTTCTTCCACTGCATGCGGCCGCCGGAGTCGCAGGGGGCCACGCCCCTGGCCTCGACGCGGGAGGTGCACGACACCCTCGACCCGGCGGTGCGCGAGGAGTTCGAGCGGCGCGGCTGGATGGTCGTGCGCACCTACGACGACGAACTCGGCATGCCGTGGTCGGAGGCGTTCAACACCTCCGACCGGGACGAGGTCACCGCGTACTGCGAGCGCAACGGCGTACGGGCGACCTGGCTCGGGGACGGACGGCTGCGCACCGAGGCCGTCCGCGCGGCGGTGCACCGGCATCCGGTGACCGGTGAGCCCGTCTGGTTCAACCACGCCACGTTCTTCCACGTCACGACGTTGCCCGAGGCCGTGCGCGAGGGGCTGCTGGAGATGTGCGGGGAGGA
The DNA here is from genome assembly GCF_040675375.1 of Nonomuraea sp. NPDC049607. Taxonomy (NCBI): domain Bacteria; kingdom Bacillati; phylum Actinomycetota; class Actinomycetes; order Streptosporangiales; family Streptosporangiaceae; genus Nonomuraea; species Nonomuraea sp. NPDC049607. The sequence goes on from NZ_JBFAOV010000018.1 coordinate 33,973, forward strand.
GGGGCTGCCGAGCAACACCTACTACGGCGACGGCGGCGCCATCCCCGACGAGGTCACCGACCACCTGCGCAAGTGCTACCGGGCGGCCTCCCGCCGCTTCGACTACGCGGCCGACGACCTGCTCGTCATCGACAACATGCTCACCTCGCACGGGCGCGAGCCGTACACGGGGGCGCGGCGGATCGCGGTCGCCATGGCGGAGCCGTCGGGGTCGTAGCTCCCGGAACCTCAGCCGTCCCGGTCCTCGTTCCCGGCCCGCGCCCCCGGCCCGTCGCCGGGGTCGCGGGCCGGGGCGGTTCTGCGCAGGTGCCGGTTCGTCGTGCCGAGCACGGCCAGCACCAGCAGGTCCGCGACCAGCCCCGGCACCGCGGAGAACTGGTTCACGATGAACGCGAACACCTGGCCGAACAGGATGTCGACCAGAAGCGCGAGGTAGAGCGCCTGGAAGGCGGCCGCCCGGTTCCACCGTAACCGGGCCGCGCCCCACAGGCTGAGCAGCACCGTCACCGCCGCGGACGCCGCCAGGCCGATCACCGCTCCCCACTCCCGTTCCTGGCCGAGGGAGTCGTAGGAGCTCTCCAGGGCCAGGCCGACCAGGGGCAGCGGGGCCCGTACGGCGAGGTAGACCACCGCGAGCACCACCACGACCGGCCGCCGGCACAAGCGCTCCAGCCAGGCCAGGGCGGCGCGCACGGCGGGGAAGCGGGGCGGTTCGCTGGAGGGCACCATGCCGAGCAGGCGGACCGTGGCGGCGTCGAGCGGGTCGCCGGAGTCCTGGACCAGGCGGATCGCGCTGCGCCGCTGCTCGACCGTCAGCCCGGAGGTGACGCCGACGAGGGCGGCGTGCAGCGCGTTGGCGGTCCGCTCGGCGCCGGTGTAGCCGGTGCGGCCCTTGAGCCACTGGGCCAGCACGACGAGGACGGCGAAGACCAGGTAGATGATGCCGGCGGCGGGCCGGTAGAAGTAGTCGTTGCGCTCGGTGACGAACTTGCCGACCTCGTCGAGGAACGTGCCGAAACCGGCTCCGCCGAGCAGCGCGCCCCACGTCCTGGCCCGCTCGCCGAGGAAGGCGAGGGTGAGGCCGAGCCCGACCGCCATCAGCAGGCCGCCCCACAGGACGTGCGCGATGTGCAGGTCGCCGCCGCCGAGCTTCGGGTAGCCCGTGCTCGCCAGCCAGGTCCTGATCAGCAGCACCGCGCTGATCCCCGCGATGGCGAACACCTGCAGATGAGCCGCCGCACTGGTGATCCTTGCCAGTCGTGATCGGCGCACCGGGTCCTCCTCCGCTGTCAATGACGTCGTGGGAAGCGCCGACCAGGAGCCGGGTCGTCGGCGAATTTCACTTGCGCGGCGCTTCCGCCCGGGGGCCGACACCGGCACGGGACGCTCGCTGATACCTTTTCGACGCTAGCACACCGGCTTCGTGACTGCCCTGTTTAGCTTGAGGCTCAAACACGTTGAGCTCCGGCCCTCCGGCGACCGAACCTTGACCGGACGGGTGTCGCCGAGGAAGGGAGCGAGTTGTGTCGACTTTCGAACTGCGGAAAGACGAGGCGACGGCGATCACGGAGCTGGCGGGCGAGCTCGCCCGGCAGCATCCGGGAGTCGAGTCCGCGCAATTCCAGGAAATCGGCCGGGTTTATGCCGACGAGCTGCCGAGACGCCTCCGCGCGGAGTTGCACGATTTCCGGCTGGCCGAGCCTTCTGGCCTGCTGGTGATCTCCGGGCTGCCGGTGGACGACGCCGCCCTCGGCCCCACTCCCGAGGACTGGAGATCACGTCCCACGCCGTCGCCGACACTGACGCTGGACATCGCGTTCTACCTGGTCATGAGCCTGTTGGGCGAGCCGATCGGCTGGGTGACGCAGCAGGACGGGCGCATCATGCACGACGTTTTCCCGATGCGCGGCTTCGAACGCGAGCAAATCGGCTGGAGCAGCGAGGAAACGCTGGTCTGGCACACCGAGGACGCCTTCCACCCGCTCCGCACGGATTATCTCGGGCTGTTCTGCCTGCGTAATCCCGACAAGGTGGAGACGACCTTCGCCGAGGTCGGTTCGATACATCTCGACGAGGCCACAGAAGCCTTCCTCCGGGAGCACCGATTTCTCATTCTCCCGGACGACTCGCACCGTCCGGAGAATCGTGCCCCGGACCGGGACGACGACCCGAGGGTGACCGACCTGAAACGCCGCAGTTATCGCCAGGTCGAAAGCGCGCTGACCGACCCGAAGCCCATGCCGGTGCTTTTCGGCGCCCCGGACGACCCGTATCTCTGCGTCGATCCGCACTATATGCAAGGAATACAGGGAGAGGACGAGGAGAAAGCGCTCGCCGCCCTCGCCGCGACCGTGGACGCGGCCATGACCGGGGTCGTGCTCGAACCCGGCGACATCTGCGTCATCGACAACTACAAGGCCGTGCACGGACGCAAGCCCTTCCGCGCCCGCTTCGACGGGACGGACCGGTGGCTGCGCCGGCTGAACGTGGCCAGGGATCTTCGCAAGTCGCGCGAGTTCCGGCTGGACGCGCGGTCCCGCGTCATCTACTGAGGCTAGGAGCACCGGGTGATGGACAACTCGACACGTGACGTCCTCGATCTGTTCGCCGAGCGGGTCCGGCTGGCCCCCGGCGCGACCGCCGTGTCCTCGGCCGCGGGCTCGCTGGCCTACCGGGAGCTCGACGCGCGCGCGAACGGGTTCGCCCATCGCCTGCGCGGGCTCGGGGCGGGCCCGGACACGCTCGTCGCCGTCTACGCCGAGCGCGGCCTCGACCTCGTCGTGGCGCTGCTCGGCGTGCTCAAGGCGGGCGCCGCGTACCTGCCGCTGGATCCCGGCGTGCCGGCGAGCCGCCTGGCCGTCGTGATCGACGACGCGGGCGCGCCCGTCGTCGTCACCCAGCGGGCGCTGCGCGGGCGCCTGCCCGTGACGGCGGCGCGGGTGCTGTGCGTGGACGACGATCCCGCGCCGCTCGCCGACGCGCCGCCCGCTCCCCCGGGCCGTCCGGCGGACCTGGCGTACGCGATCTACACCTCCGGTTCCACCGGCCGTCCCAAGGGGGTGCTCGTCGAACGCCGGCAGCTCGCCGCCTACCTGGCCTGCTGCCTGCGGGACTACCCGGGCCTGGCGGGCACGGCGCTGCTGCACTCGTCGATCTCGTTCGACCTGTCGGTGACCACGCTGTGGGGGCCGCTCGTCGCGGGCGGGCGCGTCCACGCGGGGACGCTCGACGAGCCGGGCGGCGTCCGGCCGTCCTTCCTGAAGATCACCCCGAGCCACCTGCCGCTGCTGGAGGACGGGTCCCCGGACGCCGCTCCGGAGCGCGGCGAGCTGGTGATCGGCGGCGAGGCGCTGCACGGCGACGCGCTCGGCCGGTGGCGCGCGGACCGTCCCGGCGTGACGGTGGTCAACGAGTACGGCCCCACGGAGACGACGGTCGGCTGCGTGGCCTTCCGCCTCGAACCCGGCGACCGCACGCCCGGCGGCGCGGTGCCGATCGGCCGGCCGATGTCCGGGTCGCGGGCCTACGTCCTCGACGCCCGGCTGCGGCCCGTCCCGCCGGGTGAGCGGGGCGAGTTGTACGTCGCGGGCTCCGGGGTGGCCCGCGGGTACCGGGGCCGTCCCGGCGGCACCGCCGAACGGTTCGTCGCCGACCCGTACGGGACGGACGGCGAACGCATGTACCGCACCGGGGACGTGGTCCGCCTCCTGCCTGACGGGGAGCTCGAATACCTCGGCCGCGCGGACGACCAGGTCAAGGTGGGCGGGCACCGGATCGAGCCCGGCGAGATCGAGGCCGCCCTGACCCGGCATCCGCGGGTGGCCGCCGCCGCGGTCGTCGCCGACGGCGACCGCCTGGTGGCCCATGTCGTCCCCGTCACCCGGCCCGTCCCCCAGCCCGCCACCACCTCCGAGGCCCCCACGGCCGCGCCCGCCGAAGCACCCTCGGGCGGTGCGTCCCTTGAGGGGGCGGCTGGGCCGTCGCCTGAGCAGTTGCGGGCCTTCCTCGCGCGGGACCTGCCCGAGTACCTGATCCCCTCGGTGTTCCAGCACCTCGACCGGCTCCCCCTCGCCGCCAGCGGCAAGGTGGACCGCGCCGCCCTGCCCGCCACGGGCCCCCAGGGCGCCACCGGCTACACGCCTCCCGGCGGTCACGAGGAACGGGTGATCGCCGAGTTGTGGGCCGAGGTGCTGGGCCTGGACCGGGTGGGCGTGACCGACGACTTCTTCGCCATCGGCGGCAACTCCCTGCTGGCCTTCCGCGTGGTGCCGCGCATCCGTGCCGCGCTCGGCACGAGCCTGTCCCCCCGGGCGATCTTCCGCGAACGCACGGTGGCCGCCCTGGCCGCCTCCCTGAAACCGGCCGAGAACCCCGCCGAGTACGGCGACGAGAACCGTGCCGGGAATCGGGACGGGGTTCCGGGCGGGGTTCGGGGCGGGGTTCGCGCCGCGAGCCGCGACGAGGCGGGCGACGCGGGCGCGGACGTCGTCACCCCGCTCCCGCCGGGACGCGACGCGCCGCTCTCCTACGCCCAGCGGCGTTTCTGGTTCTTCCACGCGCACGACCCCGGCGGCACCGAGTACAACGTCCGGTTCGGCTACCGGCTGAGCGGGCCGTTCGACCCCGAGGCGCTGCGCACCGCGCTCGGCGAGCTCATCGCCCGGCACGAGCCCTTGCGCACGACGATCGAGCACGGCGACGCCGACCCCGCGCGGGCCGAACCCGTGCAGAAGGTGCATGCGGCCGTCGAGGTGCCGCTGACCGTCACCGACGTCGCCGGCCTCCCCGGCGAGGAGCTGGACCGCATGGTGCGGCACGAGGTGACCCGGCCGTTCGACCTGGCCCGCGGCCCCGTGCTGCGCCTGGCCGTGCTGCGCCTGGCCGCCGAGGACCACCTGCTGGTGCTGAGCCTGCACCACTCGGTGATCGACGCCGTGTCCATGCGCATCCTGGCCGACGAACTGGGCCTGCTCTACGACGCCGCCCGCCACGGCCACCGGGCCCCCCTCGCGCCGCTGCCCGTCCGGTACGCCGACTACGCCGCCTGGCAGCGCGACCGCTGGACCGACGACAGCCTGGCGGACCAGCTCGACCACTGGCGTGGCCGGCTCGACGGGATCACCCCGCTCGACCTGCCCGCCGACCGGCCACGCCCGGCCGTACGCAGCTCGGCGGGGGCCGCGCACCGCTTCACCGTCCCCGCGGAGCTGGCCTCCACGCTCGGGGACCTCGCCGCCCGCGCCGGGGCGACGCCGTTCATGGTGCTGGTCGCGGCGTGCCAGGTGCTCCTGTCCAGGTACGCCGGCCAGCGGGACGTCTCGGTCGGCACCCCCGTCTCCGGACGCGACCTGCCCGAGCTCGAACCGCTCATCGGCTGCTTCGTCAACACCCTGGTGCTGCGCTCCACCGTGGACGAGCGCGCCACGTTCGCCGAGTTCCTGGGCGCGGTACGGGAGACCGTGCTGAACGCGTTCGCCAACCGGGACGTGCCCTTCGACCGGCTGGTGCGCGAGCTGGACGCCGAGCGCGATCCCAGCAGGACGCCCCTGGTGCAGGCCATGGTGGCGTTGCAGAACGCGCCGCCGAAGACGCCGCGCTTCGCCGGGGCGCGTACCGAGCCGTACCGGCTGCCGCACGTGTCCTCGATCTTCGACGTCACGCTGGAGTTCGTCGAGCGCGAGGACGGCGGCGCGCTCGACGCGATGATCGAGTACAGCACGGACCTGTTCGAGGCCGCGACGGCCGAGCGGATGGCCGCGCACCTGATCGCGCTGCTGGAAGCCGTGACCGCGGCCCCCGACCATCCCCTGGCCCGCCTCCCCCTGCCCCCCACCCCGCAGCCCGCCCCCGCGCCTGCCGACGCCCCCCTGTCCGATGCCACCCTGACCGGACCCACGCTGACCGGTCCCGCCGCTCCCGCCGCCGGTGGCCGCGGCGAGCAGGCCGGGCGGCCGGTGCATGTGCAGGTGAGTGAATGGGCGCGGGTCGCGCCCGACGCCGTCGCGCTGGAGTGGGACGGCGGCACCCGCACCTACGCCGACCTCGACCGGCGCGCCGACCGGCTGGCGCACCGGCTGCGCGGCCTCGGCGTGGGCCGGGGCGTGCCCGTGGTGGTGTGCATGGAACGCGGCCCGGACATGGTGACCGCCGCCCTCGGCGTGCTCAAGGCGGGCGGCGCGTACGTGCCGCTCGACCCCGGCATCCCGGCCGAGCGGCTGGCGTACGTGATGGCCGACACCGGCGCGCCGATCCTGCTGGCCGACGAGGACCACGAGGGGCTGCCCGTCGTACGCCCCCGCGACACGGAGACGGGCGACGACCACGAGGGGCCCGACGCGGAGACGGGCGACGGCCACCCCGGACCCGGGCCCGGTCGCGGGACGGAGCCGGGCGACCTGGCGTACATCATCTACACCTCCGGCTCCACCGGCCGTCCCAAGGGCGTCATGATCGAGCACCGCGGCCTGGCCGACCTGTGCGCCTGGCACGTGGCGGCGTTCGGGGTGGTGCCCCGGGACCGGGCGTCCCAGGTGGCCTCGCTCGGGTTCGACGCCGCCGTGTGGGAGGTCTGGCCCTACCTGTGCGCGGGGGCCCGCGTCGCCTTCCCCGGTCAGGACGCGCTGGACGACCCGGACGAGCTGGTGGCCTGGTTCACCGCCATGGGCACCACGATCTGCTTCCTGCCGACGCCCCGGCTGGAGACCGTGCTCGACCTGCCCGCGATCGACGGGACGGCGCTGCGTACCGTCCTGACGGGCGGCGACGTGCTGCGCCGCAGGCCGCGGCCCGGCGTCCCGTTCCGGCTGGTCAACAACTACGGGCCCACCGAGGCCACCGTCGTGGCCACCGCCGGGGACGTGAGCCGGGAGGGCGACGGGCTGCCGCCGATCGGCCGCCCGCTGACCGGCAGCGCCGGGTACGTCCTGGACGCCTACGCCAACCCGGTCCCGGAGGGCGTGCCCGGCGAGCTGTACCTGTCCGGGCCCGGCCTGGCCAGGGGCTACCTGAACCGGCCCGGTCTCACCGCCGAGCGCTTCGTCGCCGACCCGTTCGGCCCGCCGGGCGGACGGATGTACCGGACCGGGGACCTGGTCCGCCGGCTGCCCGGCGGCGAGCTGGAGTACCTGGGGCGCGGCGACGACCAGGTGAAGATCCGCGGCTTCCGGGTGGAGCCGGGCGAGATCGAGGCCGCCCTCCAGCGCCACCCCTCGGTGGGCGGCGCGGTCGTGCTGGCCTCCTCTGGACGCGACCGCCTCAACGGGTACGTCACCCCGGCGGGCGACGCCGAGCCCGACCCCGCCGCGCTGCGCGCCTTCCTCGCCGGGTCGCTGCCCGACCACATGATCCCCGCCGTGATCATGGTGCTGCCCGCGTTCCCGCTGACCGAGCGGGGCAAGGTGGACCGGGCGGCGCTGCCCGAGCCCGGCGCGCGGGCGGGGGCGGCGGCTTACGTCGCGCCCTCGGGGCCCGTGCAGCGGGAGCTGGCCGCGATCTGGGGCGAGGTGCTGGGCGTCGAGCGCGTGGGGGCCGAGGACTCCTTCTTCACGCTGGGCGGCGACTCGATCCTGGCCATCCAGGTCGTGTCCAGGGCGCAGCGCGCCGGGCTGCGGCTCACCGCGCGCGACCTGTTCCGGCGGCAGACCGTGGCGGCCCTGGCGCCGTACGTGCGGCGGGCCGGGCAGCCCGCGAACGCCACCGCCGGGGATGCCGCCGACGGCGGGCCCGCCCCGCTGACGCCGATCCAGCGTTTCCTGTTCGACCGGTTCACCGTGCCGGGGACGTTCCACCAGTACGTGGAGGCCGAACTGGCGGCGGACGTGGACGTGCGGGCGCTGGGCGTGGCGGTGTCCGCCCTGGTCGCCCGGCACGCCGCGCTGCGGACCCGATTCACCCGGCACGACGGCGGACGATCCCAGCAGGTCACCTCACCACCGGCCGGGAACGTCCTGCGCCACGTCCGTCTCGACGGCGACGCACCGGGCGTGATCGCGCGCGAGAGCGAGGCCGTGCAGCGTGGCATCGACGCCGAGCGCGGGCCCGTGTTCGCGGCGGTGTCGTTCACCGGCTCCGGCGCGCCGCGGCTGCTGCTCACCGCGCACCACCTCGTCGTGGACGGCGTGTCCTGGCGGGTGCTGCTCCAGGACCTGCACACCGCCTACGGGCAGGCCGTCCGCGGCGAGCCCGTCGACCTGGGCGCGGAGACCGCCTCCTTCGTGAGCTGGTCCCGCACTCTGGCCGCCCACGCCGCCTCCGGCGCCTTCGACGGCGAACTCCCCCACTGGACCCGGGCGACCGGCGCCCCGGGCAGGGCGGACGTCCCGCTGGACCGCGAGGGGCCCAACCTCGTGGCGTCGGGACGGCGTACGACGGTGTCGCTGGACGAGGAGACCACCCGCGCCCTGCTGCGCGACGTCCCGGGCGTCTACCGTACGGAGGTCAACGAGGTGCTGCTGGCCGCGCTGGCCCGCACCCTGGGCGACTGGACCGGGCGTACGGACCTGCTGCTGGCCACCGAGGGCCACGGCCGGGAGGAGATCTTCCCCGGCACCGACCTGTCCCGCACGGTCGGCTGGTTCACCACCTACTTCCCGCTGGCCCTGAGCCTGCCCGACGAAGACGGCTGGGGCGAGCTGCTGAAGAGCGTCAAGGAGCAGGTCAGGGCCGTCCCGGGGCGCGGCTTCGGGTACGGCGTCCTGCGTCACCTGCGCGGCACCGCGCCCGACTGCCACCCCGGTGTCTGCTTCAACTACCTCGGCCGGTTCGACCCGCCTCTGGGCGACCTCTACCGGGACGTCGCGCCCATCGGCCTGTTCCAGGACCCCGGCGACGTCCGGCCGCACCTGCTGGACGTCGTCGCCGCGGTGCGCGCCGGCCGGCTGGAGGTGACCTGGGAGTACTCGGCCGACCTGCACGACGAGGCCACCGTCGCCCGGCTCGCGGACGGGTTCGCCGCGAACGTGACCCGGCTGGTACGCCACTGCGCCGAACCGGGCGCGGGCGGGCGCACCCCGTCGGACTACCCGCTGGCAGGGCTGGACCAGGCGAGCCTGGACCGGCTGCTCGGCGACGGACGCGACGCGGCCGACATCGCCGACGTCTACCCGCTCACCCCTGGCCAGGCCGGCATGCTCTACGAGTGCCTGGCGGCCGGCGACGACCTGTACGTGGCCCAGTTCGGGATGCTGCTCGACGGCGTCACCGACCCCGGGACGCTGGCGCGGGCGTGGCAGTCGGTCGTGGACCGGACGCCCGTGCTGCGCACGTCCCTGGCCTGGGAGGGCCTGGACCATCCTGTGCAGATCGTGCACGGGCGGGCCCGCCTGCCGGTCGTCCGGCACGACTGGCGCCGCCTGCCCGAGGACGAGCGGCGGGCCGCGCTGGCCGCCCTCCTCGCCGCGGACCGGGCCGAGGGCCTGGACCTGACGGCCGCGCCGCCGTCCAGGCTGGCGGTCATCCGGCTGGACGACGACACCGTGCGCGTCGTGTGGACCCTGCACCACATCCTGCTGGACGGCTGGAGCGTGCACCGGCTGCTGCGCGACGTGCTGGCCGCGTGCGCCCGGCTCACCGGAGAGGGCGACGGCGGCCCGCCCGAGCCGCGCCGCCCCTTCCGCGACTACGTGGAATGGCTGGCCGGCCGCGACCTCGCCGCGGACGAGACCTACTGGCGGGAGGCGCTGGCCGGGCTCACCGCCCCGACGCCGCTCCCCTACGACCGGCCGCCCGGCAGGCGACACCGGCCCAAGGCGGCCGGACGGGTCCGCGCCGCCCTGCCGCCCGACCTGACCCGGCGGCTGGCCGACCGGGCCGCGGCGGCCGGCCTGACGCTCAACACCGTGGTCCAGGGCGCGTGGTCGATCCTGCTGTCCCGGCACAGCGGCGAGCCGCGGGTGTGCTTCGGCGCCACGGTGTCGGGCCGCCCCGAGGAGCTGGACGGCGCCGAATCCATGATCGGCATCTTCATCCAGACGCTGCCCGTCCACGTCCACGTGGACGGCGCCCGCCCGCTGCTGCCCTGGCTGCGCGAGCTCCAGGAGTCGCAGGCGGGGGCACGGGAGCACGAGGCGGCCTCGCTCACCCGGATCCGAGCGTGGAGCGACGTGCCGCCGGGGACGGCGCTGTTCGACAGCATCGTGGTCTTCGAGAACTACCCGATCGACTACTCCGCCTCCGGCCCGCGCCTGCGGGACGTGGACGCCGCCGAGGCGAACGGCTACCCGCTCGGCCTCGTCGTCTACCCGGGCGAGGAGCTGTCGTTCGTCCTGCTGCACGACGAGGAGCTGTTCGACGCCGCGACCGTGCGGCGGCTCGGTGAGGGCCTGTCGGCGCTGCTCGGGCAGCTCGCCGCGGACCCCGGCGGGACCGTGGGGTCCCTGAGCGCGGTGAGCGCGCGGGAGCGGCGGCTGACGCTGACGGAGTGGAACGACACCGCGCGCGACCACCCGCGCCGGACGGTCCATGAGCTGTTCGCCGAGCGGGCACGGGAGACGCCCGGCGCGGTGGCGGTGCGCGGCGACGGCGCGGAGCTGACGTACGGCGAGCTCGACCGCCGTTCCGGGGAGCTGGCGGAGGTGCTGGCCGGGCTGGGCGTGCGCGCCGAGTCCAGGGTGGCGGTGTTGCAGGGACGCTCGCCGGACGCGCTGGTGTCGATGCTGGCCGTGCTCAGGGCGGGCGGCGCGTACGTGCCGCTGCACCCGGACTTCCCGGCCGAACGCATGCGGTGGATCCTGCGGGACACGGGCGCGGTCGCGGTGCTGACCGACCGATCGCTGGCCGGGCGCGCCGCCGACCTGGGCCTGCCCGCCGTCGAGGTGGACGGCGACCTGCCCGCGCCCGGCCCCCTTTCCACCCCCCTGCCCGCCCCCCTGCCCGGGTCGCTGGCGTACGTGATGTACACCTCGGGCTCGACCGGGTTGCCCAAGGGCGTCGCGGTCACCCACGAGAACGTGGTGAGCCTGGCCATGGACCACCGCTGGCGCGGCGGCGGCCACGACCGGGTGTTGTTCCACTCGCCGCACGCCTTCGACGCGGCCACGTACGAGATGTGGGTGCCGCTGCTGGCGGGCGGCGAGGTGGTGGTCGCGCCCGGCGACCTGGACGCGCGGCGGCTGCGGGCGCTGGCGGCCGAGCACGGCGTCACGGGGATGTTCCTCACGGCGGCCCTGTTCAACCTGTTCGCCGAGGAGCTGCCCGAGTGTTTCGCCGGGCTGCGCGAGGTGTGGACGGGGGGCGAGGCGGCCTCGCCGCAGGCGCTCGCGCGGGTGATCGACCGCTGCCCCGGGACCACGTTCCACAACGGGTACGGGCCCACCGAGACCACCACGTTCGTCACGACCCGGGAGATGACCCCCGAGATCGTACAGGCGGGACGGGCGCCGATCGGCCGTCCCATGGACAACACCCGCGCCTACGTCCTGGACGCCTCCCTGGCGCCCGTGCCCGTCGGCGCGCCGGGCGAGCTGTACCTGGCGGGCGCCTGCCTGGCCAGGGGCTATCTCGGCAGGCCGGCGCTGACCGCCGAACGCTTCGTGGCCGACCCGTTCGGCGGCGGCGGGCGGCTCTACCGCACCGGGGACCGGGTCCGCTGGACGCCCGAAGGCGATCTGGAGTTCCTCGGCCGGGTGGACGGCCAGGTGAAGATCCGGGGCTTCCGGATCGAGACGGGCGAGGTGGAGGCCGCGCTCCTGGCGCATCCCGGGATCGCCGAGGCCGTCGCCATGGCCAGGCAGGACGCCGCCGGACGCCGGACGCTGGCGGCGTACGTGGTGCCGGCGGCCGGCGGGCCCGCGCCCTCGCACGAGGAGCTGGCCGCGAGCCTGGGCGCGCGGCTGCCCGCGTACATGGTGCCCGCGGCGTTCGTGTCCCTGGACCGGCTGCCGCTGAACGCCAACGGCAAGGTGGACCGCGCCGCCCTGCCGGAGCCCGCCCCGCCGCGGGAGAAGGCGGAGTCGTACGTCGCGCCGCGCAACCCGACCGAGGAGGCGCTCGGCCGAATCTGGGAGCAGGTGCTCGGCCTGGACCGGGTGGGCGTGCACGACGACTTCTTCGCCCTGGGCGGCGACTCGATCACCAGCCTGCGGGTGACGTCGCGGGTGGGACCGGCCTTCGGCGTCGAGCTGTCGCCGCGCGACCTCTTCCTGACGCCGACCGTCGCCGCGTTGTCGGAGGTGGTGCAGGACAGGATCCTGGACTCCCTGGAGGAGGCGGTCCACCGGTCGTGACGGCGGCTCAGCGCGCGCCCAGCCGCCGGTAGGCGCGCGAGACGAGGCCGAGGAAGGCGGCGTCGCTGCTCAGGTCGACGCCGCCGGGCACGGCCGCCGGTTGGGCGCCGCCGTCGGGCGGCCGGCCCCGGGCACGGGCGCGGATGGCCGCGTCCACCGAGGCGGCCTCGGCGAACGCCTCCAGCCGCTGCCCGCGCAGGCCGGAGCGCACGCCCTCTCGCCGGGCCGCGTCCGTCACGCGCTGGTCCAGGTACGGCTCCAGCGCGATCCGGCCGTCCCGGATCTCCACGAACCGCCGGTACAGCCGCAGGTCCAGGTCGCGGAAGGTGACCAGCTCGGTCAGGAAGGGCGCCGGGGCCAGCAGCGCGATGTCCGGGCTGGCCCGGTAGAGCGCCCGCCACAGCGGACGCAGCCGCAGGTGCAGCCGGAAGTCGCGGAACCAGCGCAGCCGCGCGGGCCACCACGACGGCAGGGCCAGGCCGATCAGCACCGCGAGCACGCCGAGCGGCACCAGCAGCATGTCCAGAGGCGCCCGCAGCAGGTCGGGGTAGTCGGCGCCGATCCGCCGGCAGGCGAAGTAGGCCGCCTTGTGCAGGTGGTAGAGCACGGTCAGGGACGCGCCCACGGCGACCAGACGCAGTCCCGCGCTCACCGCCCGGTTCCCCGTCTGGCGGGCCTCACGCAGGGCGAACCAGGTGACGTGGCACAACACCGGCACGAGGTAGCACAGGAAGATGAGCCAGTATTCGAGCACGCCCGGCGTGTCCCCGTAGCGGACGGCGAAGCGCGGGCTGTTGACCGGCGTACGGGCCAGGGCGAAGGTCAGGCACATGCCGAGCAGCACGAGCGCCGGCCAGGCGGCCTCACCCCACGTACGGCGGCGCGGCTCTTCCGGCGGCCCGCCGACCTGCCGCACGAACGTCCCGACCGACCAGGCGAGGGCCAGCATGAACGCGTGGGACACCAGCCTGGCCAGGTTCGGCACGCCGGTCAGCCGCCAGACGACGTCGTAGGCCCAGGGCGTGTTGACCGTCGTCGAGGCGGCGATCGCGGCCAGGATGACGAACACCGCCCGCCCGGCCGGGTCCCGCACCCAGGAGCGCACGGCGGCCAGCCGGTAGGCCGTCAGCGCGCACGCCAGCACCGCGGGGCCGTTGAGCCGCAGCCACTCACCCACGGCCGAGGCCGGACACCCCGCCGTGGATCGCCTCGGCGGTCCCGGTGAGCGCGGCGTCCACGCGCCGGACGTCCGACGCCCGCGGGTGCGACTCCCGGCAGGCCCGCTGCCAGATGAGCGAGGCGAGCAGCTCTGCCTCCTGCTCCTCCTCCGACCCGTAGATCGAACGCCTGAGCACGCGGCGGACGAGGGCGGGGTTGAGGCTGGGGAACAACACGTGCCGCTGGGCCTTCGGGTCGGCCTCGGGGTAGTGGCCGCAGATCACGTGGCTCAGCTCGTGCAGGATGATGTGGTCCTGGTGCGGCGGCGTCGTGTCGGGCTTGTAGAAGATGAGGTCGGTCGCCTCGGTGGCCAGCCAGGCGCCCAGCATCTCGTCGTCGCCGGGCAGCTCCAGGAGCCGGATGGGACGCCCCCGCTCGGCGGCGACCAGGTCGCAGAGCGTTCTGACGCGATAGGGCCGCGGCATCGGTAATCGGCGGGCGATCTCCGCGCAGCGACGCCGCATGAGCCTGAACTTCTTGCCGGCGGGAGTCATACCTCTCCAGGGCTAACAATTCAGCATCGACATCCGATCACGATCGTGTCGCATCCGCTTCGACCATGACAACGTCGTGCTTGCTCTGCCCCTTGGGCCGCCGGCTTAACCACCTCCGCGCCCGCTGCCCGTACCTGCCTCCGACCTGGTTCTTTAGCCGTCGGTTCAATGCTCTGGAGCGGCCGGGCGGCCGTTGACACCATCAGGAGGAGGCGGCGGGCGGCCTCGGACGACGCCCGCGAGGTCCGGGCCGCGCGCTTACCGCAGTTCATCGAAACGTCATCCAGGCGCGGGCGGCCGACCGTCAACCGGAGGGCTTGGAGACACCCCGATGCATATCTCTTCCCAGCGGGACGAGCGGATCGCGGCACTGCCGGAACACCTCCGTGACCAGATGCTGCGGAGACTGTCCGGCCGGTCGGCCGCCGACCCGATCCCGCGTACGGACACCACCGGCCCGGTCCCGCTCTCCCCCGCCCAGGAGCGGCTCTGGTTCATGTACGAGCTGGACCCGGACGCCGTGGACTACCTGGTGCCGCTGGCCGTCCGACTGAGGGGCGACCTGGACGTGCCCGCGCTGCGGACCGCGCTCACCCGGGTGGTGGCCCGGCACGAGACCCTGCGCACGACGTTCGGCTCCCTGGACGGGCGCGGCACGCAGCGGGTCATGCCGGCCGCCGAGGTGCCGCTGCCGCTGACGGACCTGTCGGAGCGTCCCGGCGAGCTGGACCGCCTGCTGGAGGAGGAGGCCCGCCGGCCCGTGGACCTGCGGGTGGGGCCGGTGTTCCGGGCCCGGCTGATCCGGCTCGGCGCGCGCGAGCACGTGCTGACCGCCCACGCCCACCACATCGTCACCGACGGCTGGTCCTCGCGGGTGCTGCTCGACGACCTGGCCGCCCTGTACGCCGAGGCCGCCGGCGGCCCGCCCGCCGCCCTGCCGCCGCTGCCGGTGAGCTACGCCGACGTCAGCGCCTGGCAGCGGGAGCGGGCCTCGGGGCCGCAGGCCGGGGAGCAGCTCGCGTACTGGCGGCGCCGGCTGGACCGGCTGGCCCCCATGGACCTGCCGACGGACCGGCCGCGCCCGCCGGTCAGGAGCTCCGCGGGGGCGGCGTGCGGGTTCGAGGTGCCCGCGGACGTCACCGGGCGGCTGCGGGAGATCGGTGAGCGGGCCGGCGCCACGCTCTTCATGACGCTGGTCGCCGCGGTGCACACGCTGCTGGCCCGCTACACCGGCCGTCCGGACGTGGCCGTGGCCACCGTCGTCTCCGGCCGGGACCGGGTCGAGACGGAGAACCTGGTCGGCTTCTTCGTCAACACGCTGGTGCTGCGCGGCGAGGTGGACGAGTCGCGCCCGTTCGAGGAGCTGCTGGGCCGTACGCGCACGACGGTGCTGGACGCGTTCGCCCACGACCGGGTGCCGTTCCAGCGGCTGGTGGAGGCGCTGCGCCCGGAACGCGACCCGAGCCGCCCGCCGCTGACGGAGGTGGCGGTCAACCTGCGCAACCTGCCGCCCGGCACGGCCGCCTTCCCCGGCCTGCGGGTCACCGAGCTGCCGCCGCCCGTGCTGGCCGCGAGCATGGACCTGTCGTTCGACTTCACCGA
The DNA here is from genome assembly GCF_040675375.1 of Nonomuraea sp. NPDC049607. Lineage (NCBI taxonomy): Bacteria > Bacillati > Actinomycetota > Actinomycetes > Streptosporangiales > Streptosporangiaceae > Nonomuraea > Nonomuraea sp. NPDC049607. The sequence goes on from NZ_JBFAOV010000018.1 coordinate 49,508, forward strand.
ACGGGACGGCGCCCTGGCCGGGAGCCTGGCCTACAACACGAGCCTGTACGGCCCGGACACCGCCGAGCGGATGACTGCCCACCTGGTGCGCCTGCTCGCCGGGATCGCGGCGGCGCCCGGCCGGCCGCTGGCCGGGATCCCGCTGCTCGGCCGGACCGAGCACCGGCTGCTGACCTCGTTGTGGCCCGGGACCGGCGCCGGGCCGGAGACGCTGACGGTGACGCGGCTGTTCGCCGAGCAGGCGGCGGCCCGGCCGGACGCCCAGGCCGTGGTGTGCGGCGGCCGCTCGCTCACCTACGGCGAGCTGGACGAGCGCGCCGACCGGCTGGCCCGGCTGCTGGCCGCCAGGGGCGCGGGGCCGGAGCGGTACGTCGCGGTGGCGCTGCCCCGGTCGATCGACATGGTCGTGGCGGTGCTGGCGGTGCTCAAGGCGGGGGCCGCGTACCTGCCGGTGGACGTGGGGCAGCCGGCCGGCCGGATCGCGGCCATGGTCGGCGACACCCGTCCGGTGCTGGCGGTGGCCACCCGGGAGAGCGCGTCCGCGCTGCCCGCCGGTCTGCCGTTCGTCGGGCCGCACGACCCGGCGCCCGCCGGACCGCCCGGCGGCTCCCCGGCCGCGCGGCCGGAGAACCCCGCGTACGTGATCTACACCTCCGGCTCCACCGGCCGGCCCAAGGCCGTGGTGGTCACGCACGAGGGCGTGCACGACATGGTGCGCGTCCAGCGCGAGCGCATGGACGCCGGGCCGGGCGCGCGGGTGCTCCAGTTCGCCTCGCTCTCCTTCGACGGCGCGTTCTGGGAGCTGGTGCTCGCCCTGCTGTCCGGGGGCACGCTCGTGGTCGCCGCCGACGACGAACGCCCGCCGGGCGCGCCGCTGGCCGGGCTGATCGCCCGCGAGCGGGTCACCCACGTCACGCTGCCGCCCACCGCGCTCGCGACGCTGCCCGAGGACGGCGTCCCGCGCGGCGCGGTCGTGGTGGTGGCGGGCGAGACGTGCCCGCCCGAGCTGGTGCGCGCCTGGTCGCCGGGGCGCCGGGTGTTCAACGGCTACGGGCCCACGGAGACCATGGTCGGCGCCACGCTGAGCGAGCCGCTGACCCCGGCGGACGCCGGCCCGGGGCCGGTCCCCATCGGGCGGCCGTTCCCGAGCATCCGGGCGTACGTGCTGGACGAGCGGCTCAGGCCCGCGCCCATCGGCGTGCCGGGCGAGCTGTACCTGGGCGGCACGCGCCTGGCCAGGGGGTATCTGAACCGGCCCGGCCTGACCGGCGAGCGGTTCGTGGCCGACCCGTACGGGCCGCCGGGCACGCGCATGTACCGCACCGGGGACCGGGCCCGCTGGCTGGCGAACGGCCGGCTGGAGCACGCGGGCCGCACCGACGACCAGGTCAAGCTGCGCGGGTTCCGGATCGAGCCGGGCGAGGTCGAGGCCGCGCTGTCGGAGCAGCCCTGCGTGGTCGCCGCCGCCGCCGCGGTCAAGGAGGACGCGAACGGGACCAGGCGGCTGGTGGGCTACGTCGTACCGGCCGAGGGCGGCGCGGACCCCGCGGAGCTGCGCGAGGCCCTGCGGCGGCGGCTGCCCGAGCACATGGTGCCGACGGCGTTCGTGATCCTGGACGCCCTGCCGCTCACGCACAGCGGCAAGGTGGACCGGCGGGCCCTGCCCGCGCCGACCGGCGCCCGCCACAGCGGCGAGGAGTACGCCGAGCCGCGCACCCCGGCCGAACGTGCGCTCGCCGAGGTGTGGGCGCGGGTCCTGGGCGTCGAGCGCGTGGGCGTGCACGACAACTTCTTCGACCTCGGCGGCGACTCCATCCTCGGGCTCCAGGTCGTCGCCGGGGCGCAGGCGGCGGGGCTGGCGCTGACCCCGCGCCTGATGTTCCTCCGCCAGACCGTCGCCGACCTGGCCGCCGAGCTGCCCGACGCCCCGACGGGCCGGGACACCGGGGACGGCCCGGTGAGTGCCCCGGTGAGTGGCCCGGTGAGTGGCGACGTGCCGCTCACGCCGATCCAGCACTGGTTCCTGGAGAACCTGGCCGGCAGCCTGCCGCGGTTCAACCAGGCGGTCGCGCTGGAACCGCCCGCCGAAGCCGGTGACGACGCCGTCGAGGCGGCGCTGACGGCCCTGGTCGAGCGGCACGACGCGCTGCGCCTGCGGCTGGAGCGGGACGACGCCGGGTGGCGGCAGCACAACGCCGCCGCCGAGCACGGCCGGGTGCTGCGCCGCGTCGATCTGTCCGGCGTCCCCGAGGACGAGCGCGCCGGGTACGCCCACCGCGCGGCCGTGGAGGCGCAGACCTCGTTCGCGCTCGACCGCGGGCCGCTGATCAAGGCCGTGCTGTTCACCGGCGACGGCCCCCGGCGGCTGTTCCTGGCCGCCCACCACCTGGTCGTGGACGGCGTGTCGTGGCGGGTGCTGCTGTCGGACCTGGAGATCGCCTGCCGCCAGGCCGCCGCCGGAGAACCGATCCGGCTGGGCCCGCGTTCCACGTCGTTCCGCGAGTGGGCGCTGCGGCTGGGCGACCACGCGGCGTCCGGCGGCTTCGACCACGAGCTGCCCCACTGGCGGCGGGTACGGGAGCTGGCCTCCGAGGTCCCCCCGCTGCCCGTGGACGACGCCGAGGGCGCGAACGTCGCCGGCGACCTGCGGACGGTGACGGCCACGCTGGACGCCGGCCTCACCCGGCGGCTGCTGCGCGAGGTGCCGGAGGTCTACCGGACGCGCGTCGACGAGGTGCTGCTCGGCGCGCTCGGCCGGGTACTGGCCGGCTGGGCGGGCGGCGCCCGCGTCCTGGTCGAGCTGGAGGGGCACGGCCGCGAGGAGCTGTTCCCCGAGGTGGACCTGTCGCGCACGGTCGGCTGGTTCACCACCGTCTCCCCCCTGGTGCTGGAACTCCCGGACGGCGGCTGGGGCGACCTGCTCCGGTCCGTCAAGGAGCAGGTCAGGGCGGTCCCGCTGCGCGGACTCGGGTACGGCGCGCTGCGCCACCTGTCCCCCGCGGGGGCCGAGCTGCGCGACGACCGGCAGCCCGAGGTCGCCTTCAACTACCTGGGCCGGATGGAGTCGCGCGGCATGCTGCCGACCCCCGAGGGGACCGAGCGCGACCCGCGCCAGGAGCGCGTCCACCTGCTGGAGGTCAACGCGGTGGTGCGCGGGGACCGGCTGGAGATGCGCTGGTCGTACTCGTGCCGGCGGCATCGGGAGGCGACCGTGGCGGCCCTGGCCGAACGGATGACGGCGGCGCTGGCGGAGATCGTCGAGCACTGCGCGGAGCCCGGCGCGGGCGGCTGCACCCCCTCCGACTTCCCGCTCGCCCGGCTCGACCAGGCCGCCGTGGACCGCGTCGCGGGCGACGGCCGCTCGGTCGAGGACGTCTACCCGCTCACGCCGTTGCAGGGCGGCCTGCTCTTCCACTCGCTGGCCGACCCCGCCGCCGACACCTACGCCTCCCACTTCAGTCTCCTGCTCGACGGCGTGGACGACCCGGACCGCCTGGTACGGGCCTGGCAGCAGGTCACCGACGAGATCCCGGCGCTGCGCACGGCGATCGTCTGGCAGGACGTGCCCGAGCCCGTGCAGGTCGTGCGGCGCGGCGTGCGCCTCCCGGTCGAGCTGCACGACTGGCGCGGGCTGCCGGAGTCCGCGCGGCGGGCCGAGACCGAACGGCTGTGGGCGCGCCGCGCCGAACGCCGCCTCGACCTGGCCACCGCGCCGCTGGCGCGGCTGGTCGTCGCCCGCCTGACCGACACCCGGGTACGGGTCTTCTGGACCGCGCACCACCTCATGCTCGACGGCTGGAGCGCGGCGCAGGTGCTGACCCAGGTGTTCGAGCGGTACGCGGGCCGTCCGGCCCCCGTGCGCAGGCCGTACCGGGACTACCTGGAATGGCTCGGGCGGCAGGACGTGGCGGCGGCCGAGGGGCACTGGCGGCGGGAGCTGGCCGGGTTCGCCGCGCCGACACCGATCCCGTACGACCGGCCTCCGGCGCGGGCGCACCGGTCACGCTCCACCGCCGCCGTACGGGTGAGCCTGCCCGCCGACCGCTCCGCCCGCCTGTACGAGCGGGCCAGGAACGCGCGCCTGACGGTGAACACGTTGCTCCAGGGCGCGTGGGCGATCCTGCTGTCGCGCTACGCCGGAGAGCGCGAGGTGTGCTTCGGCGCCACCGTCTCCGGCCGCCCCGCCGGCCTGCGGGACGCCGGGTCGATCGTGGGGCTGTTCATCAACATGCTGCCCGTCCGGGTCGAGGTGGACGGCGAGGCCGAGGTGTTCGGCTGGCTGCGCCGGCTCCAGGACCACCAGGCCGAGTGCCGCCAGTACGACTACCTGTCCCCCGCCCAGGTCCACCGGTGCGGCGAGCTGCCGGGCGGCGTTCCTCTGTTCGACAGCGTGCTGGTGTTCGAGAACTACCCCGAGGGCCGGCGCGACGGGCACGGCGTGCGGGTGCTGGAACACCTCGGCGACGAGCGCAGCAACTACCCGCTCATGATCACCGTGCACGCGGGCGACGAACTGACCATCGCCGCCGACTACGACCCGGCGCTGCTCGACGAGGCCACCGCGGCCCGGCTGCTGGGCCACCTGGAGACCCTGCTCGACGCCCTCGCCGACGGCACCGCCCGGCGGACGGCGGACCTGCCCGTGCTCACCGCCGCCGAACGCGCGCAGCTCGCCGCCTGGAACGACACCGCGGCGCGCTTCCCCGCCGCCCGCCCGGTGCACGAGCTGTTCGCCGAGCAGGCCGCACGCACGCCCGGCGACACCGCCGTGAGCTGCGGCCCCGACAGCCTGACCTTCGCCGAGCTGGACGGGCGGGCCGACCGGCTGGCGCACCTGCTGATCGAGCGCGGCGCGCGGCCGGGCACGCTGGTCGGCGTCTGCGTCGAACGCGGCGTGGACGCCGTCGCCGCGCTGCTCGGCGTGCTGAAGTCGGGGGCGGCGTTCGTGCCGCTCGACCCGGACTACCCGCCTGCCCTGCTGGAATCCATGCTGGCCGACTGCGCCGCCCCGCTCGTGGTCACCCGTACGGCGCTGCTCGACCGGCTGGGCGGGACGGAGGCCGTCCTGCTGGACGATCCCGCCCTCGATCCGGCCCGCGCCCCCGCCCGGCCGCCGCGCGTGGACGTCGGGCCGGACGACCTGGCGTACGTGATCTACACCTCGGGCTCGACGGGACGGCCGAAGGGCGTGATGGTCGAGCACCGCAACGTCCACCACATGACCCACGCCTGGGACGCCCACTACGGCCTGGCCGGGACCCGGCCGCGCTGCCTGGCGGTCTCCAGCCAGTCGGTCGACCTGTTCTTCGGCGACTTCCTGCTGTCGGCGATGTTCGGCGGCGAGATGGTGATCTGCCCGGCCGACCACGTCGGCGACCCCCGCGCCATGGCCGACCTGCTGGTGAGCAGCGGCGCGCACCTCATGGTGACCGTGCCGTCGCTGGCGGCGGCGGTGACCGAGGAGCTGGCGCGCTCGGGCCGGCGGCCGGAGGCGCTGCGGGTGCTGATGGTCGGTTCGGAGGGCTGGCCGGTGGCCGAGGCCGAACGGGTGCTCGCCCGCCTCGGGCCCGGGACGATCGCGGTCAACGCCTACGGCGCGACGGAGACCACCGTGGACTCGACGGTGTTCCAGCTCGGCGCGGCGCCCATGGGGCAGGGGGCGTACGCGCCGATCGGGCGGCCGTTCGCCAACACCCGTGTGCACGTGCTCGACGCCGGGCTGCGTCCGGTGCCCGTGGGGGTGACCGGCGAGATCTGCGTCGCGGGCGACGGGGTCGCGCGCGGTTACTGGGGGCGTCCCGAGCTGACCGCGAGCCGGTTCCTGCGCGACGCCTCCGGGGAGCGGGTTTACCGTACCGGCGACCTGGGCCGCCGCCGGGCCGACGGCGAGCTGGAGATCGTCGGGCGCGCCGACGACCAGATCAAGGTCCGCGGGTTCCGCGTGGAGCTGGGCGAGGTGGAGGCCGCGCTGGCCCGCCATCCCGGGGTGGCCGCCGCCGCGGCGGCCGGGCACCGCGACGAGGCCGGGCGGACGCGGCTGGTCGGCTACGTCGTGCCGGCCGGCGAGGACGTCCCGGGTCCGGCCGAGCTGCGCGCGTTCATGGCCGCGCACGTGCCCGCGCAGGCGGTGCCGTCGGCGTTCACCCGGCTGGACGCCCTGCCGCTGACCGCGGGCGGCACCCTCGACCGGCGGGCGCTGCCCGTGCCCGACGGGCCGCTCGACGCGGCCGTGCCCCGGGTCGCCCCGCGCGATGCCACCGAATCGCTGCTGGCCGGGATCTGGGCCGAGGTGCTGGGGCTGGACGTGGCGGACGTGGGCGTCGAGGACGACTTCTTCGACCTCGGCGGCGACTCCGTCCTCAGCATCCGGGTGATCTCGCGGGTGCGGGCGGCGCTCGGCGCGGCGCCCTCGCCGCGCCAGCTCTTCGACACCCCGACCATCGCCGCCTTCGCCGGCACGCTCACCGCCGCGCCCGTGCCCGACGCCGTCGAGCGGGTCGCGGGCGACGAGGGCCTGCCGCTGTCCTTCGCCCAGCAGCGGTTGTGGTTCCTCAGCGAGTTCGAGCCCGGCGGCTCGGAGTACAACACCGTGTACGGGCTGCGCCTGTCCGGCGAGCTGGACGTGGCGGCGCTGCGTACCGCGCTCGACCGGCTGGTGGAGCGGCACGAGTCGCTGCGCACGGTCTACGGCGACGTGGACGGCCGCGGCACGCAGACGATCCTGCCTCCCGGCCCGGTGCCCCTGCCGGTGACCGACGTGTCCGGCGACGACGATCCCGAACGGGCGATGCGGGAGGCCGTGGAGCGGGCCGCGTCCCGGCCGTTCGACCTGCGGCGCGGGCCCGTGCTGCGGGCCACGCTGGTGCGGCTGGGCGCCGCCGAGCACGCGCTCGCGCTGGTCATGCACCACATCGCGACCGACGGCTGGTCGATGGGCGTGCTCGGCGCCGAGCTGGGCGCCTGCTACGCCGCCGCGCTCCGGGGCGAGCGGGCCGAGCTGCCGCCGCTCCCGCTGCGGTACGCCGACTTCGCCTCCTGGCAGCGCCGGCACCCGTCCGACCCCGCCTACTGGGAACGCCGGCTGGCCGGCCTCACGCCGCTCGCGCTGCCGGTCGACCGGCCCCGCCCGCCGGTACGGGTGGCCGACGGCGCGATGCGCCTGCTCGACGTCGCGCCGGGGACGCTGGACCGGCTCAAGGCGCTGGCCCGCGGGCACGACGCCACGCTGTTCATGGTCCTGACCGCCGTGACGCAGCTCCTGCTGTCCCGGATCTGCGGACAGCGGGACGTCGCCGTCGGCACGGCGACCTCCGGACGCGGCCGGGCCGAGCTGGAGGGGCTGGTCGGGTTCTTCGTCAACACCGTCGTGCTCAGGTCCACCGTCGACGGCTCGTCGTCGTTCGCCGCTTTCCTGGCCGAGGTGCGTTCGACCGTGCTGGAGGCGTTCGAGCACGAGGACGTGCCGTTCGAGCGGCTGGTCGAACTGCTTCGTCCGGAGCGGGACCCGAGCAGGAACCCGCTGGTGGACGTCATGGTGGTGCTGGACAACACGCCGTCGGCCGACCCGGACCTGCCGGGCCTGCGCGCCGCGCCGCTGCCGGCCGTCTCCGGCCAGGTCAGCCACGACCTGACGGTCGACTTCCACGAGCACGGCGGCCGGCTGACGGCGGCCATCGGCTACAGTACCGCGCTGTTCGACCATTCCACCGCCGAACGGCTGGCCGGCCACCTGACGACCCTGCTCGACGCCGTCGCGGCCGACCCCGGCGCCCTCCTGGCCGACCTGCCGATCATGACGGACGCCGAACGGGAGCAGGTCCTGACCGGCTGGAACGGCACGCGCGCCCCGGCGTCGTCCGCGCTGTTCACCGACCTGTTCGCCGAACGGGCCCGCGCCGACGCGGCGCTGCCCGCGCTGTCCTTCCGCGACCGCACGCTCACCTTCGCCGAGCTGGACGCCCGCGCCGACCGCCTGGCACGGCTGCTCCGGGCGCGCGGGGCCCGTCCCGAGACGCTGGTGGGACTGGCCTGCTCGCGCGGCGACCGGACCGTCGTGGCCCTGCTGGCGGTGCTCAAGGCCGGGGCCGCCTTCCTCCCGCTGGATCCCGACCTGCCGGACGAACGGCTGTCGTTCATGCTGGACGACGCCAAGCCGGTGATCGTCCTGACCGACCGGGAGGCGGCGTTCGGCCCGCCCGTGCCCGGCGAGCTGATCATGCTGGACGATCCCGCGCTGCTCGACGGGCAGCCGGACGGCCCGCCGGACTGGCCCGCGCCGCTCCCCGGGCACCCGGCGTACGTGATCTACACCTCCGGCTCGACCGGCCGGCCCAAGGGCGTGGTGCTCGAACACCGCGGGCTGGCCAACCTGTTCCTCGACCACCGGGCCGGCCTCATCCGGCCCGAGGCGGGCGGCGGGCGGCTCAGGGCGGGGCTCACCGCGGCGTTCAGCTTCGACACCTCGCTGGAGGGCGTGCTGTGGCTGGCCGACGGCCACGAGCTGCACGTGATCGACGACCTCACGCGGCGCGACCCGGAGGCGCTGCTGTCCTACATCGACCGGCACCGGATCGACGTGCTGGACCTGACGCCGTCCTACGCCGAGCAGCTCGTGCCGCTCGGCCTGCTCACCGGGGAACGGCACCGGCCGGCGGTGGTCATGCTGGGCGGCGAGGCGGTGGGCGAGGCGCTCTGGCACGACCTGCGCACGGCCCCGGACACCGCCGGCTACAACTACTACGGGCCGACCGAGTGCACCGTGGACACCCTGTACTGCCGCCTGTCCGACAGCGAACGGCCCATCGTGGGCAGGCCGATGCGCAACACCCGGGCGTACGTTCTGGACGGGACGCTGCGGCCGGTCCCCGTGGGCGTGGCCGGGGAGCTGTACCTCGCCGGTGACCAGCTCGGCCGCGGATATCTCGGCCGGCCCGCGCTCACCGCCGAACGGTTCGTCGCCGGGCCGTTCGAGGAGGCGGGCGGGCGCATGTACCGCACCGGGGACCTGGCGCGGTGGCGTCCCGACGGCACGCTGGAGTACCTCGGCCGGACCGACGACCAGGTGAAGGTGCGCGGGTTCCGGATCGAGCCCGGCGAGATCGAGGCGGTGCTCGGCGAGCACCCGCGGGTGGCGCGGGCGACCGTCGTGGTGCTCGGGGACGGACAGGGCGTGCCGCGGATCGCCGCGTACGTCGTGCCGGTGGCCGGGGCCGCGCCGGAGACCGCCGCGCTGCGCGAGTTCGCCCGCGGGCGGCTGCCCGGCTACATGGTGCCGCACTTCTTCGTGACACTGGACGAGCTGCCGCTGACCAGCAGCGGCAAGGTGGACCGGCGCGCCCTGCCGCACCCGTCCGCCACGGACGCGGGCACGGCGGCGGACGAGCGGATCGCGCCGCGCGACGGCGTGGAGTCGGCGCTGGTGGAGGTGTGGGCGGAGGTCCTGGGCGTCGAGCCCGGGGCGTTCGGGGTCGAGGACAACTTCTTCGACCTGGGCGGCGACTCCATCCTCAGCATGCAGATGGTCGCCAGGGCCCGGCGCGCCGGGATCGGCGTCACCACCAAGGACCTCTTCCTGCACCAGACGATCGCCGAGCTGGCCCCGGTGGCTCGCGCCGCCCCGGCCTCCACGGGCGCCGGGGCCGGCGGCGCTCTCGGGGCGGGCGAGGTCACCGGCGGGCCGGTGCCGTTGACGCCGGTGCAGCGGGCCTTCCTGGCCGGTCACCGGGTCGCCCCGCACCACTACAACCAGTCCATGCTGGCCGAGCTGACCGGCCCGGTGGACGAGGAGGTCCTGCGGGCCGCGCTCGCCGCGCTGGCGCGGCGGCACGACGCGCTGCGGTCCCGCTTCGAACGGGACGGCGACCAATGGCGGCAGCACATCGCCCCCGCCGACGACGCGCGGCTGCCGCTGGCCCGGCACGACCTGACGCACCTGGACACGGACACCGACCTGCGAGGGGCCATGGATGAACGGGCCGTCGCCGCGGACGCCGGGTTCGACCTCGCCCGTGGCCCCCTGTGCCGGGCCCTGCTGTTCGACACCGGCCCCGGCCGCCGGCCGTGGTTGTACCTCACCGCCCACCACCTGGTCGTGGACGCCGTCTCCTGGCGCGTCCTGACCGAGGACCTGGAGACCGCGTACCGGCAGGCGGCCGACGGCGAGCCGATCGACCTCGGCCCCGCCTCTTCGCCGTTCGGCACGTGGGCGACCAGGCTGGCCGGGTACGCCGCGGGCGACGGACCGGGCCGGGAGGCCGCGTACTGGACCGGGCTGCCGGATCCGCCGCCGCTGCCCGTGGACCACGACGGCGACAACCTGGTCGGCTCGGTCGCCGTCGTGCCCGGCGCGCTGTCGGAGGAGGAGACCCGCGCGCTGGTCCGCGCCGCCCCCGCCGCCTTCCGCGTACGGCTCCACGAGCTGCTGGTCGCCGCCCTGGCCTGGACCCTCAGCCGGTGGAGCGGCGACGAGCGGGTGGTGATCGACATGGAGGGGCACGGCCGCGAGCACCTGTTCGACGACCTCGACCTGAGCAGGACCGTCGGCTGGTTCACCACGGAGTACCCGGCGGCCCTCACGCTGCCCGGCGGCGACGACTGGGTGAAGATCGTCCGGTCGGTGCGCGAGCAGCTTCGCGCGATCCCCGGCAACGGGCTCGGCTACGGCCTGCTGCGCCATCTCGGCCCGCCGGGATCGGCCGGGGCGGAGCTGGCGTCGCGGCCCGTCCCGCAGGTGGCCTTCAACTACCACGGGCAGGCGGACGCGCCCGGCGGCCACAGTGACGGCCACAGTGACGGCCACAGTGGCGGCCTCCTTCGCGCCTTCCACGACCCGATCGGCCGCGAGCAGAGCCCGCTGGAGCGGGCCGATCACCTGCTGGAGGTCGTGGGCGCGATCCGGGACGGCCGGTTGTCCTTCGACTGGTACCACTCGCGGAACGTGCACGACCAGGCCACGGTGGACCGGCTCATGGCGGACTTCCTGGCCTGCCTGCGCTCGCTGGCCCGCCACCCGGGCCCCCGCCACGCCACCGGCTCCCGCTCCGGCTTCGCTCCCGGCCCCGACTCCCGCTCCGGCCCCGGCTCCGGCCCCAGCTCCGGTGGGGTGGGCTGACATGGACCGCCTCGACCTGCCGGGCCTGCTGGCCGAGCTGGCGCGCGGGCACCGCGTCCCCGGCGCCCAGCTCGCCGTCCACCGAGACGGCCGGACGACGACCGCCGAGTACGGCGTGCAGACCCCCGGCGGCCCGCCGGTGACGGCCGGCACCGCGTTCCCGCTCGGGTCGCTGACCAAGCCGTTCACCGCGACGCTGGCCGCCATGCTGGCCGACGACGGCGACGTGGGCTTCGGCACGCCGCTCGCCGGACCGCTGCCCGAGCTGGGCCCGTACGCCGCGGACCTCACCCTGGGCCGGCTGCTCAGCCACACCGCCGGCCTGGCGGCCAACGCCGAGGACGCCGACCGTGCGCCCAGCAGGCGGGCGTGGGCCGAAGGACACTGCGGGCCCGCCTGGCCCGGCATCGTCCCCGCGTTCTCCTACTCCAACGCCGGGTACGTCCTGGCCGGGCACCTGATCGAGTCCGTCACCGGGATGACCTGGTGGGAGGCGGTCGAGGACCTGCTGCTGGCCCCGCTGGAGATCACGCCCGCGTACGTGGCGGGCCCGCCGACGGCCCGCCGGGCGGCGACCGGCCACACCGTGCACCCGTCCCGGGACGTGGTGGTGGCGGTGGCCGAGGAGGAGTCGCCCGTCGAGGCCCCGGACGGCGCGCTGGCGCTCAGCGCCGCCGACCTGGTCGCCTTCGCCCGCCTGCACCTGGGCGACCCGTCCCTGCCCGCCCTGCTCGGCGCGGACACGCTGCTGCGGATGCGCGTGGACCGGCTGGCCGGCGCCGCGATCGGCCCCTACGGCATGGCGGACGGGTGGGGTCTCGGCTGGGCGATCCACCGCCGCGACGGCGCCGAGTGGTTCGGCCACGACGGCACGGGCGAGGGCACCTCGTGCCACCTGCGCGCCGATCCCGTCAGCGGCACGGTCGTCGCGCTGACCACGAACGCGAACACCGGCCTGGCCGTGTGGCGCGACCTGGTGGACCGGCTGGCGGCGGCGGGCGTCGAGGTGGGCGACCACCGCCCGCTGGCCGATCCCGGGCCGCCCGTGCCAGGCCCGCCGGGCTGCGCGGGAGCGTACGCGAACGGCGCGGCCAGGTTCGAGGTGGCCGAGGACGGCGCGGGCCGCCTGAGCCTGCGGTCCACGGGCGCGATCACGTGTTTCCCCGGCCTGGTGTTCGCCGTCGGCGAGCCGCCGCCCCACGGCCGCACCGCGCACGCCGGCCGGTTCATCCCCGATGTCCTCAGCGACGCCGGCCGGATCGGCCTGATCCAAGTGACCGGACGACTGGCCCGCCGCCTGCCGCCGGAGTCCTGAACGGGAGGAACACGTCGACCATGAAGGATTCCGCCGTCGAACCCGCACCTGCGCCACTGTCGCGCAACAGGAGCTACGCCACGCTGTGGAGCGGCCAGTTCCTCTCCGAGCTGGGCAACGAGATCAACTTCATCGCTATCCCCCTGCTGATCCTGGCCATGTCCGGCTCCGCCCTGGAGGCCGGGCTGGCCTCGTCGGTGGTGGCGGCCGGTCACATGATCGCCAACCTGCCGGCCGGGGTGATCGCCGACCGCTGGGACCGCAGGCGCACCCTGCTGATCTGCCAGACAGGGCGGGCGCTGGCCATGGCCTCCGTCGCCGCCGCCGTGTGGCTGGACGTCTACTCCTTCCCGCACATCCTGCTGGTGGCATTGCTCGACGGCCTGCTCGGGGCCGCGTTCGAGCCCGCCGAGCAGGCCGCGCTGCCGCAGGTGGTGCCCGCCTCGCAGCTCTCGCGGGCGGTGGCGGCCAACACCGCGCGGCCGTTCATCGCGACCCTGGTGGGACCGGCGCTGGCCGGTTTCCTGTTCGCCCTGCAGCGGGCGATCCCGTTCGTGGTGGACGCCGTCATGCTCGCGTTCTCCTCCGTCGCGCTGCTCTTCCTGCGGCTGCCCGCGCGTCCGGATCCGGCCGGGGAGGAGCGGGGGCCGGGCGGTGACCTCGTGGCCGGGTTGCGGTGGGTGCTGGGCCGGCGGGTCATCAGGACGACGCTGCTGTGGATGCTGCTGTCCAACCTGGTCTTCACCGCCCTGATCATCATCGTGCTGGCGACGTCCCACGAGGACCAGGTGGGCGCCGGGGTGATCGGGCTGAGCATGGCCTGCATGGGGGCGGGCGGGCTGCTCGGCGCCGCGCTGGCCGACCGGCTGCACGCCGCGCTGCCCGCGCCGGTGGTGATCGTGGGCTTCTCCTGGGTCACCGCCGCGCTGACGGCCCTGATGGCGGTCGTGCCGAGCGGCCTGCCGCTCGGGCTGCTGCTCGGCTGCGCCGCCTTCTTCGTCCCCCTGGCCAACACCACGATCCTGACCTACCAGATCACCGTCACCCCGGACGCGCTGCGCGGCCGACTGACGGGCGTCACGGGGCTGTGCGGCGGCGGCGCGGCGGCGCTCGGGCCGCTGCTCGGCGGAGCGCTGGTCACGGCGGGGACCGGCGGCATCCTGGCCTGCGCCGCCGCGCTCGCCCTCGTGGCGACCGCGACCACGCTCAGCCCGACCCTCCGCCGCTTCCCCACCGCCCGCCACTGACCCACCTCTCCGACCTCTCCGACTGGACGCCGGCGGGGGCGGGAGCCTCCGGCTCACACGACGGAATCCTGGACCGGGCCCGCGAACTCCCTGCCGGGACCCATCCCTTCGGCGCAGCTGGGTTGAGGTGTGAGGGTGAGGGCCAGTTCGGCGAAGGCGGTGGCCGTCGGGAGCGGGCTCGCGGGCAAGGCGAGCAGGATGGTGCGCTCGGCAGCCGGGTCCAGCGGGATCGCGTGCACGCCCGGGCGATGGGCGGGCAGCGCCAGTTCAGGGACGATGCTCACCCCGAGCCCCTCGGCGACCATGGCGAGGATGCTGCTGGTGTCGCGCACCCGGTAATGGCACTTCAGGCTCGCCCCCGCCGCCCGCGCGAGTGTCGTGATCAGAGGCTCACAGCCGCCCGTGGACATGATGAACGGATGCCGGGACAGTTCGGCCACCGGTATCGAGTCGCGGACGCCCAGTTCGTGACCACTGGGCAGGACGGCCAGCATGCGGTCGGTGGCGAGCGGTCGCGCCATCAACCCCGCGGGGAGCGCGGCCGGGGTGGCCTGTGCGCGCGCCACCCCGGCGGACACGGTTGCGATGTCCGCCGCTCCCGTTTCGAGCCACTCCCGCACCTCGTCGTCCGAGCCCTCCATCACCGTGAGCCGCACCTGCGGGTAGGACTCCCCGAACCGCCGCAGGATCGGCGGCAGCAGCCGGACGTTGGCGCTGGGGATGACACCGACGCGCAGGCTGCCACGCTCATGCTCCTGGGCTGCGGCCACCTCCTGCTCCAACGCTTCCACCTGGGTGAGGATGAGCGTGGCGCGGCGGCACACGGCACGTCCGGCCGCCGTCAGGCTCACCCCGTGGTTGCCCCGCACCAGCAGCGCGATCCCGAGCTCGCTCTCCAGCGCGCGCAGAGCGTGACTGACGGCAGACTGCGTGGTGGACAGTTCCTCGGCGGCCCGGGTCATGTTGCCGGTCCGTGCGACCGCCTGCAGGATCCTCAGTTGGGTGAAGGTCATAGCGCCGCGCGCAGCAGGCCGACGACCAGCGGGTGCGGGGCCTCGGGACGCGAGCGGGCCTGCGGCACGAACAGTGTGGCCACGTAGTAGGGGTGGCCGGGAATCTCCAGCACCCGGGCCTCGCCATCACCGTCCACTCCTGTGACGGAGAAGCCACCGTCGTGCAGGGTCTTCTGCCGGCTGGGGTCGAGACCGAAGTTGCAGTAGTACTCCTCTTCGACCTCGGTCCGTCCGTACAGCGCGGCCACCCGGGTACCGGGGAGCAGGGTGACGGGCATGGTCTTGCCGGCCAGCGAGCAGGCCAGTTCCGACACGAAGAGGGTGGAGGCGTACGGGTCGTACTCCGCGTGCTCCGCGTCCTCGTAGCCGAGCACGTGGCGGGCGTACTCGATGATCATGTGCTGGCAGCCGCCGCACGTACCCAAGGTGGGGAGGCTGTGCTCGCGGCCGTGACGAAGGGCGGCCAGTGCGCCGCGCAGGCTGCGGTACGGGCTGCCTGGCGCGCACCACAACACGTCGGCGGCCTTGACCTCGGCCAGGTCGGATTCGAGCGGTTCGGTGGCCAGCCAGCGGACGTCCACCCCGATGCCAAGGTGCGCGGCGGCATGCCGCAGCGCGTCGTCGGTAGCCACGTGCGGGGAACAAGCCGGATCGCGGTCGCCGATGACCGCGACGCGCAGGGGTCGGTCCATGGCCTCACTATGCGGCGTTCCGGTCTGAGCGCCAATACCGGACCAGGCGTGCGCCATGAGCAATCGCTCATGTCCATTCGACCATGCGCCGCCCGGTAGTAGTCGGAGAAGACCCCCATCCGGCCCTCCCCGCCGGTCGGGCATTGACGTTCGTGACGGCCTCGCGCACACAATGGGTCGTGGCTTGGAGCCCGCTCCTCGACGGTGACCCCCGGCGCATCGGCGTGTACACCCTCGCGGGGCGGCTCGGCGCGGGTGGCCAGGGGGTCGTCTACGAGGCGTACGGGCCGGCCGGTGACCAGGTGGCGGTCAAGGTGCTGCACGCCGGGGCGGCCTCCCTCCGCCCGCCCGACGGCGAAGTGCGGGCGTTGTCGAGGATCGCCCCCTTCTGCACCGCCAGGATCCTCGACTTCGACCTGGAGGCCGAGCGGCCGTACCTCGTCAGCGAGTTCGTGTCGGGGGCGAGCCTGCGCGCGGCCGTCCAGGAGCACGGCCCTTTCCACGGCGACGAGCTGCACCGGCTGGCGGTGGGGGTGGCCACGGCCCTGGTGGCGGTCCACCGCGCGGGCGTGGTGCACCGCGATCTCAAACCGGACAACGTGCTGCTGGGCCCCGACGGGCCCCGCGTCATCGACTTCGGCATCGCCCGGCTGCTCACCGGCTCGATCACCCCGGGCGGCGCCGTCGGCACCCCGCTCTACATGGCCCCCGAGGTGCTGCGCGGCGCCCCCGCGGGCGGGGCGGCCGACGTCTACGGCTGGGCGGCCGTCATGTTGTACGCCGCGTCGGGCCGTCCGCCGTACCGGGCGCAGGCGCACACCGTCCCGTTGCCGGAGCCGCTCCGCGCGCTGGTGGACGCGGGGCTGGCCGAGCGGCCGGAAGAGCGTCCGGCGGCCCGCGACCTCCTGCTCGGCCTGCTGGAGCACCGGGCCGCGCACGGGAGCCTCATGGAGGCCGGCAACCGGGCGGCGGGCGTCGTCGCCGCCAGGAACGGCGCCGTACGGCCGCCGCTCGGCGAGCGCGCCGAGCAGGCGTTCGCGGCGTTGCCCGAGCCCGCGCAGGCCGCCGTCCCCGGCCTCCTGGTACGCCTGGTCGGCCCCGGCGACCAGCTCAGATCCGCCGCCCTGGACGAACTCGGCGACGACCCGGCGGCGCCCGTCGCCGTCGAGGCCCTGCGCCGGGCGGGGATGCTGACCGGCGACGCGAACGGCGTGCGCATCGCCTCGCCCGCCCTGCCCGTCGCCTGGCACCGGCTGCGCGGCTGGCTGGCCGACGAACGTCCCGGCCTGGCCGATCACGAGCGCCTGCGCGACGCGGCCCGGGCATGGGCGGCGAACGGGCACAAGGACGCCGACCTGCACCAGGGCTCCGCGCTCGAACGCGACCACCGCTGGGCCGGCCAGACCAGGCGGCACCTGCGGCTCAACCCGGTCGAACGGCGCTTCCTCGCCGCCTCGGCCGCGCTGACGGTCCGTCGCAGGCGGCGCAGGGCCCTGCTGCTCGCCCTGCTCGCCGCGTTGCTCGCGGTGGCGGCGGTCCTGGGCACGCTGGCCGAGACGCAGCGACGCACCGTCACCGGGCAGCGGGACGAGGCGATCGCCCGCGGGCTCGCCGCGCGGGTGCCCGCGCTGCGCCTGCACACACCCACCACGGCGATGCAGCTCAGCCTCGCCGCCTGGCGGCTGTCCCCCGTGCCCGAGGCGCGGCTCGGGCTGCTGGCCTCGCTCGGCCAGGCCGACGTCAGTACGGGCATCGACGGCAAGTACCTCGCCGTGTCGGCCCAAGGGCACGTCCTGACCTGGGACAGCGACGGCGCGACGGTCCGCGACCCGGCCACGCGCCGGACGCTGGGCACGATCGCCTCGCCCGGTTGTTGCGCGAACAGCTTCCTCAGCCCGGACGCCTCCCTCCTGCTCGCCATCGACTCCTACCAGTCCACGGCCCGCGTGTTCGGCGTGCGCGACGGCCGCCTGCTGCACGAACTGCCCCTGGTGGGCAACGGAGCGGTCTTCGCCGCCGGGGGCGACCGGGCGGCGGTCTTCACGTACAGCTCCGGCAGGCCGGTCTCGGTGCTCGACCTGCGCCGCGGCACCGTCGTGAGCACGCTGACCAGGAAGACGGTCACGGCGGCGGCCCTGAGCCCCGACGGTTCCACCCTCGCGCTGGCCGTCGCCGACCGCCGCGTGGAGCTGGTGGACCTCGCGTCGGGACGTACGGCACGCGCGTTCACCGTCCCGCCCTCCGACGACGAGATCCGCGCCCTGCGCTTCACCCCGGACGGCAGGACGCTGATCAGCCACGCCGTCGAGCTCCGCTTCTGGGACGCGGGCACCGGCGCCGAGCTCGCCGGCCACGCCGCGGCCGGGGAGCACGTGGAGAGCTTCGCCACGGACCCCGGCGGACGGTGGCTGGCGACCGTGAGCCACCTGGGCCTGCGGCTCTGGGACGTACCCGCCCGCCGGTCGGCGACCGTCGTACCGGGCCTGCCGTCCGTGGTGGAGGAGCTGGCGTTCACCGGCGACGGCCGCGGCCTGGCCTACACGGTACGGCCGGGCGGCGTACGGTTCGCCGACGTCACCGCCTGGACCGCGCCCGATCGGCTGGGCGGGCAGGCCGCGCAGGCGGCGCTGGCGGTCGGGGCGGGACGGGCCGCCACGGCCGGGCCGGACGGCGTACGGGTGTGGGACCTGCGCACCCGCCGCCAGGTCGGGCCCACCCTGGTCTTCCAGGGCACGGAGGCGACCTCGCCGTGCGCCGCCACGAACGACCCCGAGCACGCGGTGACCCTCAGCCCGGACGGCGCCACCCTCGCGGTGGTCACCCCGGGCGGAGCCGTACGGATCAGCGACGTCGTCACCGGCCGCGAACTGGCCCGCCTCCCGGGCCGCCGGACCCGGCGGACGGGCGATCTGTGGCGGGTCGGCGACCTCACGTTCGGCCCCGACGGCAGGACGCTCGCCGCCGCCACGATCTACCGCGCGGCCGGCACCTGCCAGGAGGAACGGACCACCCAGCTCTGGACCGCCACCCCCTCCTGGCGGCCGGCCCACACGGTGAGCGCGACCTACGGGAGCTTCGCCTTCCTCCCCGGTGGCCGGGAAGTGGTGGCACGCGACGACAACGGGCTCGTGCTGCTCGACGTCGCCTCCGGGCGGACGGTCCGGCGGATCACCACCGACGCCGTCGGCGGATCGCTGAGCGGCCTCGCGCCCGACCCCCGGTACGCGCTCACCGGCGTCAACGCGCTGTACCTGGCCGATCTTCGCACGGGCCGCCTCATCGAGCCGCCGCTGGTCAGCGAGGCCGGCATCGTCGCCGCCTCCTCCCCCGACGGCCGCACCCTCGCCACCGTCGACCGGGACCAGCGCATACGCGTACGCGACACCTCCACCGGCCAGGCCGCCGACCTCCCGTTCCCCGGCGCCGCCGGCCCCGTGCTCGCCTTGTCCTTCTCCCCCGACGGCCGCACCCTGTACGCGCTCACCGGCGACGGCGCCCTGTTCACCTACGTCACCGACGGCCCCCGCGCCGCCGCCCTGCTGTGCGCCCGCGTCGGCGGCCAACCTTCCCGAACCGACTGGTCACGCTACGTCCCGGACGCCCCGTACCGCGAACTCTGCTGAACGGCGCGCGCATGACCGTGGGCTCAGATGAGGCTGAGCGGGGCCGGTTCCACGTCGAGTTCCCTCATCGCCTCGGCATAGAGCCGGTAGCGTCTACGGGCCTCACCATGGCGGCGAGCTCCGGTCAGCGTTCGAACCAGGCCCAGGTGGGCGGCCTCGTCGTAGGCGTCCCGTTCGAGCAGGCGGAGCAGGTAGCGAACCGCTCTGTCGGGGTCGTCGGCCTCCTCCGCGAGTGAGGCCAGTTCGCGAAGCAGGGCCTGGTGTACGGCGCGAGCCTCTTCACGCAGAGGCTCCAGCCACTCGGCGTAAGGAGAGTCCTCGCAGACGTCCCCGGTGTAGCGAGCCTCAGCCGCGACCAGGAGGTCCTCGTCTCCGGAGGCGAGCGCCTCGGCGGCAGCGGAGAGGAACTCCTCGACATCGGTACGGAGTCCGACCAGCTGGATGCTGTACCTGTCGGCGCGGACGAACTCCCCGGGCCCGAACTTCCGTTGCGGGTCCAGGACCGAGCGCACCGTGGACAGAGCGACCGAAAGCCGGTTGGAGCAGGACGCGGGCTCCTCACCCGGCCAAAGGATCTCCATCACCGCTTCCCGGGCGACAATGCGGCCGCGTTGGCACGCCAGCCAGGTCAGCAGGTCGCGTGCCTTTCGGGACTGCCATTCGACAGCGCTGCCGCAGCGGCTGAGCCGTACTCCACCCAGCATGCAGAACCGCACGGCGTCATGGTCGAGGAGCGTGATCGCGCGGAGCAGGCCGGCGCCGGAGCTGTGCGGCCCGCGGAGGCCGACGCGGCGAAGCTCCTGCTCCGCCTCGTCGAGGCCGGAGCCGTTGAGCCGCGCCCGGGCGAACGCGTTACGCGCGATGTTCACCGGGCTGCCGATCTGTGCCCAGATCTCCGCTGCGGACGCCAGCAGGTCCGCTCGCCCGCCAGGGGATTCGGCCACGGTGAAGGCCGACAGTTCCAGGGCTTCCGCCATCTTGGCCCGGTCGCGGCGGCTGACGGCCGCCTCGTGGGCGGATCGGGCGTAGGCGCCGGCTTTGGTCCGGTCGCCGGTCTCTGCCCAGACCCAGCCGGCGGCCAGGAGCGCGTCCACCCGGCTGGAGCCGCCGCCTGCCGCGACCGCGCGTTCGGCCAGTTGGACGGCCAGCGCGGGATCGTCGACCGCGTGGACGCAGGCCAGTCCGGCCAGGGCTGTCTGGGTCAGATGGGCGTTCTGGAGTTGTTCGGCATGCTTCAGGGAGTTTTCGAAGCTGATTCGGGCATGCATCAGCTCCCCGCGCTCCAGATAGACCTTGCCGAGCCCCGCCAGCGGGTGGCCGAGCTTGTCGCTGCCCACCCGGCTGAAGATGTCGCGTGCCCGCTGGAAGTCGGCCAGGGCTTCGTCGAGTCTGCCCAGGCCCATGAGCGCATCGGCGCGGTTGTGCAGGGCGATCGCGGTCTGGACGGGGTCCCCGACCAGGTCCGCTCGCCGTACCGAGAGGTCGGAGTCGGCGATGGCCTCGTCGTAGCGGGCCTCCTCCGCGCGGCTCGCGGCGCGGTTGGCCAGGACGCGGGCGGACAACAACAGGTCTCCAGAGCTCTCCGCGGCGGCGAGGGCGAGGGCGCTGTGCCGTTCGCTTCCGGCCCCGTCGCCGGCGTCGTGGGTGACCATGGCCAGCGCGGTGTGGGCGCAGGCGGCAGCGCGTTCGTCCTGGCAGAGGGTGGCCATCGCCAGGGCTTGTTCGGCCAGCTGGGTCGCCTCCGCGCTTTCGCCGACCAGCCAGCGAGCGCTGGCGGACCAGGCGAGCAACATCGCCCGGTCCGAGGAGCTTGAGGAGGGCAGCGGAAACGCCGAGCCGTCGAAGCCGCCGGCCGGCTCGAACGTCGACAACGCCGCCTTGTAGTCCCCCCGCTGGTAGTAGATCATCCCCATCCGCCAGGCCACCGCGGGGTCAGTGGCATCGACACGGCGCAGGCACTCCAGCGCGCCGGCCCAGTCGCCCTGAACCTGGCGTGCCTGTCCCTCGGCCATGTCCACGGCACACGTCCGCGCCTTCTCCGGTACGGCGACGCAAGCCCGGACGAGCTCAGCCGCGTGCCCCTCGGCCAGCAGCGATGCATGCCACCGTTCGATCATCGCCACCCGATGGCCGGGCTCGTCGCAAACCGCCAGCGCCTCCCGGACGAACCCATGCGACTCATACCAATGGGCCGCCGCCGGCACCCGGCCGACCTCACCCATGAACTCCCGGACCAAGGTCGACACCACATAACCCTGATCGCAGGGCGTGATCAGGATGTGCTGAGCGGCCAGAGCGCGGAGCTCCTCGCGGGAGATGTCGACCCCCATCGCCTGGCACAGCTCGTCGGTGAACCACGGCAGCCGAGCGGTCGCGCGGAGGAATTCCTCGTGCTCGTCCTTCACCACCTCCTCGACCAGATAGTCGAACAGCGGCGTGGCAGCGATCCGTCTGGCACGGTCCGACAAGGGCAGGCCGCTCAGCCAGCTCAGCGTCAGCCGTACGGCGACCGGCCACCCCTTGGTGAGCTCGTGAACCTCCTCCGCCAGGTCGTCCGACCCCAGAACGATCGAGGAGAGTGAGCGGGTCTCGGCAGGGGTGAAGGCCAGCTGTTCCGCCGACACCTGGAAGACATGGCCCAGGCCGCGCAGTCGCTGGATCGGGAAGGGCACGGCGGAGCGTGAGATCAACACCAGGTGAAGGTCGTCGCCGCCGTGGTGACAGAACTCTTCGAGCAGGCGCGCCCCAGGGGTGCCCGGCTCGATCCGCTCCACCTCGTCGATGACGAGGACGGTCGGCCGGGAGACGGCGGCGGCCAGCTCGGTGGCGAGTCCGGCGGAGCGGATCCACCCGGCCGGCGCGCCCAGGGCCTGGCAACTCTCTTCGATCAGGGTGGCGTCGTCAGCCCAGGTCAGCCATGCCACCGGATGATCAGGCCGGGCCCGCGTCCAGCCGCGTACGGCCGAGGTCTTACCGCCGCCCGGGCCCGCGGTCACCACGGTGAGCCGGTGTCGCGGGATCTGATCGAATAGGGCGGTGAGTTGCCCTCGTGGCAGCAGAGGCTCGGTCGCCGTCACAGCGAGAAGTATCTGCCGGGCTGGACTTTAAGGCAACTGAAAGCTCCGTTCCTACCGTCGTTCTCAGTCCCGAACGACGAGGAGAAGATCGTGAGAGTCATTCCAGCCCTGCTCGCGGCGAGCGCCGGCGTTCTCCTGCTCAACGCTCCGGCCACCGCCTCGACGCAGGCCATGAGCGAGCCCACAGCGGAAGAACTGAGGGCGGCGCCGATCGCCGAAGAGGCGGACGCCGAGGTCAAGCTCGCGCTGCTCCGCTACGGCAACGGGCTGACCGTGGAGTTCAACGACAGCCGGCCGTCCGGCGACGTGGGCCTCGTCCAGACCGCCTTCATCGGCCGCGCCCGTCTGTTCGCCCGCGACAGTGGCGACAGCTTCCTCGAGACGTACCTGAAGATCACCCCGGCCTCGGTCGCGGTCCCGCAGCGGCTGGTGGAGGCCCATGGCACCAAGCCCCTGCCGGCTGAGCTGCAGCGCCGGACGGTCACCAAGGAACTGGTGGAGGTCGACGGCCTCGCCACCCCCGCGGTCCCGACCATGTCCGGCGCGGTCAACTGCAACAAGACCTACTACCCCTGGTACCACTGGCGTGACGTGGGCCACCCCGGCATGCCGCCCAGGGACTCCTACTCCTCCAGCTACGGCGGCAAGTACGTGAACGCCGACAGCTGGCTCATCAATTGTCTTTCGGCCGGCAACCCGCCCCAGATCGCCGCCCACCATCGGCTCTTCTACTTCAACAACGTCCTCAGCAAGTGGGCGGAGCAAAGTGACACCTTGGTGTACCCGGGGCAGGAGCAGCACGTCGAAAAGGGCATCATCAACCGCTACCGCAGGATCATCCAGGACGACACCTGGGGCTCCGACCCCAACTGCCTTTCGTGCACGTACACGCGTGAGGGCCGCTTCCACGACTGAACCCCGCCCCTGTCGATCCACCGCGAACGAGACAGGCCATCGACCGGCAGGCGGGCGGTGGCCTGGGAGGCGATCGCAAGGAGTCGAGGTCAGCGGTTGAAGTCGCGGGCCGTCACGCTCCCCAGTCCGTTGCTCCCGTCCTTCGACAGGTAGACGGTCATCCCTTCGTCGTGGAGGTTGATCCACCCGCCACCCTGCCCATAGGGGGCGTCCTTCGCGCGTATCGAGTCGGCGTACACGGAGCCAGGGGTGGCGGTGCCCGTCCCGCCCGTGTACACCTGCAGACCGAACCTGGAGAAGGCGATCCATCCGTCGTCAGTGCTTCTGCCCTGCACCCATGTGGTGTTGACGCCGTTGAGGTCGGCCTTGTCGGCGAACACGGTGCCCGGGGCGTCGGAACTGCCTGTGCTCCAGACTTTCACCCCGCCTGGGAGGAGGGTGATGCTTCCGTCGCCCTTGGTCGATCCCTCCAACCGCGGGGTGGTGACGCCATCGACGGCAGTGAGGGTTCCCAGGATGGGATCGCGCACCTGAACGGTCGTGGTGACGGTGTGCCGCCGGGTGCCGAAGCCGGCGACGAGGGTGTAGGTGGTGTCGCGCTTCGGGGCGTCGGCGGCGTCCAGCACCAAGGAGTACGGGCCGTGCGACCCGGGGTGCTCGACCTTGGGAACGGGCTTCCGGCCACCCGGGAACAAGATCTCGTACGTGAAGTCGTCGGATCCCTCCCAGTTCAGCGTGACCGTTGTTCCGGCGTCCACCACGACGTTGTCCGCGCGGAAGCCGTGCGGCGCCGGTATCTCCTTCGGCGCGGTCTTCACCACCGCCACCGCCGTGTCACTGTTGCGCAGTCCCCCACTCTTGCTTCTGCCGGCGGCCTCGGTCACCCGCAGCACAGCCAGCCCGGCTTGGGGAGCGACAGCGACGTCCTCCAGCGTCACCACCATGTGGTCACCGGGACCGAAGGTGATCGCGCTGCCCTGATCGCTGACCTGGAAGGCGAAGCTCTGCCCCTGGACGGTCACCGCACGGGTGCGGCCGGCCTTGACGTCGGTGTGCTCGCCTTTGGGCGTGATCGTGGTGAAGTCGTCGGTGAGGTGGCCGGCGCCGGTGCCGACGGGAACCGTCACCTTGATCGTTGCGTACGCCGTCTGCCCGGTGTTCGTGACGAGCAGGTACACCGTCCCCGTGGACTTGGACTGCCGCCCGGCCTCGGACGCCGCCAAGGGTGCCGGGTCCGTGATGAGGGTGTAGGTCAGCATGGTCAAGGTCGCGGCTCCTTCTCCTGGCAGAACAGGCGGCGGCACGGAAGAGCACTCCTAGGTGATCCAAACGTCAAGGCGAGGGCACAACAAGAGCGCCCAAGGGGGCTATAACAGGACGCTTCGGCAATACCCTCAGCACCTTGACATGCGTTAGGTGCGCGCTCCGGAACTGTCCGTCATATGCACCGCCTTGCGGGCCGACGCGTCCGGCGGCACCCGACCGCTTGGGAGACGCCCGAAACCCTGGAGCTCCTCAGCCAGGCCCGCCGGGGCCGGCCGCTCAAGATCCTCGTGCTCGAGCAGCGCAAGAAGCCGGATCCCATCCGCGGCCAAGGCCCCGACACCGCCTTCCTCGCCGTCATAGCTGTCCAGCAGTCCCGGCCTGGCCGTCGAGTCGAGCTTCCAGGCCAGGTCGTAGGCGTCACCGATCGCGGTGTTGCCGCCCATCCCGCCACTGGGTGGGGTGACTTTCGCCGCATCCTCGGCCAGCAGCACCCGCCCCACCCGAAACGATCCGCCACCATGGCCGCCATCTCCCACGGCGCCACCGCCTTGATCCGCGGTTCGAGGTCCGGCAGTGCGGTGATCAGGCGGATCAGTTCGGTACAACGCTCGGTGGTGAAGTCCTCGGGTGAGGCCCCGATGGCCGGGTCGTAGGTGACGCTGTACAGGTGTCGGTCAATGGCGTGGTCGATGGTGGTGAACAGGCCACTGCCCTGGTCGTTGAACAGGATGTGCAGGGTGGGCATCGCGGGGGTCGGCCAGATCGCCGAGGTCGGCGTCGAAAATGATGCTGACGTTGTGCCCGAGGCTGCCGGGGACCGTGCCGATCGACGCCTAGCGCCGTACGCACCCCACTGCGGTGCCCGTCAGCGGTGACGAGGTAGTCCGCCGCCATCGATCCGATCCCACCTCTCGCATCCGGTGGGTCGCGAGGTGGAGGTGGGCGTGGCATGCCCTGGCTCCGTTCGGGCAGGGGGTCTGGGTGAGGCGTCCTCACCCAGAACCTCAGGACGGCCGGCCTCGAGCGGAGGCGGAGCGACGGAGGTGCCGAGCATGTGGCTGCCCAGGATGAGTTACGCAGCGATGAGCGCCGTCATGTACGCGGCCATCGGCTTGGGAGGAACAGCGGTCCCGCCACATCAGCAACCTGCGTGCACTGCGCCACCACTTGAAGGGCGTGTGGTGGACGTGGCCCTTGCCGACATGGCGTCAGGCATGATGAGCCCTGGCCCCCATGATCCCGGACCGTACGGAACTCCCGGTCCGGGTGGCATGATGCCCGGCACTCAAGGCCCGTACGGCTCAGGGCCGCACGGCACGCGGATGAGACTGACGGCCACGCCTTCAAGCGTCCCCGCCGGCAAGGTTTCGCTGCGTGCGTACAACGAGGGGACCCTCGCCCACGAGGTCGTCGTGCTGCCGCTCCCGGCGGGGCACGCGCCGGGGCAGCGGGCGACCGGTTCGGACGGGCGCGTCAGCGAGGCGGGCAGCCTCGGCGAGGCGTCTCGTACGTGTGGGGCGGGCGCCGGGAACGGCATAGCTCCCGGATCCACGAGCTGGACCACGTTGACACTGCGGCCGGGCCGATACGAGCTGCTGTGCAACTTCCCGGGCCACTACGCGGCCGGCATGTACGCCGAACTCGACGTCACCGGTTAGGCCATGGGCCTGATCAGGCCGAGGTCCGGGCGGACGGCGGTCCTACGGTGGCGTAGCGGCGGTTGTCGGACGCCATCGCGCCGGCCCGGAGCGGCACGCCGTACAGGCGGGCGGAGCGTGCGACCAGATGGGTGCCTGGTAGACACATGCCCATGGACGCATCCACCGCTCAGCATCTCAGCATCATGTCTCCCGCATTCGCCGTCGAGCAGCTGCCGCAAGACGGGGTGCCCGAGGACGATTGGCTGGTGCTCGTCCGCGCTCCGGAAGGGCTGACCGTGGTCCGTGAGGCCAGAGGTGCGGACGCGGCGGAGCAGTGGATCGGCTTCTACGGAGGTGCCACAGCACACGGCCTGGACATTCCCGGAATGCTGTCCGCGATCGTCAAGCCGCTGGCGGAGGCGGCGATCCCGGTATTCGTGGCCTCGACTTTCCATGCCGACCTGGTTCTGGTTCCCGAGCCGAGGAAACAGCAGGCCATCACCGTCCTTGAGGAAGCAGGGCACCAGGTGAAGAGCCAGGACGGCGAAGCCGGGCCACGGCACTAGAGCTGGGCGGTGATCTCCGCGGCCAGTTGCCGGGCGGTGCGGCCGGCGCCGATGAGGGTGGCCGAGGCGGGGCCGGTCCAGTCGCCGTAGCCGAGCAGGTGCAGGCGCGGTTCGGCCAGGGCGCGGGTGCCGTCGGTGGGGATCGCGCCGCCGGGGCCGCGCAGCCGTAGCGGGGCCAGGTGGGCCAGGGCGGGACGGAAGCCGGTGCACCACACGATCACGTCGTACGCCGCCGTGCTGCCGTCGGCCCATGCCACCCCGTCGGGGGTGATGCGGGAGAACATGGGCTCGGCCTTGAGCGCGCCTCGGTCTCGGGCCTCGCGTACGGGCGCGACGGCGACGATGTCGCCCAGGTCGGCGATGCTCTCGGCGTTCTGTCCGGTCAGGGCGGCCCGGTGGCGGCGGGTGGCCAGGTCGAACAGGGCGCGGCCGTCGATCTCGTCGGGCAGCAGCCGGGGCGGGCGCAGTGTCGCCCAGGTGGTCGGGGCGACCCGGGAGAGCTCGGCGAGGATCTGCGCGGCGGAGTTGCCGCCGCCCACGACCAGCACCCGGCGGTCGTGGAAGGGCTCGGGGCCGCGGTAGCCGGCGGTGTGCAGTTGCTCGCCGCGGAAGTCACCGATGCCGGGGTAGTGCGGGACGTAGGGGCGCCACCAGGTGCCCGTGGCGCTGACCACGATCCGGGCGTGCCAGGTGCCGGCGCTGCTGTCCACGGCCAGGTTCGGGCCGGCGCGCCGCACGGCCCGCACGGCGGCCGGGCGGACGATCGGCAGCCGGTAACGCTGCTCGTAGTCGGTGAGGTAGGCGACGACGTGGGCGGCGTCCGGGTAGCCGCCGTCGGCCGGGATCGGCATCATCCGGCCGGGCAGGGAGCTGTACTGCGCGGGCGAGAACAGCCGCAGGGACGGCCAGGCATGCTGCCAGGCACCACCCGGGGCCTGCCCGGCGTCCAGGATGACGAAGTCGACGCCCGCCCGCCGCAAGTAGTAGCCGGCCGCCAATCCGGCCTGCCCGGCGCCGATGACCACGACCTCGGCCAGGCGTGCCGCGTCGGTCATACGGTGAGGAGTTCCACGTCCACCGGGCCGTTCTGCGCCTTGGCGGGCGTGGCGAGCGGTGCGAACAACGCGCCCAGCTTGTTCACCACCTCGGGGATGATCCGGTAATAGACCCAGGTGCCGCGGCGTTCGCCGTCGATGAGCCCGGCGGTGCGCAGCACCTTCAGGTGGTGGGAGATGGTGGGGGCGGTCAGGTCGAAGACGCCGGTCAGGTCGCACACGCACGCCTCGCCACCGGCGTGGGAGCCGATCATCGACAGCAGGCGCAGCCGCACCGGGTCGGCCACGGCCTTGAGCAGGGTGGCCAGTTCGGCGGCGTCGGCCTCGCCGAGCGGCTCGCGGGCGATCGGCGCACAGCACTGGGTGGTGGCGGGGGCTGCCATGACGCGACTCCTTAATTCGATGCCGGTCTAAATTATAGGCGGTGGTAGGCGAACGCCGCGAACGCCACGACCACCGCGCTCGTCCGCCCGAGGCCGGCGAGCAGGCGCTCGCCGGGTCGGGGCGGGTCCAGCGGGCCGTGATCGCAGATGAGGCGGAGCGCCTCTCGATGGGCCGCCGTGGGGTGTTCCTCGGACCGTCCTTTCCAGGGGCTTCGGACGTGTCAGCCGCAGCAGGACCCGGTGGAGACGGTGGCCAGGGGCAGCGGGGCGGAGAGCAGGCCGCCGCTGATGCCGCCGGCCAGGCCGACCCGCTGCTCCTGATCCTCGGCCGGGCCGGAGGAGCACACCCCGGTCTCGGGCAGGTCGAGCTGCACGTCGCGGGCGGCCTCCCAGTCGCCGGCCAGCGCGGCGACGACCGATCGAGCCTGCTCGTATCCGGTGGCGAGCAGGAAGGTGGGGGCGCGGCCGTAGCTCTTGACGCCGATGGCGTAGTAGCCGGGCTCGGGGTGGGCCAGCTCGTCCACGCCGTGCGGGGGGACGGTGCCGCAGGAGTGCCGGTTGGGGTCGATGAGCGGGGCCAGGGCGCGGGTGGAGCCGAGGACGGGGTCGAGGTCGAGGCGTAGTTCGGCGGCGATGGAGTGGTCGGGGCGGTAGCCGGTCGCGCTGACGATCCGGTCCACGATGATCGTCCGCTCGGCGCCGGAGGGGGTGCGGCTGGTCACTTCGACACCGTCGCCGGTGGCGCGTACCTGGTGGGTGAAGAAGCCGGTCAGGAGCTGGATGCGACCGGAGGTGACGAGGGCGTGCAGGCGGGTGCCGAGCGCGCCGCGGGCCGGGAGGGCGTCGGCGTCGCCGCCCCCGTAGGCGCGGCCAGCGTTGCCTGCGCGGATGGCCCAGGTGATCGGGGTGTCGTCCAGTTGGGCCAGGGCGAGCAGTGTGGTGGCGGACGAGTGGCCGGCGCCGACGACCAGAACGTGCCGGCCCTCGTAGCGGTGGCGGTCGGTGCCGAGGACGTCAGGCAGGGCGTGGTCGATGGACACCTCGTTCTCGCCATGGGCGGGCAGGCCGGAGGCGCCCAGCGCGTTCGGGGTGGTCCAGGTGCCGGAGGCGTCGATGATCGCGCCTGCCTGCAACTCGCCGCCGTCGGCCAGGCGGATCAGGAAGGGGGCCTGCTCGCGGCCTGCCGTGCGCACCCGGTCGTAGCCGAGGCGGCTGACGGCGGTCACTCGGGCGTCGGTACGCACCCGGTCACCGAACAGCTCGGCCAGCGGGGCGAGGTAGTCGGCGATGATCTCGGCGCCGGTCGGCAGCCATTCGGGGTCGGGGGCGCTCCAGCCGTCGGCCTCCAGCAGGCGGCGGGCGGCGGCGTCGATGTCGTACTTCCACGGGCTGAACACCCGCACGTGCCCCCACTGCGCGATCGACGCGGCGATTCGCTCGCCGGCCTCCAGGACCAGGAAGTCGATGCCGCGTTCGGCCAGGTGCGCGGCGGCGGCCAGGCCGACGGGGCCCGCGCCGATCACGACCACGGGCAGGTCGTCCCGCCGCCCTGAGGTGGCCTGCCGAGGGGCCGTGAGCTGCTCGATCGCGATCGTGGTGGTGCCGCAGCAACTGTCGCTCATGACTGTTTCTCCAGGTGGCGAGAGGGAGGTTAGCGGAAGGACGGGAACGTGGCGTAGAGGCGGGCGCGCTCGATGGCGGCATCGGCGCGGCAGTCGAGGTCGCACACCCGCGAGGTGGCCTTGTCGACGGTGAAGCCGGTCCGCTCGATGGACGGGCGGCGTCGGCTGAACAGAGCGCGCATCACGCACCCCTTTGGATAGAAGTTCATCTAAGCAGGAGTCATCATGCGCCACTGCTTAGATGGAAGTCAAATTAGCTGGCGGGCCGCATGGGCGTTCCGGCGGAGCGTCGTCGGGCCGGTCGTCCACCGAGAGCTCGCCCGGCAGCCCGTTCGAGCGCGCTACAAGAGCGTTGCAGCCGAGCCACAAGTGGGCTTCCCTAGCCTCGGGATCATGTTGACGACCCTGGTTGTGACCGCCTCCCTCCTGTTCACCGGCGCACCCGCGCAGAGCGCGGCGACCAAGCCGCTGACCTTCCGCGGCATGACGCTCCAGATCCCCAGTACCTGGAAAGTCGGGAAAGCAGACAGGTGGGGCGTCCACGTCATGACCGGCGGCTGCGACCGGCTCGCCGTCGAGTGCCGTGGGTTCTACCTCGTCGGGCCGGAGGGCATCTCCCTGGCCCGCCACGGCAACCCCTACGACCCCGAGGAGCCGTACCACCCGGGCAACGGGCTCGCGGCCTGCGCACCCGACAAGCGCTACGTGGAGGACTTCCCCGGCAAGCTCGTCGCCCGCGGTCTCCGCCCGGTCGGTGCGGGACACCAGGCCACCTACCGCGTCTGGCGCGTCGGCTGCACGACGCAGTCGGCCAAGCGGACCGGCGTCTCCTATCAGGAGCGGATCTGGCACCTGCCCAAGTCGAAGATCCTCATCTTCGACCAGTGGAGCGACAGCCGGCTCGGCACGATTCTCAAGCGGGCGACCTGGAGCTGAGCCCGCCGGTCGCGGCGCTCGCGACCAAGGCGAGACAGAGCAGGTACGAGAACGGCCGTGGCGGCAGTGGTGATCAGCCCCGCGCGATCCCGGCGCTCCACGACCTGGAAGGAGTACCGGACTTCCCGCGGGTGGCGCCCGGCACGGTGAAGTGGCGCCCGCGAGCGCCTCCGCCGTGCCGCTCAGGCCGAGTAGGCGCGCTCGTCCTTGTCGGCAAGCCAGAAGAAGACCGGCGGCAGAACGAGTTCGATGACCGCCAGCACGAGCTGGAACCCGTGCGGCCGGCCGGACACGGCGAGCGAGAGCAGCCGGCCCACGCCGCCCAGCAGGAAGACGGCGGCCAGCCACCGCACCACCGTCGCCGGGATCGGGCGCTGCCGCGCCGCCCACACCCATGCCAGCCCGTAGCCGACGAAGGCGGCCCCCATGAACCGGCCCCAGCTGTCGATCGTCGGCCCCGCGGAAGCGGCGCCGGGGATCGCCGCGTTGCCGAGCGCCACGTGGAGCAGGCCGATCAGCACGCAGGCCCACCCCATCAGCCGAGCGAGCGTACGGAGCGCCTTGACCATGATTTCTCCCGCCTTAGTTGACATGTGTCTACTACGGTGCCCGCGCTAGTAGACGTGTGTCAACTAGGCTTGGTCCATGCCTCCACGCCAGCGACTCACCCCTGACGGGCGCCACGCCCAGCTCCTCGCCGTCGGCGCCCGGCTCTTCGCCGCTCACCCCTACGCCGACGTGCTGATGGAAGAGGTCGCCGAGCAGGCCGGCGTGTCACGAGCTCTGCTCTACCGGCACTTCCCGAGCAAGCAGGCCCTCTTCGCCGCCGTGTACCAGCAGGCCGCGGACCAGTTGCTCGCCGAGACGCGGCTCGACCCCGCCCACTCACTGCGGGAGCAGCTCGCGCAGGGCATGGACGTCCATCTCGACTACTTCGTGGCCAACCGCAACGCCGTCCTCGCCGCGAACCGGGTCCTCGCGGGCGATCCGGTGATCCAGACGATCATGTCGAACGAGCTGGACGCACTCCGGGCGAGGCTGCTGGCGGTCCTTCCGCTCGCGGGCGACGACGTTCGCGAGGCCGTCTCCGGGGTTCTGAAGAGCTGGCTGGTCTTCGTCCAGGTCCTGTGTGTCGACTGGCTCACCCGCGAGACCTGCACGCGCGATCAGCTACGCGACATCTGCGTCGGCGCGGCCCTCGGCGCCCTCGAACCACTGCTCGCCGAGAACCCGACGAGCCGCTGAGCGACACGTCGCGGCCGTCGCCCCCCGGCCGCCGGCGCCAATCGATCAGGCGGCCCCTCCACGACGACGAGGTCGCCCTGGCCGACAAGTGGGCCGAGAACGGAAAGATCGATCCCGAGATCAAGAAGTCGCAGCAGGCGGTGGCCAAGGGCATCCGGTCCGCGGCCGGCAGGGGCGCTAAGATGATCTCGATGTCGCTCGGCACCGACGCATGGGCCGACTTCGCGCCGTACGAGGAGGAAGCCGCCGCGGTGGACCATGCCGTAGGTAAGCGCGCACTCCTGCTCGCCGGCTCCGGCAACGGAGAATCGACGGGCTCCCTGGCCACCGACGCCGACAACGTCGCGTCGTCCCCGGCCGCCCGTCCCGGAGCAACCGGCGGGCCGGACGGGGAGGCGGGCGGGC
This sequence comes from Nonomuraea sp. NPDC049607, assembly GCF_040675375.1. NCBI lineage: Bacteria > Bacillati > Actinomycetota > Actinomycetes > Streptosporangiales > Streptosporangiaceae > Nonomuraea > Nonomuraea sp. NPDC049607. The sequence goes on from NZ_JBFAOV010000018.1 coordinate 81,618, forward strand.
TTCTCCCGGGTGCGCTCGTACATCACGATCGCCGCTCCGGGCGTCGACATCTACAGCGCCTCGAACACGGGCAGGCACAAGCCGGTGGACGCCCCGGTCACCCATCCCTCGTTCTGCCCCGTTCTTCTGGCTGTGGGCGGTGCCGGGGCCGTCTTCGGACCCGCTTGCTGGGCCGGCGTGTTCTCCCTGTTCCGGCGCCCGGCCTCCTGCCACACACAACGAGCTCCCGGCTCGTGATCCGATTACGAAAGAAGAGATGAAACTTTCCCTTTTGTCCCTCGCCGGCATGGGCGCCGTTCTGCTCGGCGTCGCGGCGACGGCCGTCATCCCCGCCTCCTCCGCCGCCGCCGCCGCCGCCGAGGAGACCCTGCGTACCGTGGCGGCGGCGCGAAACCTGCGCATCGGGACGGCCGTCAACGACCGCGCCCTGGAGACCGACAACGGCTACCGCGACAAGCTCAAGTACGAGTTCAACAGCGTGACCCCCGAGAACGCCATGAAATGGGTGAACGTGGAGCCCGAATCCGGCGTGCACACCTGGGCCAAGGCGGACGCCGTCGTCTCCTTCGCCCAGGAGAACAAGCAGATGGTCCGCGGTCACACCCTCGTCTGGCACGGCGGTCTCCCCACGTGGGTCAGCGACGGCTCACTCAGTGACCAGCAACTGCGCGCCGCGCTCCAACAGCACATCGAGACCACCGTCAAGCGTTACGCCGGCCGGGTCGCCGTGTGGGACGTCGTCAACGAAGTCCTCGCCGAGGACGGCACCCTCAGGCAATCCATCTGGCTCAAGCGCCTGGGCCCCGGCTACATCGCCGACGCCTTCCGCTGGGCCCACGCCGCCGACCCCGCGGCCAAGCTCTACATCAACGACTTCAACGCCGAGTGGAGCAACCGCAAGCGGGACGGCCTCTACAACCTCGTACACGACCTGCGGGCCCAGGGCGTGCCGATCGACGGCGTCGGCTTCCAGACCCACGCCATGATCGCCGACCCGATGCCCGCCACGCTGCCGCTGACGCAGCTCAAGAGCACTCTGAAGTTGTTCGCCGAGCTGGGCGTCGACGTGGCCGTCACCGAGCTGGACGTCCGGCTCAAGCTGCCGGTGGACGCGGACAAGCTGGCCGCCCAGGGCGAGGTCTACCGCCGGGCCGCCGAGGCGTGCCTCGCCGTCGCCCGCTGCGTGTCCCTGACCATGTGGAGCCTCACCGACAAGTACTCGTGGGTGCCGTCCGGGGTTCCCGGCTGGGGAGCGGCCCACCCTCTGGACGAGAAGCTGGCCAAGAAGCCCGCCTATCTCCAGCTGCGGTCCGGGCTGACGGAACGGGACTTCACCTCGACCGCCGTCGCCAGCCACTCCGAGAAGTGCCTGTCCTTCTCCGGCACACAGGTCGTCCAGGCGGCGTGCGGGACCGACCAGCGGCTGCTGTTCCGCCGCGTGGCGACGAAGACCTACCAGATCTCCGACCCGTCCGGAGACAAGTGCCTCAAGGTGGGGATCCCGAGGGCGGGGATCCAGGACACCCTGACCCGCGGCTCGTGCGCGCCCTTGCTCACCGACTACCAGTTCGAGCTGCGTCCGTCGGGGGACGGGCAGCAGATCGTGTCCCTCAGCAACTCCAGATGCGTCGCCGTCAAGGACCGGAGCACCGCCACGGGAGCCGTCCTCGAACTGGTGCCGTGCTCGGGCACCCCGGTCTGGCAGCTGACCGACATGCCGGGACACCCGTAGTCCGGAAGGGCCCGGTTCTCGGCGCCCTCCTCGGCGCGACGCATTAGGACGGTGTCGTCACGCGGCTCGGTTGCGAACAGCTTCACTGAGGCCGGGGTTGCGCTCAGGGCGCACGTGGCGGCGAAGTGGTCCCCGGCCGCGAGCTCCATCGCCGGCCGGGAAAGGTGTGTCACCCGGCACAACGCGGCCAACGGCGCGGCGGCGACATCCACTGCGTCACAACGTCGAGCGCGACCTCCGAGACACCGCGCCATAGTGGAGGGCAGGGCAGAGGAACGCCGGGACAGCGGCCGACAGCAAGGCGTCCATCGAAGTCGGGCCGGTTCACAGTGAACCGATGCTCAGGGTGAGCAGGCCGGAGACGCCGGCAAGCCCTTGCTCGGTGAGACAGGCCTGAGGCTTCGTGCTGAACATGGGGAACGTGCCGGTCCACCGCGCTCCCTTGAACTCGCCGTCGACCACCACACCCTTGATCAGAACGAGGCTTTCCGCGCCGTTGAGTGAGACGGCGGAAGTGGAGGACAGCGTGCTGGTGTTGCCGTTGTTCCACGTGATCCTCCGGCTGCCCGCCCTCGTGCCAGAGGTGCAGGAGAACGTCCCTGTGGCGGAGAAGGTCGACGTGGCCTGGGAAATGGTGGGATCACTGCTGGAGACGCACTCGATCAAGGGGGCCGTCCCGCTGACCGTGACCTCCCGGGGCTGATCGGTGAGGCCGGGGGTGTAGGTCACCGTCTGGGAACCGGTGCACTTGGTCAACCCGATCGCGGCGCGTGCGCCGGTCGCGACCGGGACGAGCATGGCGACGAGCAGCGCAAGGCCGCCGATCGCCATCCCGGCGAACCGAGGCCCGCGTGAGGTGGACACGAACGGCGGAACGCCCTTGAGGATTGACATGCCCTCTCCTGCCTACGACGCGGTCGCTTGCCCCGAACCTGAGAATCCGCAGGCCCACTACTTACCGTTACCATACACAAACATTAAGTCAACCTTCCGGCCCAGGGCAGCTTGGGCCGGAGTGGGAGTGACGGTGCGGCGAAGGGCCTGGGGTCGGCGGACGATCTCGTCGGCGCTGCGGCTTTCGAGAGGCAGGTCAGACAGTGGTCACACGCAGAACATTCCTCGGCACCGCCACCGCTGCCGGCGCCACGACGCTGCTCGGCGGCAACGTACTCCCCGCCGCACGTACCGGCACATCCCCGTCGCACGCGGCCGGACAACGACCGGCACGCGACGCGATCCGTGCGGTCAACGCCGACACGCGGCGGAACTACGCCGCGCTGAAAGCCGACCTCGTCAACCACCTGAGCCCGGTCATCGTCGTCCAGAACGACCATCGGGGTGGTCTGTACAGCCTCGTCTCGAACGGGCAGGCACTGGAGTCGCTGCACCCGGTCGACGAGATCTTCGAGCTGGCGAAGTCGATCGCCCACCTCCCGCTGGGCATCTTCACAGTCATCGCCCCATACCTGCCCAAGCAGGTCCCAGCTTTCCAGAACGCCAGAATCGATCCGCACGACCTGGACATGGTCGCGTTCAAGGGGCCGGGGGACGGCTGGGTCGAGCCACTCAAGGACGCCTCCGCCACGATAGCCACGGCCCGGCGGCAACTCGACGAGGCGAGACTCCCACCTGGCCTTCAGCAGTCGTGCGCAAACATCCTCGACAGATCACGCGAATTCATCGCCGACACCGCACGAAGCCGCTCCTTCGACATGAAGTCCTTCGAGGACTACTCGGGCAGCGTGTACCCGAACATCCGCACCAACATGCACTGGGCATGCAAAGTGCAGATCGAAGGCGTCGCGGACATCATGACCCGCTGGCGCCGACAGCTCGGCGATGACGCCTGGAAAGGCCTGTACGTCGTCGTCTTCACGATCTGGACCACATCCTCCCGGAACCAGAACTCCGTCATCATCAAGAAGTTCATGGACCCGGCACAGGCCGACACCCACCTGATCGACCTATCCACGGCCGAGATCCCCTCCAAGCCGATCCCCGTCGCCCTGGACAACGTCGCCCGGATCGTGCAGGACAACATCGCCGCAGAGATGATCTTCTGCACCGACACGAAACTCGCGAACGCGCTCAAGGGCCCGGACGAACTTCTGTCCGACGACATCCTGCGACTGCTCGGCCGTGCGCCCGGCGCGCAAGATCAGGCATGCTGATGCCCTTGAAAGCCCTGGCCTCTGCGCGGGGCCGACTGGATTCAGCACCTCATCGAGCCGACACGCCCGTTCGGCCCCGACACCACGTCGACGGCCTCGCCCGATAAATGATCAGCGAACGCAGGGCCGAGCAAACCCGCCGGCACGCCGTCGCTGCGCTGCGGGCAGGTCGGCGCGCTTCAACGCGGCTGGCTGGTGGGGTGTGCCCGCGGGGTGGCCGCCAGGCTGTAGCCGTGCAGGACCGGACGACGGACTACTTGGCCAGGAGCTTGAGCCGCCCTTCGGAGGTGCTGCCCGGTTCGGCGGTGTAGACGGTGAGGCCGTACACCGTCCGTCGTGGACGGCCCACTGGCGGCGGAACTCGGTGCTGAGCGTGGACAGCTCACCGACGAGGTCGCACGGGGCGCGGTCGTGCGGCTCACGTCCGGCCTCGGCGCGCATGGATACACGACGAGGCGTTGCCGGCACCAGTCGGTTGTGCGCTCCGTGCCGTGGCGGTGAAGCGCTCGCTGGGGGCGCTCGTCTTCGCCGTTCCGGTCAGCCTGCCGCCCGCTCGGCCGACCCGATATCTCGGATCAGGTCAGGGGTTTCCAGAAGTCGCAGCGGTGCTCGCGGGCGAGGTTCACCTCGCCGATCCCGTTCTGGCCGGTGGCGAGCGACAGCACCTGGCCTCCGGGCGCGTCGTAGGGCGGCCAGCCGGTCGCCCCGTCGCCGTTGGGGTCGCCGGAGTGGGCGAAGCGGGTCCAGTAGCCGATCATCTCGTCGGAGAGCCGCCGCTGCTCCGGTGACAGGTCATGGCCGGCGTACGCGCGCGAGAACAGGTACTGGAGTTCCCCCGCGTGGTAGGCGCCTGTCGGGTAGCTCTGTGGGGCAGCGTCCTTGAACCACGGCGCCGTCCGGTCGGAGAATTCGTAGGCGAAGGTGGGCACGTACCGGCCCAGCAGGTCGTTCATCTCGACCGCGGGGCAGGCCCAGGCCCAGTCGGTGAGCGTGCCGGCCATCGCCCAGCTCGTCGAGCCCTTGTAGTCGCTCAGTGGGTAGCGGCGGATCACCTTCGCGGTCTGCTTGTCGTCCAGGCCCAGGAACGTGCCGAGCACCGCGGGGTAGTCCTTGGGGGCGATCGGGCCGCCCGCCTCGACGTCGAAGCCGACCTGGAAGGTGACGTGCTCATCCCGGGTGATGCCGTGCATGACCGGCACCTTCGCGAACTCGCCGGACCTGAGCTGGCGTACCGGATCCCGGGGAAGCACTCCGGCGCCGTAGGCCGGCGCGAGCCCGCGCGGACCGACGGCCTTCAGCAGGACGGACACGGGCTTGGAACGCAGGCAGGCAGCCGCCGTGCGAAGGTCGGCGCAGCCGGCCGCGGTGGCGATCTCGATGGCCTGCCTCTCCGCCTGCGCCCGCGGCTTGGGACGCCAGGTCTCCGCGTCCGGTCCGGCCGTGCTCGGGGCCCACGGCCAGCGCAGGGTGCACGGCCCGCTCTGCATGATGACGCGCTGGAACAGCCCCCGCGACCCCGGGGCGGTCAGGTGGACGCAGCTCGACATCCCGCCGGCGGACTCTCCGAAGAGCGTGACGTTGTGCGGATCGCCGCCGAACGCCGCCGCGTTCGCCCGCACCCAGCGCAGCACCGCCTGCTGGTCCTCGATCCCGAAGTTGCCGGACCCGTGCCGGGCCGGGCCGCCGTTCAGCGCGGGGTGCGCCAGGAATCCGAGCGCGTTGAGACGGTAGTTGAAGGTCACCACCATGACGTCGCCCTTGGCGGCCAGCCGTTCGGCGCCGTAGATCGCTCCGGAGCCGCCCAGGAAGCCGCCGCCGTGGATCCACACCATGACGGGCAGCTTCCCGGTGGTGCGCCTCGGCGTGGTGACGTTGAGATACAGGCAGTCCTCGGCGGTGCTCGGCTTGTCGCCGATGAAGTCCATGACCTGGGCGCACGCGGGGCCGGGACGGGTCGCGGCGCGCACCCCCCTCCACCCGGCGGCGGGTCGCGGCGATCCCCATCTCAGCGCCCCCACGGGCGGCGCCGCGTACGGGATGCCCTGGAAGAGCCGGTATTCGTCGCGTAACGTGCCGCGGACGAGGCCCGTCTCGGTGCGGACCACCCCCGGATCATCACCGGCCCGGCGGCCCGCGGCCGTCGCCGGTGGGGCTGCGGCGAGCGCGGTGACCAGGCAGGCGAGCACGGTCATGGGCGTCCGAAGGACGTTTCTCATGGGATTCCTCAATGTGGGTGAGACGGGAGAGTCCTGGCTCAGGAGACCGGAGACCCGATCACTTCGACGGGGTCGCGCCGCATGGCGTACGGCATGAAAGGTCTCCGGTTTCTTGGAGCGGCGGCGCAGCCTTGCGCGCCGCTGCTCGGCGCATGCGTTTCCGGCCTATTGCGCAGGTGCCACGACCGCGGCCGTTCCGGTGCCGGGGGCCGCGGGGGCGGTACGGCGAGCGCCGCGGAGCAGGCTGACGCTGACGGCGAGGGTCCACAGACTCCAGAGGGCGCCCATGCTGGCGGTGGTGCCCCAGCCTTGCGCGCTGTAGAAGTCGGCGGCGTCGTCGCCGAAGTACACGGCGGGCAGGAAGGCGAGGTTGACCGCAGCGAGAACGTAGGCGGAGTGTGCCACCCAGCGCGGGAGCAGACCGAGCCGGGACACCGCGATCCCCAGGGCGATCAGGAAGAGGCCCATGAGGAGCCTGGAGACGGCGCCCTGCATGAGGTACTGGGCGCCGGCGAAGGGCCCCTCCATGGTGGTGTCGATGTCGTGGTCCACCGTGATCGCCGCGCCCACCTCCATGGACTGCGGGACGAACACCATGGCCACCCACAGCAGGCCGGCGTTCTGGACGATGCCGGCGACCCAGTCGTAGGCCGGGTCGACGTGGCGGATGAGCTGGCGGAGCCCGACGAAGTAGACGATGTAGACGGTGCAGCCGGTGATGCCGAGCAGGCTGCGGGTCAGGACGTCCCAGTCGGGCGGGGTCTCGTAGATGAAGTACAGCGGGACCTGGATGATGATCAGGAGGCTGGCGGCCAGGCCGGACAGGCCGGCGTACCTGCGGATGGCGGTCTCGGACACGATGGGTGCCCTCCTTACGAGAGTCGCGACAAATAAAACTGGGATCTCGTTAATTGCTCCTCAACGTAGCCGTGCCGCCTCGCTAATACAACCCCGGTTTTCTTAGTTGCCCATTTCGGCGTTTAAAGGGGACTGGGGTTGCGTTAAACTGGCCTCCAGGCAGGATGGCAGTCACGCGAGCAGAGGAGCCATGTCTTGTCCGAGGACCGCCCGGCACCGGGGACGATGCGACCGCGCGGGCGTACCGAACGGGTGCGCGCCGCCGTCCTGGCCGCCACCCGTGCCGAGCTGGAGGCCCATGGGTACGCGGAGCTGAGCATGGAACGCGTGGCCGAGCTCGCGGGCGTCGCCAAGAGCACGGTGTACCGGCGATGGCGCGACCCGGTGGGCCTGCTGGTCGAGCTCATCACCGACCTGACCAGCTCCGAGGTGCCGCTCCTGGACACCGGGTCGATCGAGGTGGACCTGCGCGGGCTCGCGGTGGGCATCCACCGCTTCTACAGCGACCCGGTCTGGCGCCCGGCGATGCTCGGACTGATCACGGCGGCAGCGCTGGACCCGAGGGCGGCGCAGGCGTTGCACGACTTTTTCCGGACCCGCAACGACATGGCCGCCGAGTCGGTGCGGCACGCGATCGAACGCGGTGACCTCCCGCCCGACACCGACCCGGTCCAGGTGATCCGATCGGTCGGCGCGCCGTTCTACTACCGGATGCTCGTCAGCCATGAACCCATCGACGAGACCGTCGCCGAACAGGCCGCCGCGGCCGCTATCGCCGCCGCGAAGGCGGGAGCGTATCCCGTCCGGCCGGATCAGAAGGGTTGAGAAGAGGAGTCGGCACCTCGCTTGCCTCGTCCGCTCCCCCGGTGCGGCGTTCCGATCTCAGCCGACGGCCCAGCCGGCCCAGCCACCGCCAGGGCTGCTGCGCCTCGGTAGGACCGTCCGGTTCCCGCGTGCCGTAGCCGCCGTAGTAGCCCCCATCGGGTGAGACAGGCGGAAGAGTCATGGCAGGTCCTTCCTCAGGAAGGTGGTGCGCGGAAAGCGCCGGTCCGGTGTGAAGGCGGCCGGCGCGGTGCTGCGGGCCTTCGCGGGGTCCGGCCCGCAGCAGGGGGGAAGACAGTCGCTCGCCCCCGTTCCAGGCCCGAGCTGGTGCAAACTCACCAGATCCCCGTGACCGTACCTCAGGTCCGAGACCTTTCACAGGGGCCGCGGGCGGCGAGGACGGCTACTCGTCGCCCGTTTCCGCGCTCAACCCCGCAGTTGCTCGTCCAGGGCCGACCGCAGCCGCGCGACCTGTTCCGGGGTGGCACGTGGGGCGACCACGGAGGCCAGCTCGGACAGCGGCAGGCGCAACCCGCGAGCAGCCAGGGCCGCCGGATCGCCGATCACGCCATGGGCGGTCATCACCGGTGTCAGGCGCTCCCACAACCGAGCGTCGTCGACGGCGTCCGCGATCACTTCCGGCGACGCCGGCGGCGGCAGCTCGGCCTTCCACTGATGATCACCAGGTCCGGTCAGGAACGGTTCCCGCCCCGGCAGGTGCACGATCGCCTCGGTCCCCGGCGGGACCCGCGCTTCGAGGACGAGGGTGCCGTCGCTGATCCGCCACGCCACGCCCGCCTCGCCGTACGGAGTCTCCAGGTCGGCCTCTGCCCAGGTCAGCCCATATCCCGGCAGCGGACGGACCTCGATCCGCCGGTAGCCGGGGGCGGCGGGCGCGAGGCCGGCCACCCGCCGGTGCAGCCAGTCGGCGACCGCGCCCAGCGCATAGTGGTTGAACGAGGTCATCTGGCCGGGGTTGATCGAGCCGTCGGGCAGCATGCTGTCCCAGCGTTCCCAGATCGTCGTCGCCCCCATCGTCACCGGGTAGAGCCACGACGGGCAGGAGCGCTCCAGGAGCAGCCGGAACGCCAGGTGCGGGTATCCCGCCTCGGTGAGCGCGTCCGTGATCAGCGGCGTGCCGACGAATCCGGTCGCCACCCGGAAGCCGTTGGCCCGCACCAGGTCGGCCAGCCTCGATCCGGCCGCTTCCCGCTGCTCCGGCGTCGGCAGCAGGTCCCACTGAAGGGCCATCGCATAGGCCGTGGGAGTGTCGCTGACCATCAGCCCGCGCTCTGTGACGTAGGCGGAGGCGAACGCCCGCCTCACCTCCGCCGCCAGGTCCCGGTAGCGTCGCGCGTCCTCGCTCAGGCCGAGCACGGCGGCGGTCCTGGCCAGCAGGTCGGTGCTGCGGATGTAGTGCGCGGTGGCGACCAGGTCCTTGTCCGTACGGGAGTCGCCGGGCGCGTCCGGCGGGGCGGCCGGGTCCAGCCAGTCGCCGAACTGGAACCGGCCGGCCCACAGGCCGTCCTCCCCCGCGAAGGCGTTCAGCCGTTCCACCCACGCCCGCATGCTCGGATACTGCTCGCGCAGCACCTCGGCGTCGCCGTAACGCTCGTAGAGGGTCCACGGCACGATCGTGGCCGCATCTCCCCACGCGGCGGCGGCGGGAAGGATGTTGTGGTGGATGTTCGGCACCACGAACGGCACGCAGCCGTCCTCGAACTGCTCCGCCGCCAGATCCCGCAACCACGAGGACAGGAAGGACGAGCAGTCGGCCAGGAAGGCGGCCGCGGGGGCGAAGACCTGGATGTCGCCCGTCCAGCCGAGCCGCTCGTCCCGCTGGGGGCAGTCGGTCGGCACGTCGAGGAAGTTGCCGCGCATGCTGCGCACCACGTTGTCGTGGAGCTGTTGCACATCGGGGTCCGAACAGCGGAAATGCCCTGTGGGGCGCAGGTCGGAGCTGAGAACGACCGCTTCGACCGACTCGATCTCCTCAGGAGCCACGCCACGCAGCCCCGCGTACCTGAAGCCGTGGAAGGTCAGCGACGGCTCCAGCACCTCGGTCCGCCCACCGGCCAGCACATAGCGGTCGGTGGCTTGGGCACTGCGCAGAGGGCGGATGCCCAGTTCACCGTCCTCCAGCACTTCGGCGTGCCGGACGACGACCTCCTGCCCGGCACGCCCGCGCACGCGCAGCCGTACCCAGCCCACCAGGTTCTCCCCGAAGTCCACCAGCAGCTCCCCCGACGGGGCCGCGTACCGCATGTCGCCCGGCACTGCGGCGACCGGCCGGACGGGCGGAGAGTCGCCGGGAAAGAGCTGGTCGAGCGGCTCGTCGAGCACCTCCACCGGTTCGCCCGCTCCGCGCCCGATCCGCAGGTCGGTGGTCTGTCCGTCGTAGAGGTCGTCGGCGAGGACGCCCGTGGTGTGCGCCTGCCAGCTCTCGTCGGTCACCACCAGGTGCGTGCTTCCGTCGGCGCACTCGATCTCCAGTTGCGCCAGCAGCGCGAGCCGGTCGCCGTACAGGGCTCGCTCGCCGCGCCAGTAGAGCCTGCCGCGGTACCAGCCGTTGCCGAGCAGCGCGGTGACCTCGTTCTCGCCCGGCCTGAGCAGGGCGGTCACGTCGTGGGTGCGGTAACGCAGCCGCCGGCCGTAACTGGTCCAGCCGGGGGCCAGTTCCTCGTCGGTGACGCGCTCGCCGTTGATCCGCGTCACGTGCAGCCCGAGCGCGGTGACGTGCAGGCGGGCGCGGGTCACCGCCGCGGGCAGCTGCACGGTACGGCTCAGCAGCGGTGCGGCGGTGAGCACCCCGCCGAGGGTCCGCGGCGAGACGAAGCGCGCGCTCCAGTCCCCGGCGCCGAAGAGCGGCGTCTCGAAGGCCAGCGGCCGGCTCCAGGCGCCCCAGCGGCCTCGGCTGCCGACGCTGACGCGCAGCGTTCCGGTGGCGCGGGAGTCCAGTGGGGCGAACGGCCATCGCACTCCGAGCTGTTCGGCGCCCTCCGCCGTGTGGACGACGGGCTGCCCGCCGGCGAGGGTGAGCTCGATGCGATAGGCGTCGAACGGCTCCGTGGTCCGCCAGGACAGACGCGGTCGCGGCGCCGGCATGCCGTGCAGCCGCAGGTCGACGCTCACCGGACCGCCACAGGGTCGGCGGTGGCCTGCATGCGGCGGCGCAACGGGAAGATCCACGTCCAGGCGATCAAAGCGGCGATGAGCACGGCGGCGAGCAGCACCACCATCAGCGCCTGGGGGCTGGCGTCGGCGATCGCCGGGGTGACCAGCGCGAAGCCCGCCGCCACGAAGCGGGTGAAGGCTATGGCGACGCCTTGCGCGGTGCCTCTGATCAGGGTGGGGAAGAACTCCTGCGACCACACCTTGAAGATGACCTCGCCGGCGAAGCTCGCGCCGATCGTGATGGCGAACTTCAGGATGATCAGCGTCACCGTGTTCAGCCCCACGACCAGCGGGATCGCCGCTCCGATCGCCATGATCGCGACACCGATCGTGTAGAGCAGCATCCGGGCGGGCCCGTCCACGTACTTCATGAAGAGCAGGATGGTGAGGAATCCGAGCGGATAGGCCAGCATCCCCACGAGGGTGGCCGTCGACACCTGCGCCCCGGCCACTTCGGTGAACAGGAACGTCTGGAACTGGCCGAACGTGTTGGCGACCAGGTTGCCGACGGCGTAGAAGAGGCCGAGCCCGACGACGGCACCGAGGAGCGGCCTGGACGTCAGCACGCGCCAGGAGTCGCCGCGCACGCCCTCGGCCGGGCCGGCCTGCTGCCGGTCGCGCTCGCGTACCCACTCCTCCGACTCCCCCAGCCTCCGGCGCAGCACGAGCACCACCAAGGCCACGACGATCACGTGCAGGTAGATGATCCGCGCGCCGATCGTTCCGCTCCCCGAGACCAGGAACGCGATGAGGTAGGCAGCGAATCCGCCACAACTCCAGAGCACCTGCGAGAAGGCGACAAGCCTGGCACGCCGGCCTTCCGGCGCCTCCTCGGCCACCAGCGCCAAGGAGGTCGGAATGTCGGCGCCCATCGCCAGACCGGTGACGGCCACACCGACGAAGATCATCCACGGCTGGACGGCGAAGGCGAGCAGCAGGAGACCGGCGACGAAGACGACCAGGTCGTACGTGAACACCCTGCGCCTGCCCAGCAGGTCCCCGAGCCGTCCGCCGAACACGGCTCCAAGGGCCAGGCCCAGCGTCAGGACGGACGACGCCGTGCCGATCATCCACGGGCTCAGCCCGAGCTGCTGCTTGTACAGAACCAGCGCGGTGCCGGTCCCCACGATGGTGGCCGCGTCCATGTAGGAGGCCATGCCGCCGAGCGCGGCCGTCCTCCAGGCACGCCTGGCCGTCGTCTGTGTCATCTGCGTCGATACCTCGTGTAGGGGGTTCCACGGCCCGCACGCCGCCGGTCCGCGTTGTGTGAAGCGACTATTGTGGATCGATCTACATTTTTCAAGAGGGAAGTTCCGGACCGCTATGTTGCTGCCATGAGTTCCTCGCGCCCCACGATCTCCGACGTCGCCGCCGCGGCAGGAGTGTCACGGGCTGCCGTGTCGAAAGTCCTGCGCGACGCCTACGGCGTGAGCCCGCGCATGCGCGAACGCGTCGAGCGGGCCATCGCCGAGCTCGGTTACCGCCCCCGGGAGGCCGCCCGCGCCATGCGCACCGCCACCCGCACCATCGGGGTGGCCGTCCCCTTGCTGCGTGGCCAGTTCTTCGCCGACATCCTCGACGGCGTCTACGATGAGCTCGACACCGGCCCCTACCGGATGCTCGTCTCGCCCTTCGACCACGAGACCAGCGAGCGCAACCCCGGCATGGAGTCGCTGTGGGACCGCGAGGTGGAAGCGGTCATCGTCGTCTCGCCGAAGGTGCGCGCCTCCTGGCTCGACTCCTTCGCCCAGCGGCTGCCGACGGTGGTGGTGGCCAGGCACGACGCGAGCGACCATTACGACCGCGTCGTCAACGACGACCGAGCGGGCGCGGCCCTGGCCGTCGAGCACCTGGCGGCGCTGGGTCACCGGCGGATCACTCACCTCTCGCACAACGTCTCCGGGCCCGGCACGCTGAGCCCGCATGCCGTGCGCGAGGCCGGCTACCGCGAAGCGATGCAACGGCTGGGGCTCGACGCGTCCCTGTCGGTGGTGACGTGCGGCGGCAGCGAGGCCGAGACCTACCGGGCCACGGCGGCGCTGCTCGACCGGGGAGATCCGCCGACCGCGCTGTTCGTCGGGTCCGACCAGGGGGCCTTCGGGAGCCTGCGGGCGCTGTCGGAGCGTGGGCTACGCGTGCCCGATGACGTCTCCGTCGTGGGCTACGACGACACCCAGTTCGCCTCGCACCCGCGCTTCTCGCTCACCACCGTCGCCCAGTACGGCACCGCCATGGGCCGCGTCGCGGCCGGCCTGGCGCTGGAGCGGATCAAGGTGCGCACGGAGGCACGGGAGTGGGTGTCACAGCCGGCGTTGATCGAGCGTGAGTCCACAGGACCCGTACGCCTTGCCTGACGCCACCGGCCGATTGATCGCCCGGCTGGTCGGCTGAAAAGCGCCCTGCGCCAGGCGCGTCGGGCGCTGCCCGGCGGACCGGCCCGACGGCTCCCCCGCCGATCGGCGCTGTTCATGGTGATCAGCGTGGTGCTCTGCATCACCAGCCCGATTCCCGCTCCGATGGGGAGGGTGAGGGCTGAGGCGAGGGCGGCAGGGGTGTCGCCGTCGAGGAGCAGCAGGGCCGGCGCGCCGAGGGGAAGGTTGACGTAGAAGGTCCAGCGCCAGCTCAGGTGGTCGGTGAGCGGGCCGCCCAGCAGAGGTCCGCCGACGTAGGCGACCGGCATGATGACGCCGATCATCGACTGCAGCAGCCCGCTCTCGCGCGGCGGGACCAGGACCCCGATGATGGCCAGCGCGCCGACCATGAGCCCGCCCGCGCCGAGCCCCTGGACGGCGCGGAAGGCGATGAGCTGGGTCATGTCCTGCGCCAGGCCGCAGAGTGCGGACCCCGCCGGGAAGAGCACGATCGACGTGATGAAGGTGGCCTTGCGGCCGAACAGGTCGCCGAGTTTGCCCCAGATCGGGGTGGTGGCCGCGCCGGCGAGCATGTACCGGTCACCACCCAGGGCAGCTGGTCCGGGCCGCCGAGGTCACCGGCGATCGTGGGCAGTGCGGTGCCCACGATCAGGCCGTCGAGCATGGCCAGGAACATGCCGATGAACAGCCCGAAGATACCGGGACGGGTTGTGGCGGTTCAGGCGGCGTAGGGGCGGGCGGTCCTGGCCTCGCGCAGCGAGTGCGCCCACCAGGCAAGACGGTCCAGCATGACCTTGGCCGCGGCGTCGGCGGCCGGGTCGACGGCCTTGCCGTCGCCGTCGAACTGCGCCCAGGGGTGCTGCAGGCCGACGCTGTCGCGGATGGTGACGGCGTGCAGTTCGGCCAGGACGAGCCGCAGTTGCTCCACGGCGCGCAGCCCGGCGGAGAAGGCGCCGTAGGAGACGAACGCGACGGGCTTGGCGTGCCACTCGGTGTTGTGCCAGTCGATGGCGTTCTTCAGCGCCGCCGGGAAGCTGTGGTTGTACTCGGGCGTCACGATGACGAAGGCGTCGGCCGCCGCCATCCGCGGTGACACGGCCGCCAGCAGGTCCTTGGCCTCCTGCGTGGCGGGCGGCTGCCCGAGTACGGGGTAGACGGTCGGCAGCGGGGTCTCGACCAGGTCGATCAGGTCGGCGTTCATGTCCTCCCGCTGGGCCAGGTGGTCCATGATCCAGCCGGCTACGGCGGGGCCGAAGCGGCCGTCACGGGTGCTGCCGAGAAGGACGGCGATGTTGAGCATGTCGTTCCCCAATGTGTACAACGTATTCGCGAGAGACAATGTACGCATCGATGTGTACGCTGTCCACTTCTGATACGTTGTATCTGTCGCGACGGGAAGGGGGCCCTGACTGTGGCCACGGATGAGAACGTGTCGCTGTGGGAACGGCTGGAGCGGCCCGCCCCCACGCCCCGCCAGGTGTTGTCGCCGCAGCGCATCGCCACGGCCGCCGTCGCGATCGCCGACGCCGAGGGTCTGGAGGCGGTCACCATGCGCCGTCTCGCGGCCGAGCTGAGCGTCGCCCCCATGGCGCCCTACCGCCACGTGTCCGGCAAGGACGACTTGCTGGAGCTGATGGTCGATCACGTCTACGCCGACCTGAGCCTGCCCGACGGCCTCGGCTGGCGCGAGAACCTGCGAACGCTTGCCGTGCGCACGCGCCGGCTGATGCTCGACCACCGATGGCTCGCCCAGTTGCCCCCGCAGGCCAAGCTCTCCCTCACACCTCGCCGGATGGCCGTGGCCGAAAAGGCCCTGGCGGCCCTCGACGACCTGGGGCTCGACGCCGACGCGATGATGAGCGCCTTCCGTACCGTGGACGCCTATGTGCACGGCTCCATGAACTACGAGAGTGCCGTCACCACCCTGATCGCCGAACAGAACCTGTCCGACGGGGACGAACTGCGCGACACCCTCGCCCCGTTGATGATGTGGCACATGCGAACCGGCCGTTATCCCACTTTTCAGCGGTACCTGCACACGGCCGCCCGCAAGGACGACACCCAATGGCAGTTCGAATCCGGCCTCGACTGCGTCCTCGACGGCATCGCCGCCCGCCTGGGCCTTTGAGGGACGCGGCCACCGCACGGGAAGCATCGGCGCAAGTCCCCGGCGGTGCCACCGATCGCACCGCGATCATGTAGGCGTTCCCGCTCCTCCGAGCCGCGCCGGCCGGTGACGAACCGATTTCCCGTTCCGGCTTGACCCTGCCCCTAGGGCAAGGCTCCACGATGTTCCGCATGAACAACGCACTGCGCACCGTCGAAGCCCAGATCCGCGAGCAGGCCGCCACCTCCTGCGAGTCCGGCGGCATCCCCGGATTCGTCGCCGGCGTCCACCACGCCGGCGAGCAGATCGTCGTCGCCCACGGCACCGCGAACCGTGCCACCGGCGCACCCATGCGCGAAGACACCGGTTTCCTCTTCGGCTCCGTCACCAAGGTCCTGACCACCACGCTGGTCCTGCGGCAGGTCGACCGCGGACTGCTGGACCTTGACACCCCGGTGGTGACGTACCTTCCCGAATTCGTCCTGTCCGCGCCGGGCGCCGCGGACAGGATCCTGGTCCGGCACCTGCTCTCCCACACCAACGGCATCGACGCGGACCTGTTCTTCCCCGACGCCCGGGGCCGCGACGCCTTGAAGACCTACCTCACCGGCCTCGCGAGCGACTGCGGCGCCTTGTTCGAGCCCGGCGAGCAGCTCAGCTACTCCAACGGTGGCATGATCGTCGCAGGCCGCCTGCTGGAAGTGGTGACCGGCACGCCGTTCCCCGACCTGCTCGCACGCGAGATCTACGCCCCGGTCGGCATGAAGGACTCCAGCACCTCCGCCGAGCAGGCCATCCTGCGCAGCACGGCGGTCGGCCACTTCCTGGACCCCGAGACCATGACGGCCGAGCCCACGACCATGTTCACGCTGCCCGACACCTGGGGACCGGCCGGCGGCACGCCGATCGGCACCGTCGCCGACCTGCTCGCCTTCGGACGCACCCACCTCGCGGGCGGGGTGTCGCCTTCCGGCACACGTGTGCTGTCGGCCGAGTCGACCGCCCTCATGCGGCAGGTCTCGTACGACATGGCGTCCCCGAACACTCCGCCGATGGGCCTGGGCTGGGTGCTGTACCCGTTCGGCGACACCACCGTCCTGGCCATGTCCGGCGCGTCGCCCGGCGGCGTGTCCATCTTGTGTGTCCTGCCCGAGCACGACCTGGTCTTCACGGCCTTCGGCAACAGCCCGGGGGCGATCATGCTGCAGGACCGGATCCTGCAGTGGCTGCTGAGCGAGCATCTCGGCGTCCAGATCCCGGCTCTGGTCACCGGATCGGAGGACGTCGACCTCACCCCGTACGTGGGCACCTACCGCTCCGACCAGCTCCGCATCGAGGTCAGCATCGTCGACGGCCAGCTTGAGGAACGGACGACCTACGAACCGGCGGACGAAACGCAGGAGCGGATCTTCACCGAGTTCGCCGGCGGCACGACCTCCGCCCCGCCGCAGCGCTATGTGCCCATCCGGCCGGGCCTCTTCGCGCCCGCCGGCTACCCGTGGGAGACGTTCGACGGATACCTGCGACTGCTGCTCGCCTCCTACCACGACGTCCGCGACGGCCAGGCGCGCTTCCGCAACGGCGGCGGCCGCCTGACCCGCCGGGCCTGACCACTCCCCGCCTGGGTGGAAGGATGTCCAGCATGCTCACGATCGGCCAGCTCGCGGACTACGCCGGGGTGACCACAAAAGCCATCCGTCACTACCACGAACGCGGTTTGCTCGCCGAGCCCGACCGCGACTCCTCCGGTTACCGGCGCTACACCGCCGACGACGCCGTCGACCTCGTCAAGATCAGGACCCTGGCCCATGCGGGCGTGCCGCTGGCCCGCGTCAAGGACCTTCTCGACGCCGACCCGGACGCGCTCGCGGCAGCCATCGCCGAGATCGACCACAACCTCGAAGGCCGCATCGCGCAGCTGCTGCGAACCCGCGATCAACTCGCCCAGCTGCGCGGCGGCGACCGGCTCTTCGTCTCCCAGGAAGTCGGCGACTACCTGGACGGTCTGCGTCAACTCGGTGTGAGCGAGCGCCAGATACATCTGGAGCGCGGCGGCTGGATCCTCATGCAGACCGCCTCCCCCGAGGACGCCTCCTTGTGGGTCGCCGAGAAGCGCGAGCTCATGGCTGATCCCGAGTTCCGCGCCCTCTACCTCGAACACGACGCCGCCTACGACTGGACCGAGGACGATCCCCGCCTTCCCGCGCTCGCGGACCGGACCCGGAACTGGTTCACCGACCACCACGGCTGCTCCGAGACCCGCCGCGTCGCCAACCCCGCCATCGCTCGGCTGGCCGCGCGATCCCAGCCTGGAGCCTCATCCCCCGCTTGGGACCGCCTGACCCTGCTCATGAACGGCTAGCCTCGATTCGCGTGCTGGTCAGAGCTGTTGACCGGGTCAGGCGCCTGTGCCCGCCCTCGCGAGTGTGAGAGCGGCGGGCAGCCGGGGTGGCGGTCGAGCAGGTCGGCGAAGGCCGCCGCCGCGTTGTCGGCGCGCGCCGGGTCCGCGGCGACCATACGGTCGAGCGCCAGGCCGTCGAGTGTGGCGAGGATGAGGTCGGCGAGCGGCTCCGCCTCCCCCGCCGCGACCCCCAGGGCGAGGAGGCCGCCCCGCAACGGCTCGCGCCACGGCCCGCGCAGTTGTTCGACGGCGGCCCGCCAGCGTTCGGGTTCCTTGGTGGCGAGGACGGAAAGGTCGAGATAGAGCCGGGTGGTCTGCGTGCCGCTCGGGTGCGCAAGGCTGGACCACAGATGCCTGACGAGGTCGGCGACGCTGCGCACCGCCTCGCCAGGAGGTTCGGCCGCCGCGGCCAGCCGCTGCTGCGCGAGCGCGAGGGCGGCGCCGACGAGCCGTTCCTTGCTGCCGAAGTGGTAGATCAGCATGCGGTCGCTGGTGTTCAGGGCGGCGGCCAGCGGACGCAGCGACAACCCGATGAGACCGTGTTCGAGCACGTAGTCCAGCACTTGCTCGGCCAGCTCGGCACGACGATCCATGGCTCGACCGTAGCAGCCTCACCCCCATATGTAGCGCATGCTACATTCGTAAGCATGTAGCGACTGCTACATGCGAAGGGGATGGCGATGATGGGGAACAGGATGGCGCCCGTGCTCGCACCGCTGGTGTGGGGTGCGGTCGCGGGGGTGAGTACGCCGCGCGGGCCGCTGACCCCGGCAGCGGCGCTGACCAGCATCGGGCTCAGCCTGGTAGTGGGCGGGGTCGCCGGATACCTCGCCAGGTCGCGATGGGCGATGATCGCGGCGCCGGCGGTGTTCGCCATGGTCTTCGAGATCGTCCGGACCGGCGCGGAAGGGCCGAGCGTCGACGCGCCGCAGGGCGGGCTGTTCGGAGTGCTCGCGTTCCTCGCCGGGCGGGGCGTGCACGGGCTGCTCGCGTTGCTTCCGATGCTCGTCGGCGCCACCTGCGGAGCCGGCCTTGCCCGATCAGGACAGGGAGCGGGCCGCGTCCGGCGCCTGCTCGGCCGGACGCTGATCGGCGTGCTCGCGATGATCGTCGCCGTGCTGGCGATCAGCGTCGCGCTGCCCGCGAGCACCGCCCCGATCACCGGTGAGCGGGCCGTCGCCGAGCTGACGGCCATCCCGAGCGGCTCCCACGGGCTCGGGCTGATGATCCGCGGCCGGGACACGGCCAAGCCGGTCCTGTTGTTCGTCCCCGGCGCGCCCGGCGCGGCCGAACGCGGAGCGGTGCGCAGGCACCTGTCCGCACTGGAGGACCACGTCGTCGTCGCCACCCTCGACCGACGCGGCGGCGGCAGCTCCTACCCGACGCTCGAACCCACCGCCACGCTGACCCCGGCGAGCGAGACCGGCGACATCCTCGCCGCCGCGAACTACCTCAGAACCCGATTCGGCAAGGACCGCATCTACCTCCTGGCACACTCCGGGGGCACCCTGCCCGCGGTGCTCGCCGTGCAACGGCGGCCCGAGCTGTTCCACGCCTACGTCGGCGTCGGTCAAGCAGTGAACACCGGCGCCGCCGACCGCGTCCAGTACGCCGACACCCTCACCTGGGCGCGCGGCCACCGGGACCGCGACCTCGCCGCCGCGCTGGAAGCCGTCGGCCCCCCGCCCTATGCCGGCATGTACGGCTACGAGCCGATGCTGCTCGCCGAGAGCAAGGTCTACGCGACCGGGAACGGCCAGGGCGGCCTCGACGAGAGCCTGGCGGCGCCCGAATACTCCTTGCTGGACAAGGTGCACCTCGTCACCGGCTTCCTCGACGCCTACGATCGCTACTACCCGCGGGCCCGCGACCTCGACCTGCGGGCCCGGGTCCCGCGGCTCGCCGTCCCCGCCTACTTCATCGACGGCGCCGACGAGGTCCCGGCACGCAGCCGGCTGCTGGACGACTGGTACGCCACCCTCCTGGCGCCCCACAAGGAACGCGCCGTCCTGCCCGGCGCCGGGCACCGGTCGCTGTTCGAGCAGCCGGACAGGTTCACCGACCTCCTCGTCGGGCGCGTCCTGGCCACAGGCGTCAGAACCTGAGCACTGCGGCGGAGACCTTTCGGCAGCAGGAGAAACAGGTCACTTCCGGTTCCGGTGGACGATCTCCCTGTCGCCCTTGCCCGGATACGCCATGATCAGCAGCCGCTGGCCGCTCTGTGCCTCGCCCTTCCAGGGGAACCAGGCGTAGTGCACGCGGATGCGGTAGTGCCCCTTGCGCCCGTTGAGAGCGAGGTTGGGCAGCTCGGTGCCGCTGAGGTTGTCGTAGAGCACGATCTGGCCGCCCGGGCTGTAGTAGCCGACCTCGACCACCTTGTCCCAGCCCTTGGTCTCGACG
Organism: Nonomuraea sp. NPDC049607; assembly: GCF_040675375.1. Taxonomy (NCBI): domain Bacteria; kingdom Bacillati; phylum Actinomycetota; class Actinomycetes; order Streptosporangiales; family Streptosporangiaceae; genus Nonomuraea; species Nonomuraea sp. NPDC049607. The sequence goes on from NZ_JBFAOV010000018.1 coordinate 101,871, forward strand.
GGCGGCCGGCGGGTGTAGGTCTCCAGGGTGACGCAGAGGTCGAAGTCGGAGTGGGTCATGACGGCCAGGATGCCGCGCGCGGAGGAGACCAGCCCGTTGCCGGGGTCCAAGTCCGGCTCGGTCTCCTCCTCGCCTTCCCCCTCGTACGTCTGCAGCACCCCGTAGTCGGTCCACTGCGGCTCCTTCATCCGGATGGCCCGGGCCGGCCTGGTGCGCGGGCGGTGGCGCGGCGTGGCGTCGCACATGGCTTGGGAGTCGGCCCGCATCGCCGCGATCTCCTGGTCCTGTTTGGCCTTCGCGGCCTGGACGATGGTGGTGGCGCTGGGACAGATGCCGGCCAGAGGATAGGTGAGGGAATCGCGGTCGACCTGCAACCGGGCCAGCTCCCGTGGGTCGTCGCGGGTGTGGACGCCGCACAGGTGGCGCCCATAGGCGAGCACGACCTGGTCGGGCGTGGTGTCGGGGAACGCGTGCAGGCTCCGTGCGCCGCGGTCGCCGCGCAGGGAGCACACGAACTTCTGCTCGGCCGTCAGCTCGCGCGGCTCGGCCTCGCCCGTGTCGATCTCCCACGGCTCGGGCAGTTCGCAGTCCGTGACGGGGCCGCGGGCCATGTCCGCCGCGGGCAGCAGGCACAGGACCATGGCCGAGGCGAGCCCCGCCAGGAGGACGTGGTGGCGGACGCGGTGATCGGGCGGGGCGGCGTACAGAAGGAGCAGGATGAGGCCGGAGGCGGTGAGCGCGAGGGCGTACCAGAGCGGGGAGATGCCGGGAGACAGGAGCTTGGTGCCATCGTAGGGGACGACGGCGCCCCGCTCGACGAAGAGGCTTTCCGGGTAGAGCCACAGCTCCCCGAAGAAGGTGGAGTGCTCCGAAGTGAACGCGCTCACGGCGCCGATCCCGCCCATCAGGAACAGGCTCAGCGTCGTGGCGCGCAATAACGTGAGCGTCCGCCGCCGCACGGCCACCAGGATCAGCACCGCCGGCGCGCCGACGCCGACGAGGAGGTCGAGCACGAACCAGTACGCGGTGGCCTCCGAGCCGGTGTACTCGCGTACCGCGTCGCCCAGCACGTTCTTCGGTCCGAGCCAGAACGGCACCCCCCGCGCGAGGTTGACGGCCGCGGGGACCAGCGGGAGCACGATCGCCAGGGTCGGCAGCGGCCACCACCTGGCGCGCACCCGCACGGGCTCCGTCCGGGGCGCGGGAGGCTGGAGCGTGCCCAGGTCGTGTGCGGACCTCGCCCACCAGACCAGCGAGAAGACCGAAACCGCGCCCAGGAGCGAGGGCATCAGCAGCTTCCACGCCACCTCGTCCGCGCCACCGAACGCCACGATCGAGACCGAGCCGGACGAGAGGAGGGAGAAGAAGACCGCGATCACGCCGACCCGTACCGTCGCGCCGCTCCAGCGCGGATCCCGCGCCTGCGCCACCAGCAGCGACGCCAGCCACACCGACCACAGGACGTCCAGCGCCCATGTCCAGTTCTGCATGAAGAAGCGGTAGTCGCCCGTCTGGTACGCGATGGTGGTGACGACGTCATGCATCACGCTGAGCGTGCCGGTCACGAGCATGAGAACCTGCGGCCATCGGCGACCGCTCCCCCGCAGCACGCGGAAGAACAGCCATATCACCACGAGCTCGATCACATCGGCGACCAGCGACATCCACCACAGGTAGGGGATCGGCAGCTGCCAGGTCAGGACGTACACGACCATGGCGTAGAGAGCGACCCGCAGCAGTCGCGCCTCCCGGCCGTGCCGCGCCGGTTCCCCGCGCAACCGCCCGCGCAGCACCTCCCGGTACGCCCACGCCTGCACCGCCGCGATCGGCACCAGCAGGGCGGGCAGCCACGGCCACGCCCGGATCTCGTCCGCCGAGTGTCCGCCCGGGTCCGCGACGACTCTCCACAGAGGGACGAGGTCGCCGGTGACCAGTCCGACGACGGCGAGGACGATCACCACGGCCAGGTAGAGGGCCGCGAAACCGGCGGCGAGCCGGCCGAAACGATGGCGGCGCATGAGGCACTCCGGGACGGGGGGTAAGGAGGAAAGCGCCCAACCCTACTGATCCCCGCCCAAGTGGATCAAGCACCTCATCCATGCCAGGATTGCGAGAGTGGAGATGACCGATGTCACGCGCGCGATCTCGGCTGCGATCACGGTCGCCGCCTCGCTCGACCTGCCGGCCGACGACGCGATCGTTGTCCACAACTCGAACAAGCTGGCACTTCGGCTGACGCCATGCGACGTCTTCGCCCGGGTCGCCCCGGTGGGCCAGGAGGTCGCACAGTTCGAGGTCCAGCTCGCTCAGCGGCTCGCCGAGGTCGGATGCCCGGTGTGCCCCCTGGAGCCTCGGGCGGACCCGCGTGTGTACACGCGCGATGGCTTCGCCGTGACACTGTGGACCTACTACGAGCCCGTGACACCTCACACCTCACCGGTCGACTACGCCACGGCGCTGGAGCAGCTGCACGCCGGCATGCGCAAGGTCGATGTGCCGAGCCCGAGGTTCACGGACCGGATCACGGAGGCGGAGGAGATCGTCGCCGCCCCGGATCGCTCGCCGGAGCTCGCCGACGCGGACCGCGGGTTCCTCAGCGGCAGGCTGGCAGGCCTGCGCCGGGCGATCGACGACCGCGGCGCCGTGGAGCAGCTGCTCCACGGCGAGCCACATCCGGGCAATGTGCTCAGCACGAAGAACGGCCCCTTGTTCATCGACCTTGAGACGTGCTGCCGCGGACCCGTCGAGTTCGATCTCGCCCATGTTCCCGAGGCGGTCTGCGAGCACTACCCGAGCCTTGACCAAGGGCTTCTGGACGAGTGCCGGCAGCTGGTCATCGCGATGGTCGCCGCGTGGCGTTGGGAACTCGGCGACCAGTTTCCGGACGGGAGGCGATTCGGGGAGGAGTTGCTGCGCCTGCTGCGCGAGGGTCCTCCGTGGCCGACACTCGACACAGTGACCAGGCGACTGGACGGTCAGGGCGACGCGCCGGCGCTCCGGGCTCTGCACGGGGCCAGCTGAGGCCGGTCGGCCTCCAGCCCGAGACCGGAGGTCGCACCGGCGGCCAGGATCGTCCTCATGCCTTCAGCTTCCCTCCGCCGTCGACGGTGAGGACTGTCCCCGTGGTGAAGGCGTTGCCGACCACGAACGCGATCGCGGAGGCGATGTCAGCCGGCTCGGCCACGCGGTTGAGTGGTGAGGCGGCGGCGAAGCCCTTCATGGCCTCAGCCCTGACCGCCTCGTCCAGCCAGCTCCACCACTCGGTGTCCACCACCCCCGGCGAGACCGCGTTCACCCTGACCGGCGCCAGTTCCACGGCCAGGCCGGGGACGATGGCCTCGATCGCACCGTTGATCGCGGCCAGCCCGCTGGAGCCGGGGAAGGCCGCGCCCGCCGAGGCGGCGGCGATGAAGGTGATCGAGCCGCGCTCCGACAATGCCGTCGCCGCCGCCTTCGCGGTCAGGAAGTGCGGGATCAGCTTGTCTTCAACGGCCTGGCGCAGCGCGTCCGCGGTGATCGCGGAGAGCGGCCCGGCGGCCTGGCCGCGCCCGCTGACATTGATCACCACGTTGTCAACCGGGCCGATCCGGTCGAAGAAGTCGCGTGTGGCCTGCTCGTCCCTGGCGTCCACGACGTAACCTGTGCCATCGGTCTCCTTGGCCGCCTGCTCCACCCGTTCGGGAGTGCGCCCGGTGACGATCACTTCATGGCCCTGCTCGCTCAGCAGCTTCGCGGTGGCCAGGCCCACGCCGGTGGTTCCGCCAATGATCACAGTACGCATTGTTCAGACCTTCTTTCGAGTCACCTTGCCTCGAAATCATAAATCGAGACATTGTGTCTTGTAAAGTGGGAGCCATGGCAGGCAGACCGAGAAGCGAGGCGTCCAGGCGCGCGATCCTGCGCGCGGCCCTGGATCTGTGTGAGCGCGACGGGTATCAGAACGTCACGCTGAAGGGCATCGCGCAGGCCGCGGGCACCGGCAGACAGACCGTCTACCGCTGGTGGCCGACCAAGGCGGAGGTGATGCTTGAAGCGCTGACCGTGTTCGTCGAGGCGCCCACAGGCAGCGAGGACCTGCGCACGTTCCTCCTGGAGACCTTCCGGCTGAGCGGTGGCGCGGTGGGCGGCGTGGTCGTGGGCCTGATGGCCGACGCGCAGAGCGACGAGGCGTTCGCCGTGCACATGCGCGGGTTCATAGACTCCCGCCGGCAGGCGCTGCGTGCCGTGCTCGTCAGGACGCTGTCGGCGGACGTGGATCTGGAGCTGGCGGTCGACATGGTGTTCGGCGCGATGTGGTACCGGTTGATGAACCGCCACGCGCCTGTCGACGAGTCACTCGCCGATGAGGTCACCACGATGCTTGCCCGGCTGTCGTCGTAGCGCGCGTCCGACGTCCGACTCGGGCGTTCCCGAAGAAGGGCGGCCTCGAGGCGTGCCCTGTTCGCTCAGGACGCCCGAGGCGCGTCTCTCGTGGTCAGGAGCCGTCCGCCAGTGCTCCGATCGCGGCCACGGTGTGGCCGCCCGCGGCCTTGCACGTCCACAGCGCCGCCCCACCCGCCCGCTCCGGATGCAACCCGAAGGAGTGCGCCGGGCAGGTCGGCCAGATCTCGCCCTCCTGCTCGGCGATCACCCCCTGCGCGAGATCGGCGATCAGCACGAGGGTGGCGACCGGCTCGTACGCTTCGTCCGCACGCAGCCCGTCGCTGGAGTACTGCCCCTTGTACTCGACGCGCAGGTGGCCCAGGTCGTCCCACTCCGGGGAGTCGAAACCGAGCCGCCCAGGGACACCGGTGGCCTCCATGTCGCGCCGAACGGCGAGCACCGCGCCGTCCAGCACCTTGTTGGTGGTCATATCCCCCATCCTTCCGCACTTCCACCTCCATTGAGAGCCCCGGAACTCCTCGCCGAGGTCGCTGATGATGATCGACACGCCGCGCTGGAGCAGCACCCTGGCCGCCAGATACGCCGCGCACGGCCGCCAGTACGCCGACTGTTTCGGCGCCCCGCCGGATGCGTGACCTGGCCGTCCGCACGGCGGCACTCGCGCCGCGGCCGATCGACTTCTCCGCGTTGTCCCGGTAGGCCGGACACGCCGTTTTTCTGGTTCGTGGTGAGATGACAGCCATGGATGTGATTCTTCGTAAAGCGTCGGAGTCATGGGGTGTGCCGCTCTCGGAGGCGGTCGATCTGGGGGGTTCTTCGCGGTCCACAGTGATCCGGTGCCGTACGGGTGACGGGCGGAACGTGGTGATCAAGGCGTACAAACCGGACGCCTTTCGGTCTTTCACCGCGGAGGCCGCCGGGCTGGCGCTCGGCGCGGGCTCGGGCCCGAGGTTGCTCGCGGTGGACACCGAGTACCCGCTGCTCGTCATGGAGGACCTCGGCGAGGCGCCGAGCCTGGCCGACGCGCTGCTCGGGGAGAGCCCCGAAACCGCCCGCGCGGCCCTGCTCGCCTGGGCGATCGCCTACGGCCGGCTCGCCGCCGAGACCACCGGGCGCGAGGACGAGCTCGCCGCGCTGCGCGCCCGCTACGACCGGGGAGAGCAGCAGTGGGGCGAGGACCCCGAGCTCCGCGCGGCGGCCGAGGCGCTGCCCGGCGTGCTCGACGCGCTCGGCGTGGCCACCCCGCCCGGTCTGGCCGCGGAGTTGGCACCGATCGCCGATCTGGACAAGGGCCCCTACCCGGTCTACTCCCCCGGCGACATCTGCCCGGACAACAACCTCATCCTCCCGGACGGCATGCGTCTGCTGGACTTCGAGGGCGCCGGCTTCCACTCCGTGTTCCTCGACGCCGTCTACACCCGCATGCCGTTCTCCACCTGCTGGTGCGTCTTCCGGCTGCCCCCGGCGATCCAGGAGGAGATCGAGTCCGCGTACCGGTCCGAGGTGGCGAAGGGCCACCCCGACCTGCTCGACGACGAGGTGTGGCGGGCGGGCATGCGGCTGGGCACGATCGCGCTCACGGTGCAGATGACGACGCTGGTGCCGCGCGTGCTGACCGGGGACCGGCCGCTGCATCCCACGCGGCGGGCTCCGAGCATGCGTCAGCTGTTGCGCCACCGCTGGCAGGCCCTCCTGGCCGACCTCCCGCCCGGCTCCGCCGTCGCGGAGGCCATGCGCGGCCTGCTCGCCGCGACGGAGAAATGGGACTGCCCCGCCCTGCCGCCGTATCCGGCGTTCGCCGGCTGACCGGTCGGCAGGCGCCGTGGCGTCTTCCGGTCACCGGCCGCTGCCCGTTACGCAGATTTAGTACGGTATGTCGTCTGCGTAACGGAAGTGACAAAATGCAACGCATGATGCTCAGGTGACGAGAGGCGCGCTGCTTGAACGACGAGTTCCGGCTGACCATCGAAGGGTTGGCCAAGGAGTACAACCGGCAGGCCGGAGAGCTGCGCGCGGCCTACGGCAGGCTCTCCGAGCTGACGGGGACCGCCGAGTCCGCAGACCGCCTGGTCCGCGTGACGGTGGGCCCGCGCGGTCAGGTGCAGGAGATCGAACTCGACCCCCGGGTGTACCGCAAGCTCGCGCCGTCGCAACTCTCCCGCGAGATCATGCAGCAGATCGGCGCCGCCACGGAACAGGTCGCCGAGCGGACGAAGGAGCTCATGGCGCCGTTCATGCCGGAGGGGCTGCCTCTGGAGGAGGTCCTGGGCGAGGGGGCGAGCATCGACGCGTTCCTGCCCCGGCCGGTGAAGCTGCCGGCCGAGGACGGGGACGTGCGTGGGTGACACCCGCGCCGACGGCTACCTGGCCGTCTTCAGCGGCCTGCGGTCACGGTCCGCGCAGTTGGACGACAGCGTCGAGCACGCGTGGGAGCTGAAGGACCGGCTGTCCGCCGTCTTCGCCCGCGAGGGCAACCCGCTCGGCGACGACCAGTACGGCGCGGAGCTGGAGAAGAACCAGTGGATCATCGAGAACGGCATCCTCGTGGCCTTCGACGAGTACATCGCCGAGCTGGAGGACCTGCGCGACGGATTACGGGCCAGCGCGACCAACTACCAGGCCGCCGAGGGCTACGGGGATCCCGGGTACGACACCGGTGACGGCCCGGCCTACCCGCGGGGCGGGTGAGCCGCCGTGGGATTCGACGGTTTCCTCGTGCCCGACTGGGCCAAACCGTTCGTCGGCTACGCCGTCGGCATGGACTGGCCCGAGGGTGACGAGGACGGCTGTTTCCGGCTCGCCGACGCGTGCGCGGCCACCGCGCAGGACGTCCTGGACGGCTGGGGCCTGGCGGACTTCACCCGGCTCGGCGACGACTGGGACGGCGACGCGCTGAAGGAGTTCGTCATGCGGGTCCGGTCGGTGTCGGACCCGGCGCTGGTCAAGCTGATCGAGCAGCTCGTCTCGGCCGCGCTCCGGTACAACGATCTCGGCGTCCAGGTCCAGTACACCAAGCGGATGATCGAGGTCTCGGTCTGGTTCCTGATCTTCCAGATCATGTGGTTGCTGGCCGCCACCGCAGGCCCCTGGGGACCGGCGGCCGCGGCCATGGTCGGCGCCCGGGTGCAGCTGACCCGGCTGGCCATCGCCCAGCTCGCCAAGCGGCTGCTGATCAACATCGCCCTGTTCGGCGGCCTGATGGGTGGCATGGACCTCGCGGTGCAGGCGTCCCAGTCCCGGCGCGATCATCTCGACTGGGAACAGATCATGGCGTCGGCCGGCACGGGAGCACTCCTGGGCGCCTTTCTGACGGGCTTCACCGGGATCGTGCCCGCCAGGTCCATGTGGGGGCTGATGGGCCGGTCCGGCCTGGCGAGCAGCGCCGCCGACCTGACCACGCAGATCAAGAGCGGGCAGCCGCTCGACCTGGACAGGCTGTTGAAGAGCTTCACCTCGGGCGTGCTGGGCGGCGCGGACGCCCACTGGGCGAGCTGGAGCCCGTTCGCGCAGGGCAAGCCGGGCCCGGGGCCGGTCGGGCATCCGCGCCCGGAGAACTCCGGCGCGCGGGTCCACGGGAGAGCTGACGGTGACGGCACCAGGCTCGCCGACGCCGGGGCCAGGCAGGACGTGTCGTTCAGGAGCGAAGCCGGCGTCGACGCCCTGATCAACGGCTCCCGGAGCATGGAGCGGCCCGGTTCCTCCCACGCGGGCGACACCACGCTGTCCGGCCACAGCCCGTTCCAGCTCCTGGAGTACTCCGGCCGGCCCGGCGACGGTTACGTGAACGGGAACCTGTGGGGCAGGTACGGCGCGGCAGGCGTCCTGATCAGGGGCATGGACGAGCAGGGGCAGCCGCGGTACCTGCTCATGCAGCAGAGCCAGCACGTCTCCAACCCCGGCAAGTGGCAACTGCCCGGCGGAGCCCTCGACAGCCTCGAACGTCCCGTGCACGCCGCCGCCCGCGAGCTCAGTGAGGAACTGGGCGTCGGCCAGCGCTACCTCGACCAGCTGAAGCTCAGGGGCGAGCACGCGACGGAGGTCGGCGACACCGGCTGGAGGTACACCAACCTGGCCGCCGACGGGCCGATGTTCACCCCGAGGCTCGACTCGTTCGAGGTCAGTGGCGCCAAGTGGTTCACGCTCAAGGAGCTCGCCGCGATGGCGAACCAGGGCGACCTGCACCCGGCCCTGGCCAGGGCCCTCCCCGACCTGCTGGCCCGCTTCCACGACGACGGGGGCGCGCCCCCCGCCGCGCACACCGGGCCGGGGGCGGGGCATCCGGGCCTGGGGCAGACCATCCGCCGATCCGGGTCGGGCCTGTACTACACCGCGCCCGCCCCGCACGTCCCGCTGGACGCGCCCTTCGGCAGCCGATTCGTCAGCCCCACGTTCGGGGACGTGGTCTGGACGGGAGTCCGCGACGACATGTCGCCGGCCGAGCTGGACGCGGCCCGGCGCTTCGCCTCGGGCAGGCACAGCTTGATCAACCGGTTCCTGCGCATGGGCGACGACGCCTTCCAGCACTTCGCCGAACACGAGATCCCGGCGGAGCGGGCGCGGACCATCGAGCAGATCGAGATGCTGACCTCGCTCGTGCAACGTCAGCCGGTCCCCGAGACGATCGACGTGATCCGGATGCTGACCTTCCATCCGGACCTGTTCAGCGTGCCCATCGAGGAGCTCGTCGGAACCGTGCAACGCGAGCCGGGATTCCTCTCGACCAGCCTCGGCGACGAGGCGAGGTACCTGGGGGACGTGCACCTGCACCTGCGGGTGCCCGCGGGCACCCCGGCCTTCTTCCTGAAGCTGGTCAGCAAGCTCCCGGACGAGGAGGAACTGCTGCTGGGCCCGGGCCTGCCGTGGTTCGGGGAGGACGTACGGCTGCGTCGCGGCGAATGGCACATCTACGGCCGGGTGCTGACGCCGGAGGAGACCGGCCGCTGATGGAGGAGACGACCTCTTGTCACTGAAGGACCAGCCCGTCTTCCGGACCGTCCGGGCGCCGGACTCCTATCCGCGCACGACGTCCGCCGCGGTCCGCTACGTCCCGATCCTCAAGGAGGGGGTCGTCATCGGCTACCTGTGGGCCGCGACCACGGACGACGCGGCCCGGTACGTGCCGCGCGGGCAGGCCGGTGACGCCGCCTTCGACGCCGCCGTCGCCTGGACGCAGCGCCTGCGCTGGGCCAAGGCCAACGGCATGACCCCGCTGCGGGCGCTGCGTCACTGGGCCGGCGAGGCCGAAGACGCGCGTGCGGGCCGGGTCCCGGTGGGGATGCCCTTCGAGCTGGCGTCCTTGGAGGCGCTGGTCGAGCTGGCCGCCGCCGGATGACGGGTACCACGCGGAGTCCTCGCCTGGTCCTCACGCGGACCGGGCGAGGCTCGTCTTCGGGGCCGAGCGTCTACCGCTGTGACATCGGCAGGTCAGCGCGTCCGCTGTGCCGGGCCTGCCAGCCGGACACCGCGGCGATCGCGGTGGGCGGCAGCGGGATGGTGCGGGCCTCCAGCCAGTCGGGCCGGAAACCATTCAGGCTGTGGTCGGTGTCGACGGCCTGCAGTGCGGCCGGCAGAGCGGACGGATCCGAGGCAGCCGCTCGCCGGCCGAACCAGGTGAACATCGTGCCATCAAGGCGTCCGCTGCGCGGCCGCGCCACCGCGGAAATTCGGTAGCTTCCGCGCAGCGGTCGTCGTTACCGTGCCGGGGTGATCTACGAGCATCCTCTGGCGTACGTGCTGGGCCTGGAGGGCATCGCCCTGATGCGGGCCTACACCGGCGAGCACGACCGCGCGTTCGTCGAAGCGCGCCTGGCCGAGATCCGCAAGCTCCTCGACAACGACTCCCTGGCCGACGCCGCCGTCGAGGTCACCCGCGTGGACACCGTGGCCGGTTACCGGATCTGGTCGCAGACCTACGACGCCCCCAACTCCGCGTTCGACCTCGACGAGCCCTTCATCAGGGAGATCGTCGACGCGCTCCCGGTCGGCGACGCGCTCGACGCGGCGTGCGGCACCGGCAGGCTGGCGGCCTACCTGGCCGGTCGCGGCCACCAGGTGCGCGGCGTCGACAGCTCGCCCGACATGCTGGAGCGGGCGCGCCGGCGGGTGCCACAGGCAGAGCTCCGACTGGGTGACCTGTCGTCCCTACCGATACCCGACGAGTCCGTCGACCTGGTGGTCTGCTCGCTGGCGTTGACGCATGTGCCAGTGCTTGACCCGGTGCTGGCCGAGTTTGCCCGGGTGGTGCGGCCGGGCGGGAATGTGGTGATCGCCGACATCCATCCCGAGGGCGTGGCCCGGGGAGTGGTCCCGCCCGTACGACTGCCCGACGGACGGCCGGGCAGGGTGGCCACCTACCGACATCTGGTCGGAGACTACCTACGAGCCGCACTGGCGGCGGGGCTCCAGGTGCGGCGGTGTGACGAGCCCCTGCACCTGCCAGGCGAGCCGGGCGAACGGACCGACGTCCTGGAGCCGTGGGACGTGTGGCCGTGGGCCCTGTGCAACCTGGCCCCCGAGGCGGCGCACGCGGCCGTCGCCGGAACGGCGTCGATGCTGTTCTGGCACTTTCAGCGCTAGCCGGCCAGCGCGCGCAAGGCCGTCACCGTGGCGGGCTGGGGCCGATCCCGCTGACATGCCGATCAGCCGAGCCCGCTCGCTGTCCGACAAGGGGATCTCCACTGCGGACGGTCCTGGATGTGCCACAAAGGCGGATGACACTAGGGACACGCCTTTCTGTACGGCAGCGTGGGTACGATCACCCGCCACTGGGCCGCGCTCAGCCCGCCCGCCTTCGCGCACACCGCAGCCGCCAACGCCTCCCCGCCCACGGCGTGCCGCCTGACGACGCCGTTGCCGTCCACGGTCAGCACCGCCGACCCGTCGGCGGTGAACGCCACGTCGAGCGGCTGCCCGATCTCCGGGTCCTGCCCGCCGCCCTCGTCGAGCAGCGCGCCCAGGTCCGTACCCGACATCACGTCCACGAGCCGCACCCTGCCCCCCACCTGGAGGGTGGCGAGCAGGTCCTCGCGCGGCGAGTAGGCGGCGGGGTCGCCGAACCCGCGCGCGGTGGCGAGCCTGCGGCGCGTGGCCACGTCCCAGACCGTCATCCGGCGCCGCTCGTCGAGCACCACGACCGCCTTGCCGGAGCGGGTGAAATACGCGCGCACCCCCTCGGCGTCCCTGCCGCCGCCGCCGAACGCCTGCCCCGAAGGCTTGCCGCCGGCCGTCTCCAGCAGGTGCAGGCGGTCGCCCGCCACCACCAGCGTCCGCCCGTCGGAGGAGAAGGCCGCGTACTTCGCCGCGCCCGCCTGAGCCGACCACAAGCGCCGCCTGGTCTGCCGGTCCCACAGCTCGACCCCGCCCTTCTCGGTGACCACGGCCAGCCTGGTGCCGTCGGGAGAGAAGGCCGCCTGGACGGCCGACGTGCGCAACGTGCCCTGGACGGCGGCCGAGGCGGTGTCCACGATCCGCACCCCGGGCCCGAACGTGGCGACGAAACGGGAGTCCGGGCTGAACACCGCGTACTCCGCCTCCGGCAACGCGCCGACGCTCCTCCCGCCGACGGCCGACAGCTCGCCGTCGCGGACCACGAACCGCCCGTCGCCGCTCAGCGCCGCCGTGCCCACAACATGATCGTCGTCCTTCGTGGCCAGGTCGGCCACGTCCACCGAGAAGACCTGGTCGCCCACCAGGTAGCGGAACGTGCTTCCGTCGAAGGCGCCCTGCGCTGTCTCCTGGTCCCCCCGTACCTGGACCGTGGTGAGCAGATGCGTGTCCGACCTGCGCCAGAACTGGATGGATCGCGGGGCCACCGTCGCGACGAGGCCGGGGCCGAACACGGCCGCGCCGCCGTTCCACCTGCCCTGGGTGCCGGCGCCGTCCGTGTCGCCGATGAAGTCCTTCGCCCCGGTCCGCAGGTTGGTCAGCTCCAGCAGCCTATCGCGCCGTGCGGCCCGCCAGACCCCGTCCCGGCTGAACGTGCCCGCGGGGGCGGGCCCGAGCGCCTTGGCCGCGCCGGTTCGCAGGTCCCAGCGGGTACGCCGGTCAGCCTCCTGGAGCAGGACGGAATCGTCCCGCTCGAACGTCACGTCGACCCACTCGTTCGTGAAGTCCTTGGCAGTGGGAAAGGCGTGGTCGCTGATCGGCCTGCCGCTGACGAGGTCCACCGCGGTGGCGCGCCTGGCCGTCACGGTCACCAGCACCTTGCCCGACGGGCTCAGCGTCACGCTGTCCAGCGGCTCGGCCGGCCGGATGCCGAGCGTCCGCAGGCGCCGGCCGTTGCGCACGTCCCACACGCGCGTGGCGGTGGAATCGGCGCTGATCAGCGTGCGGCCGTCGGCGCCGAGCGTGCGTACCGTGTCGCCCGCGGTCGACGGGCGGAACATCGCCGTCTCGCGCTGCGCCAGTGAGGCCACCAGGGCCGCCCTGGTGGCCGGCGTCCGGTCCAGCCGCCAGGCCACCAGGCTCGCCAGCATCGCCTGGTGCGGGTCGCTCCCGCGCGTCGCGGTCGCCACCCCCGCCAGCCTGGCCGCCTCCGACCTGGTCAGCTGCCCGGCGATCTGCTCGGCCCGGTCGTCGGCCACCGCGCTCTGCTGTACGGCCAGCCCGCCGGCCACCAGCGCGATCACCAGCAGCCCGCCCAGGCTCAGCGACGTCAGCCGGGCCCGCCTGGCCCTGCGCCTGGTCAGGAAGGCCGCCGCGGACAGGAAATCGCGTTCGACGGGCGACAGGGTGATGTCGCGGCGGGCGGTGGCCGCCCACTCCAACGCGTTCTCCAGGCTGCTGCCCTGGAACAGGTCGCCGTCCCGGCGTCCCGCCGTCTCCCAGCGTCGCGCCGCGGCGAGGATCTGCCGGTGTACGGCCAGGCCGTCGCGGTTGGTCTCGATCCACCGGCGGTAACGCGGCCAGGCCTGGGGCAGCGCCGGTCTGGCCAGCCGTACGCCGCCGTCCTGCCTGGCCAGGAGGTAGCCGAACACGGCGAGGATCCTCCGCACGGCGGCCACCTCGTGCGGCCCCCGCCCCTCGACGAGCTCGGCCAGCTCGGCGTGCCGGGCCGACAGCTCGCCCGCCTCGTCCACGGTCACCAGCCGCAGGAACACCTCGGGGACCAGCTCGCGCTCGGCCGGATCGAGCATCGTGTACGCCTGCTCGGCCAGCGTGCCGAGCGCGGGATCGTGCCCCTGCGCGCCGATCCCGGCGGCCCGGTGGCCGCCCTGGGCGAGCAGGCGGGCGGTGTCGAGGTCGCCGTCGCCGCTGACCAGCGCCAACAGCAGCTCGCGGGCGGTCGGCCGCTGGGCCGGCTCCTTGGACAGTGCCGAGGAGACCAGCCGGCGCAGCGTCCTGGGCAGCGCGGACAGGTCGGGGGTGGCGGACAACACCTGGTGCATGACGCTTCCCAGGTTCTCGGCGTGGAACGGATCACGGCCGGTGGCGGCGAAGACGATGACGGCTCCCCAGGCGAACACGTCCGCCGAGGCGTCCGCCCGCTGGCCGATGAACACCTCGGGGGCCATGTAGGTGGGCGTGCCGCTCACCACGCCGGTCGCGGTGAGCGACATCTCGGCGGTCCTGGCGATACCGAAGTCGATCACGCGGGGACCGTCCGGGCCCAGCAGCACGTTGTCGGGCTTGAGGTCGCGGTGGATCACCCCGGCGTCGTGGATGGCGGTCAGCGCCGTCGCGATGGCGGTGGCCAGGCGGTGCAGGTCGTCGCCCGCGAAGGTCCTGCCCGCCGTGCGCAGGCTCGGGCCTTCCACGTACTCGCTGACGATGTAGGGGCGCGGGCCCTCCAGTTTGGCCTCGATGATCGGCGCGGTGCAGAACGAGGCCACCCGCTGGGCGGCCGCCGCCTCCCGGCCGAGCTGGGCCACCTGATCACCGTGCAGCACCTTGATCGCCACCCGGCGGCCGTCCTCGGCGTAGGCCTCGTACACCACGCCCTGGCCGCCGGCGCCGAGCCGCCCGGCCAGCCAGTAACGACCGAGCCGCTGAGGGTCTCCTTCGATCAACACGCTGGGTTTGATGCGCTCATCACGGACGAAGTTCCGCCCAAAATACCTATTTGCGGAGCACCGGCTTGCCGGCTCTCTTTGAAGGGCGTCTTTCCGAGGGAGCCGGCCCCTTCCCGGGAAGCACGCCGGCCATGTCCAGGCTGGGAATCCTCTGGTCCTGCCTGAGAACCAACCCACGAACCTGATCATCACACCACGCATGAGGTCATTTCAACGCGCGAGCGCGTGGCTTGCCGCGTACGTCATGGGCCTGCCCGCGCTGGGCTTGGTCGCGCTGATCCTCGCGTTACGGGGGCGGTCGTGGTGGTATGTCGCAGTGCCCTACCTGGGGCTGTTCATGCTGGCCTACCTCATAGGCCTGATCCTGCTCGCCCTGCTGCACTTCCGGCCGGACTGGCTGCGCGCGCTGGTGGCGGCGGTGGTCGTGTATGCGATCGCCTCGGTCACGCCGTTGATCGACATTACCCGTACCACGTGGTCAGATGCGGCGGCCTGCCGGTCATCGGCGACGGCTTCGGCATGAGCTACGACGTCCCCGGCGATGAGTACTACTCGGTGACACCGTTCGATCACAGGTTCTACTGCAAGGAGAAGGAGGCCGAAGCCGCCGGCTACCATCACTTCGTCTGACCCGGATCCGGCCCGGCGAGGTCCGGGGAACGGCTGGTGCGAGGGCGCGAGCGCGCCAGTAGAGGCATCGCTGCTCAAGCCTTCAACCGAGGGCTGGGATGACCCTCATCGCCGGAGGCTCCCATCCCCTGGCTCCCTGGAAGCGCGGGCCATGTCGAGAGCCAGATGCGAGCGGCGCAGGCGGCCGGTCCTCACCAAGTGGCCCAGGTCAGCGCGAGTGTCATGCATGAGCTGCAGATGGAAGTAGTTCACGTGCTCAAGCAGCGCGAACACCACCAGCGCCACCCCCGGCCAGACCTGCGCGCCGGAACCGCCCATGACCAGGCCGGCACCCACCACGACGGCCCCCGCCACCAGCAGGCAGACATTGATCCGAGAGATCACGCGATACATCCCCATCCCTGCCGGAACGGGTGCTCGGGAAGAGAGCTGGGCGAACTTCAACCACCAGTACACACCGCCCTCAGCCAGGACGAGCAGGACCAGCACAAGCCCTGCCGAGTTGGCTACGGTCAGGGGCATGCCCAGCAAACCGGTCAGCACCCCGGCGATCAGCGGAATGTTGACGAACTCCAGAACTGCCAGAGTCCTCGTTCGGCGAAGCAGGGACGCACGGGGAGACAGCACGAAGGCCATTCTCTCCGACTTGCGCTGAGCACCGGGTCCAGGCCTCCCGGGCAGCGCGAATCCGCAGCACTTGGCAGACAGGCATGCAGCGATCCGCCCAAGTTCGCCAGACCGGGCCGGCGAGGAGGGAGATCAAGGTCAACGACTGAGCAGGTAGCGCCGGGGCGTGGTACCGACCGTACGGCGGAAGGCCGCCAGGAACGCGCTCGCCGTGGCGTATCCGACGTCGTGCGCCACCCGGGACACCGGCTGCCCCTCGGCCAGCAGCGGCAGGGCGGCGCGTAGCCGTACCTGCGTGCGCCATTGGTCGAAGCTCATGCCCGTGTCGCGCGCGAACAGCCGCGTCAACGTCCGCCTGCTGACGCCGGCCGCACGGGCGTGAGCCTCCAGGCTGCGCGGGTCGGCCGGGTGCGCCAGCAGGGCGGCCGCCACCACCTGGACGCGCTCGTCGGTGGGCTGCGGCACGTCGATGGGCCGGGTGGGCAGCGGGCGCAGCAGGTCGGGCAGCACCGCTTCGGCGCGCAGCCGCGCGTCGTCGGGGAGATCGGTGCGGGCCAGGTACCCGATCAGTTCGGCGAGCAAGCCGTCGACGCCGACCGCCGTCGGCTCGGGCCAGTCCAGCGGGCAGCGCTCCGGCGCCAGGTACAGGCTGCACAACACCGCGTCGCGGGTCGCACCGGTGGCATGGGTGACACCCGCGGGCAGCCACAGCGCCCTGGTGGGAGGCAGGACCCAGTACACCTCGCCCACGCCGACGCTCAGGACGCCGCGCCGGGTCCAGGCGAGCTGGTGGTGGGTGTGGCTGTGCGGGGGGATCCACTCCCCCGAGGCGAGCGGGAAGTGGCCGACGATGATCGCGCTCATGTCCTCCATGCGACATAGTCTGGCCTCATCGCGGATTGTGGCCAAATGTGGCGGGTCATAGCGTCGTCGGGTGCCGATGATTGTGTTGTGTCTTGTTCAGTTCATGCTCGTGCTCGATGACACCGTCGTGAACGTGGCCCTGCCCAGCATCCGCGATGAGCTGGGCTTCAGCGCGTCCGGTTTGCCCTGGGTCGTCAATGCCTACTTCCTGGCCTTCGGCGGGCTGCTGCTGCTGTGCGGCCGGCTGGCTGATCTGCTCGGCCGTCGCCGCGTCTTCCTCATCGGGGTGGCGCTGTTCGGGGTGGCCAGCCTGGCCTGCGGGCTCGCGCAGGAACCGTGGCAGCTCGTGATCGGGCGGTTCGTGCAGGGCGGCGGTGCTGCGATGGCCGGCCCGGCGGCGATGTCGATGATCACGTTGCTGTACCCGGGGCCGGCGGAGCGAACCAAGGCTCTGGGCATCTGGGGCGGTATCGCGGCCCTGGGCGGGACCTCGGGCCTGGTGCTGTCCGGGGCGCTGACCGATCTGGTGTCCTGGCGCGGGATCTTCCTGATCAACCTGCCCGTCGTCGCCGTGGCCCTGGCGCTGCTCCCCCGGCTGGTCCCCGAGTCCCGCGCGCCCGGCCGGCGCCGCCTCGACGTTCCCGGCGCGGTCCTGGTCACCGGCGCCGCGGTGTCGCTGGTGTACGGGCTGCTGCGGGCCGGAGAGACCGGCTGGAGCGACCCGATCGCCATCGGTGCCGTCGTGCTGTCCGCTGCCTTGGGGGCGGCGTTCCTGGTGGCCGAGTCGCGGGCGGCGGCACCGCTGGTGCCCGCATCGTTCCTGGCCTCGCGGACGCGGGCGGTCGCGGGCGGCGCGACCCTGCTGTTCTCGATGGCGATGTACGCGATGTCGTTCCTGCTGATGATCCAGGTGCAGACCGTTCTGGGCTACAGCCCGCTCCTGGCCGGCATCGCCTACCTGCCCTACGGCGCCGGCATCCTGGCGGGCATGTGGCTGTCCTCCCGCGTCTCACTCAGGATCGGGACACGCTGGGCGCTCCTGCTGGCGTTCCTGGTCAACATCGCCGGCCTGCTGCTGCTGTCCGGCGTGGCGGCGGGCGACTCCTACATCGCCCACGTCCTGCCCGGCATGCTCATACTGAGCGTGGGCAACGGGCTGAGCCTGCCCGTCATGGCGGTGGCCGCGGTCGACGGCACCACCGAGGAGGACGCCGGTCTCGGCTCGGCCCTGTTCACCTCCGTCCAGCAGATCGGCGGTGCCGTCGGGGTGGCCGCGTTGGCCGTCATGGGCTACTCAGGCGGGCTCATGGCGGGCGCGGTCTGCGTGGCGCTCGGCGCCGTACTCATCGCCGTGCTGCTGCCCTCGCGTGCCGGCGCCCCGCAGCAGCCAGCTGGTACGTCCGAGACGGAACGTTTCGGGGAAGCGCGTCCAGCGCTGAACCGGCTTGATCGGCCAAGGTGACCGCGACCAGGCAAGCCTGCAGCGGCGGGATGTTGCATTCCCCTTCGGTCTCCTCCTGCGGCTTGGATTGGGCGGCACGAAGCGGGGCGGCCGGATCCTCGCGGGCGGTGCGCTCCCGACCGCCTTCCTGCTCGGCAGCCTGCCTTGGTACGTTCGAGCGCCCGCGGGCATCCCCTGGCCCTGCCCGGCGCGGGCCTGCGCGGCGCAGGCCGGCCAGTAGGGTCGGCGTCCATGTACCCGGTAACGTTCTCCTCCCCGAGGCTCACCCTCCGGGAATTCGTCCCGACAGACGTTGACGGGCTTCTGGCCATCTACGGCGACCCGCGGGTCACCGAGCACATGAGCTTCGAGCCCCGGAACCGTGAGCAGGTCGAAGGCGCCATCGCCGGCGTGGTCGAGTCGGCCCGGAACGAACCGCGGACGGACTACTCCCTCGCCGCGGTGCTGCCGGACGGCGGCGAGCTGGTCGCGTTCGCACGCCTCTCGATCGACCTCGGCCATCCGCTCCAGAACAGCGCCCAGATCGGGTTCGCGCTGCGCTCGGACCGGTGGCGGCAGGGCCTGGGCGCCGAAGTCGTACGCCTGCTCCTGCGGCTCGGGTTCGAGCAGCTCGACGTCCACCGCATCTGGGGCGCACGAAGCCCGGTCAACGAGGCGTCCGGGCGGGTCATGAGCAAGCTGGGGATGGTCGAGGAGGGCGTCATCCGCGGGCACCTGAAACTCGCATCCGGTTGGCGGGACTCCGTCGTGCATTCGATTCTTGCCCCGGAATGGGAGCAGACCAGGTAGATGAGGTTGGTCCAGGAGGACTCACCCCAGCGGCGTTGTTCCCCCGGTGTCACGCCGGACTGTGCCCTGGGACCCTCGGGTCATGAGTGCAGGAGGGGCAGGTGCCCAGGATGTCGTGATCGACTTCGGGGCGGACCGGCCGCTTCACGGGCAGCCGGCCGACATCATCCGCGCCGACATCAAGGCCGGACGGTTGAAGCCCGGGGACAGGATCCCGTCGGAGACGCGGCTCCAGCAGATCCAGGGGGTCGGGCCGATGGCCGTACGGCAGGCCCTGCGCGGTGAAGGGCTGATCGTGACGATCGAGGGCAGCGGGGTGGCCGGCGGGCCGTACAAGGTGAGGGCCGTTCCAGGCTGCCTGGTCGTTGATGCGCTGGACGTTCTTCCTCAAGTGGCCGGGGCTCGTCTCTGGCCGCTCCGCCGCCGGGTCAGGGCAGCCGCGGCGGCGAAGGCCAGCACCGCACACCCGAGCTGGGCAAGGGCCGTGGAGGTGGGCACCGACGGCAGGTCCCCGAGGTCGCCCAGGGCCGCTGCGGGCAGGAACAGCAGCAGCGCCGCCCGCCGACCCACGGTCGACCGGCACGCGTACCCGGCCGCCAGCGCGACCACGATCAGCCACGGCACCGGCTTCCAGCTCGTGATCACATGGTCGGCGATCGCGTCCACCCAGCGCGCGCGCACGACGGCCTTGCCGGCGATGAGCCCCACCAGGGCGAGCGGCCCCCACAACAGGAAGGCGCCCCGGGGGATCAGCCCGACCGCACGGTAGGCCACCGGCATGAAGGCGATGACCAGCGCCATCACCTCGGCCACCAGAAGGGGACCGTGGTTCGGGAGGAACAGCAGGTCCAGATTCAGTTCAGGGCCCGGATGGCCGGCCTGACGCAGCGCGAACGCGACCACGGCGAGCACGGCGATCCACCGGCGGCCGAACAGCACGGCCAGCGCGGGCAGGGCCGCGACCAGGGCCGGCTCGGTCAGGAAACGGATCGAGCTTGGTTGCTCCAGAAAGGCCGCGCCATGACGCAGGGACTCGGCCGCCCGCAGTGACACGGTCGCCACCTCGGAGACCAGCATCAGGAACGGCCACAGCGCCACGGCGACGGCCGGCCCGTCACGCCAGGCGCCCGCCGAGACCGGCCCGAAGGCCCGCCGGGCGTGCACCAGCGCCGCGCCCCGCAGCAGGTCGGCCACGTCAGCCAGGTCCGGGCGGGTCTGTCCGGGCCGTGCCCCTGCCTGCAGCACGCCCATCATCTCCGCTTCGTGCCGCGCCCGGTGGTCGCGGGGATAACAGGCCAGCAGCCGCCGGTAGCGGGATTCGAGCGGGCTCATGCCGCGCCTCCCGAGCCGATCGCGCGCAGGCGTGCGGTGGCAGCTTTGGCGTGCCTGCGCATCCGCTCGGCCTCCGCCGCCAGTCTCGCCGCGCCGTCGCCGGTCAGCCGGTAGTAGCGGCGTACCCGGCCGTCGACGATCTCCTCTCGGTCCTCGGTGATCAGGCCCTCTTCCTGGAGCCGGTCGAAAGCGGCGTACAAGGTGCCGGCGCGCAGGCGAACCTGGCCCTCGGAGATGCGCTCCACGTCGGTGATGACGCCGTACCCGTGTTGTGGACCGGCGGCCAGCGCGGTCAGGATCAGGAAGGTCGGCTCCTGCATCTGCCTCATGTGATCAATATATGCCGGTCATCTATCTATGGGCGAGCGATCGTCGCAACCGTTCAGGGGGCAGGACGGATCACATGTCGACGTCTCCGCGAAAGGCATGGCCGGCCTGCCGGCCGTACGGCCGGGCAGAGATCGGTCAGCTTGCGGCCGACCGCGTTGCATCTGCGTACCTGATGGCCAGGGGTGCGATGATGCCTGCGGCGACGAAGAGCAGCGCCAGGACGCCCCAGGTCCAACCGCCCACCAGTTGGAGCATGCCGGTGATCAAGACGGGGCCGAGAACGTAGCGGCTGACCGAGCGACCCATGCCGAACGCCGCCAGGTACTCGCCTCTCTGATCATCCGGAGCGAAGGCGTACGACAATGTCCAGGACGCGGGGACAGCGATCAATTCCGCCGCGGTGAGCATCACCAGCGCAGCACAGAAGAGCGCAAGAGGTATCGACTGGGCCGCGTACCAGAACAACAGACAGGCAGCCGCGGCGAATGCCGCAGCGACGGGCTGACATCGCCGCGCAGCTCTGAGGCTTGTGATGTGGCGTGCAATGAGAGCTTGAAAGGCGAGCGCGAGGACTGTGTTGATGGCGTACAGCACCCCGAGTAAGCCGTCCGGCAATGTGGTCGCTTGGGCGAGCCACAGCGGAAAGGCGAGGTTGAGGATCGGTTGCCAGAGCTGCAGTACGCCATCCACACCAGCCAGCGAGAGTAGCCGCAGGTCACGTAGCACGCCCAAGCCTCGCCGGACCGGGGCGGGCTCTTCGGTTCGAACCGGTTGGGGCAGGGTGGCGAAGGCCGCGGTGACCAGAAGATAGGCTGCCGCGTTGGCCAGGATGATGGTCCGGAAGAGACCGGTGCCGGCCAGCAGCCCCCCGAGTGGACCGCCGACGCTGATCGCCAGATTGATCACAGTCCGATACGAGGCCAGCACCTTAACCCGGCTGTCTCCTTCGACGATCTCCGCCACGTACGCCTGGGTCAGCGCAGTCGCGATCTGGTCGGCGACCGTGATGATCGTGACGACCACGAGGTACCCCCACCAGTCTCCGACAAAGGCGTAAGCGGCGGTTCCGGCAGCGCGCAGGGCATGCACCAGCACCAGTGCCCGCCGGACACCGTAGCGGTCGGCCGCCCGGCCCAGTGGTATCGCGGCGGCTATGGCCGCGGCCCCCGCGATGCTCATGCCCAGCCCGACCTGGCCTGCGGCGAGCCCGACCACGCCGGTGAAGTAGACGGCCGAGAAGGCCAAGAAGAGCCCTGAGCCGAGGAAGTCCACGAAGCTGGCGCCGAGCAGCCGCCGCACCGCTCGACGCTCGGTGCGACCAGTATCTTGTGTCATAGTCGCACTATTTTGCACTCTAGGGGAGCATTGCGCCATGACCGATCCCGCCGAGGCCGTAGGCCACACCCTCGCCGCAAACCTGCGCGCCGCACGTCAAGACCGAGGCTGGCGGCTGGAAGAGCTGGCCACACGGTCCGGCGTCAGCCGCGGCATGCTCCAGCAGATCGAGACCATGCGCACCAACCCCAGCATCGCGACGCTCGCTCGGATCAGCGCCACGCTCGGTGTTTCGATCGGCGAGTTGGTGGAGCCCCCGGAGGAGCTCGGCCTCGTCTCCCGTGCCGCCGACGCCGTGGTTCGCTCCGAAGGCCGAACCAGGCTTTTGATCAACGACAGCCAGCCGCCTTTCACCGAGCTCTGGGAGTTCCGGCTGCCTGCCGGCGACAAGATCTCCACGCCCGCGCATCCGCCCGGCACCCGGGAACTGCTGCAGCTCCACTCGGGCAGCGTCGCGGTCACCGTCGGCGGGGCACTCTTTCAACTCGCCGCGGGAGACGCACTCCGGATGCGGGGCGACCGCCCGCACGCCTACAGCAGCCAAGGCCCGGAGCCGGCCCACTTGACGATGGTCGTTGTCTATGCGGGCGCCCGAGACCCTCGCTACGCGGGCCTCGTCCCCGGCTGATCCGACGGTCTGGCGTGCTCCCAGCGTTCGACGAGGAGGGCGGGAGGGGGCGTGGTCCCGGGCAGTTGGGGGTGGCCGGGGCGGAGGCCGTCGAGAGCGATGGCGATCGCACGCTTTCGGGCGTTGCGGGCCGCGTCGATCAGGTCGACACGGTCCTGCCGGTCGAGTTGTTCGATCAAGGGGGACTTGCCGAGTTGTTCGATCAGTAGCGAGATGTCCATGGCCGTGGCGTCCGGTCTGAGCACTCCGGCGGCGTGCGCGCGGGCCACCAGATCCCGCATCAGCTCGTCGGACCTGGTGAACTTGGCGGCCATCTCGTCGGTGACGGCGATCGTGCCGGCCAACGGCCCGAGGGAGCCGCCGCTGAACTCGATGCAGGCGCTGACGTAGTGAGCGAGCCCTTCCCAAGGGTCGTCGTGTTGCAGGCCGCGCTCGGCGCCGTCATCGTCGCCGACCGGGCGGGAAAGGGGCTGCGTACCGCGCCGCGCGACGCGCTCATCACCCTGTCGGCTCCCGAGCCGCTGCTCGGCCGGGCCTTCGGCATCCACCGGGCGATGGACAGCATGGGCGCGTTCGCGGGGCCGCTGGCCGCGCTCGGCGTCCTGACGGCCGTCGGGGCGGCCACCCCGGCCGCGTTCGACGCGCTGTTCCTGACCAGCTTCTGCGTCGCCGTCGCCGGGTTGCTGGTCCTGGCCGCCTTCGCCCGCGACCGCCGGGACAGGCGGCCCGCGGCCTCCGCCGTCACCCTCCGCGCCGCCGGCGGCCTGCTGCGGGCCGCCGGGGTCCGCAGGCTGCTCTACGCCGCCGGCCTGCTGGGACTGGCCACCATCGGCGACGGCTTCGTCTACCTGCTGCTGTGCAGCGCCCTGCCGGCCGCCCTCGTGACCGTGGCCGCGCTCTGCTGCTACGGCGCCTTCTACGCCGCCACCGACGGCGTGCTGATGGCGCTGGCCGGTCCCCTCCTGCCCGCGGACCTGCGTACCACCGGGCTGGCCTGCGTGCAGACCGTGCAGGCCCTGGCCTACCTCGGCTCCTCCCTCGCCTTCGGGCTCGCCTGGACGAGCTGGGGCAGCGCCGCGGCGACCGGCGCCGCGGCGGTCGCCGCCGCCGTGGCCGCCACCGCCACGGCCGCCCTCCTGACGGGCCGCCGCACGACCGTGGAGGACGCGCCGTGACCGGCCGCGTACGGCTCCTGATCGCCGGCATCGCCGGGCGACCCCGCCGGAGCGCGCGCGATCTCCACCTTGTCGTGCGCCAGGCTGTACGCGGCCGGCAGCACCGGGCTGTGCCTGCGCGTGGACCCCGGGCTGACGACGTACCAGCTCGCGGTCCTGGACGCGCACCTCCGGACGGTCAGGGAGATCCCCCTGGTCGGCGTGCCCAACCGGGCCAGGGTCTCGCCCAGCGGCCGGCTGGTGACCTGGACGGTCTTCGTCACCGGCGACTCCTGCAACGGCGGCCGCTTCTCCACCCGCGTCGGCATCCTCGACACCCGTACCCAGGAGCTGATCCCCACCCTGGAGGACTGGCCGGTCACCGTGGACGGGAGGCCGTACCGGGCCAGGGACCTCAACTTCTGGGGCGTCACCTTCACCTCCGACGACCGCCGCTTCTACGCGACCATGTCCACCGCCGGGCACCGCTACCTGGTGCTCGGCGACCTCGACGGCCACCGCCTGCGGGCCCTGACGGACAACGTCGAGTGCCCCTCGCTCTCCCCCGACGGCACCCGGATCGCCTTCAAGTCCGCGCTCGGCGGCGATCCGGCCCGTGGCTGGCGCCTGTCGGTGCTGGACCTGGCCACCCGCCGGATCACCCCGCTCGCCGAGCCCCGCAGCGTGGACGACCAGGCCGCCTGGATCGACCAGCGAACCGTCGCCTACGCCCTCCCCCGGGGACGGGAGCACGCCGACGTCTGGACGGTCCCCGCCGACGGCACCGGCACCCCGCGGATTCTCATCCCCGACGCCGCGTCCCCCGCCGCCCTCGGTGGCGGCGCCATCGGCCCGGAGGCCCAGTGATCAGCGCGTTCGAACTCTTCAGCATCGGCATCGGCCCCTCCAGCTCGCACACCGTGGGACCGATGCGCGCCGGCTCGGGCACGGCACCGGCAAGGCCGTGCTCCTCGGCCTGATGGGCGAAGAGCCCGCGACCGTGGACGTGACCACCGCCGACGAACGCGTCCGCGTCCTCTGCGAGGACCGGCGGTGACGGCCGCGCGGATGGCCGTCCGGGGAAACGGGCAGCACATCGTGTCACTCGACACGGCGATCAGGAGCATGCGCGAGACCGGCGCGGACATCACCGCCGAGCACGACCCGGTGCCGTCGTGGTTCTCAGCCCTTCTTTTATGAGCAATGCTCATGTATGGTCGCCGACACTATGAGGAACCGCTGGTTGTCACCGATCGCCGTCGTGGTGCTGGCCGCCGTCATCGCGGTGGGGGCGGCGTTCGATCCGTCAGGGCTGGCCGCGCCGTACACCTGGACCGGCGCCGATCTGCTGCCCGTCGCCGGGCTCTGGCAGGTGGCCGCGCCGGCCGTCTACGTGCCGCTGCTGCTGACGGGGGTCGGAGTGCTCGCGTGGACGGTCGCGC
Source organism: Nonomuraea sp. NPDC049607 (assembly GCF_040675375.1). Taxonomy (NCBI): domain Bacteria; kingdom Bacillati; phylum Actinomycetota; class Actinomycetes; order Streptosporangiales; family Streptosporangiaceae; genus Nonomuraea; species Nonomuraea sp. NPDC049607. The sequence goes on from NZ_JBFAOV010000018.1 coordinate 126,857, forward strand.
GCGGACGTGCCCCGCTACGTACGGCACTGCTGGTCTGGGGCGCGGTGGTGTGGTCGGCGATGGCGGCGAAGCTGGTGATGTCGCTGGTGATGGCCTTCGGCGATGTGGTCTACCTGGCGTGGTCGACCGGCTTCACCGGCGTCAAGGCGGCGATCTTCGGTCTGCCGGTGCTGGTGGCCGCCTGGCTCGCCCAGCTCCTGCACCGCCGCCTCGCCCCACCTCCTCCTGCGTCGGCCTCTTCACCGTCCCCGGGGCCGGAGGCCAACCCCGCCGCGGCCGCGGGGACGTTCTTCCCGCGGGCTTCCGGGCCCGGATGGGCGGCAGCGGGGGTGGCCGTGGTCCTGGCCGCGTCGGTCGGCCGGGTGTGGTGGGGCGGCTCACCCGTCGGGTACGCCATCGGCGACTCCCCGCTGGCCCCGGCGCCCGAGGCGGGACCGCTGGGCTGCCTGGCCGCCGTCACTCTGCTGGGCGTGCTGACCTGGGCACTGAACCGCGGGCTCGGTGCCACCACGTCGCCCCGGGCCGTCGTCGCCGGACTCTCCGCTCTGGGCGCGGCCGCGACGCTGGGCCTGGTCGAGGTGGCCATCGGGATTTCCGGCGACCTGGCGGGCGGCGACCTGTTCTGGGCCCCGGCGATCATGCTTCGCCTCGCCCCCGCGCTCTCCTTCGGCGCCCTCCTCGCCCTCGGGACGGCGACGATCGTCGCCCTCCTCCAGCCGGTGCGAAGAACCGGCCTTCTCCCGCCGCGCAAGGGCGTCGCCTCTTCCGTACCGGTCCGGACGGCGGTCGTCGTGGCCGCGGCGGCGCTCGCCTTACCGCTCCTGCAGCCCGGCGCCACCGCCGCACCGCCACCGCGCACCAAGGCTCTGGGGCTCTCGGCCGACCGCAGGATCGTCGACGCCGACGGCAACGAGGTGCTGCTGCGGGGCGTGAACGTCAACCAGCTCGAAGACTACTTCCAGAGGCGTCCGGACAAGGCGGTGACGCGACCGCTCACCGAGGCCGACTTCGCCGGCATGGAGCGGATGGGCTTCAACGTCATCCGCCTGGCTCTGTCCTGGTCGGCGCTGGAGCCCCGGCCCGGCCACTACGACCCGGCCTACCTCGCCAGGATCTCCTGGGCCGTCGAGACCGCGGCCCGGCATGGCATGCGCACGGTCATCGACATGCACCAGGACGCGTGGGGCAAAGGCGTCGACGCCGCCCCAGGAACCACCTGCCGGAACGGTTCCCCGATGCACGGCTGGGACGGCGCCCCCACCTGGGCCGACCGCTTCGACGGCGCCCCCAGGTGCGAGTTCACCGGACGCGACATCTCACCGGCCGTCGCCCGCGCCTTCACCAACTTCTACCAGGACAGGGACGGCATCCAGACCCGCCTGGTCGCCGCCTGGGGCATGCTGGCGGAGCGGTTCGCGAACGAGCCGATGGTCGCCGGATACGACCTGCTGAACGAGCCGGGCTTCGGCGAGGCCCCGCCGATCACCTCCGGCGTCCTGCTCGGCCGCTACTACGACCGGGCGATCAAGGCCATCAGGGCGGGCGAGCGGCGCGGATTTCCGCACCTGATCTTCTTCGAGCCGTCCGTGCTCTGGTCGGGTCTCGGCTTCGAGGTCTCGGTGCCCAAGGACTTCACCGACGACCGGCTGCTCGTCTTCGCTCCCCACCTCTACAACGAGTCCATCACCATCGACCAGGGCACCGGCGTCACCGTCACGAGCATCGAGCGCGGCTTCGAGCTGGCGAGCCGGGCGGCGCGGTACTACGGCGCCGGGCTCTGGTCAGGAGAGTGGGGTTGGTTCGGCGACCCCGCCTCGGCCCCGATCGCGAGATACACCGACCAGGAGGATCGGCACCGCATCGGGGGCGCGTTCTGGGTCTGGAAGCAGTCCTGCGGCGACGCCCACGCCGACACCGACTCCAGGACCGGCGGCAACCTCATGATCGAGGACTGTGCCACCGGGAAGGACCTGCCCCCGCCCGCCGAATACGTCACCGAGCTCTCGCGTCCCTACCCCCGCTCCGCCCCCGGCCGCCTGACCGGCCTGACGTCGGACCGGGCGAGCCTCACGGCCCGGGGCGAAGGCAGCGGGTGCGGCCTCGACGTCTGGTTCCCCGGCAACGCCCGGCCGTCCGTCCATGGCACCGGGCTCAAGGACGTCGCCGCCCGGCAGGCGCCGGGCGGCTGGCGCATCACCGGCTGCACCACGGGCCCCTACGACCTGACCGCCCAGGCCCCCGCCGAGGGCACCCGATGACGGCCACGCCGACTTCGGCGCCGTCGCGACCGGCGCGACGGTCGCCGGCGGCTCTGCGCCCGGCCTGCCTGACCGTCACGAACGCTTCCGCCGCAGTGCGCTGCCACCCGTGAGCGATCGGGACGAGAACGCAGAGATTTGACCCCGAGGGGCGGTCGGCATAGCTTGATCAAGCAAAAAGTGATCGATCACTCTTGGTCTCTCCCCCCGAGGCTTCGTGGCGCGGCCGACGGGAGACCGGGAGCGGCGGTCCGGCCATGCACTCCCCCGGGCGGCGGCCACGCGCCGGCCGCCGCCGCCCGCTCCCAGCAGAAGGACCCGCCCCATGCCCCACACCATGCCCGACACCACGCTCGCCGTTCGCGAAGAGGACGACTCCCTGGCCATCACCGCCGGCGACGTGCGGATCGCCCGGTACGTCCACCAGCCGGACGCTCCCGACGCCGAGTCCCCCAAGCCCTACCTCCACCCCATCCGCAGCCTGTCGGGCGCGCCCATGTCGGTCTACCGGCCGCACGACCACCGCTGGCACAAGGGCCTGCAGATGACCTGGGCGCACCTGTCGGGGCAGAACTTCTGGGGCGGCCCGACCTTCTCGGTGGAGCGCGACTACCACTGGGAGGACAACCACGGCCACATCAACCACCTCGCCTTCACCGACGTCACCTCCGACGGAACGCGGGTCGTGGTCGAGGAGAGCCTGCACTGGCTCTCGGCCCGGGGCGAGCACTGGATCACCGAGCAGCGCCGCCAGGTCTTCCACGGCGTGGACGGCGCGCGCGGCATCTGGGCCCTGGACTTCACCACGACGCTGCACAACGTCCGCGGCGCCACGCTCGACTTCGGCAGCCCCACCACACACGGCCGGCCGATGGCCGGGTACGCGGGCTACTTCTGGCGCGGCCCCAGGTCCTGGACCGGCGGCACGATCATCGGCGCCGGCGGTCTGGGCGGTGAGGAGATGATGGGCGTCGAGGCACCGTGGCTGGCCATGGTCGGGCAGCACGACGGGATCGACGGCGGCGGGACCGTGCTGGCCGTCGCCGGGCACTCCAGCGCGCCGGCGCCGATCAAGTGGTTCGTCCGCAACGAGGCGTTCGCCGTGATCAGCCCCTCCCCCTCCTTCGACGAGGAGATCGCTCTGGCCGACGGCGACACCCTCGAACTCGCGCACCGTTACGTCTTCGTCGACCACATGTGCGACCGGGCCGAGCTCGACGAACTCGGCACGGAGTTCGCGCTGTGACCCCGTTGTTCCCCGGCGGCACCTCGATCAGCGATCTGGCGGTCTACGACTGGGAGTGCGCCGACGGTGTGCACGGCGGCACGCCGCACCTGCACACGGTCTCGACCGAGGCGTATGTCGTGACCGCGGGCCGCGGGGAGGTGCACACCCTCAGTGCCGCCGGCTTCGCCCGCGACCGGCTCGAAGCGGGCACGGTCCTGTGGTTCTCGCCCGGGACGATTCACCGCCTGGTCAGCGAGGACGGGCTCCGGCTGCTGGTGATCATGCAGAACGCGGGCCTGCCCGAGGCCGGCGACGCCGTGCTCACCTTCCCCGCCGACGTCCTGCGCGACCGCGACGCCTACCTCGCCGCGGCGACGCTGCCGGTGGGGGTTTCGGAGGACGAACGGGCGGCGGCCGCACGGGTCCGCAGGGACCTGGCGGTCGCCGGGTTCCGGCGGCTGGTGGCGGACGCCGAGGAGCGCGGCGGGCAGGCGCTGGCGGACTTCCATCGGCTGGCGGCGGCGATCGTGCGCCCCCGGGTCGCGTCCTGGAAGGAGTTGTGGGACGGGACCGTCGCCGCCGAGACCGAGCGCACGGGGTCACAGCTCGACGCGCTCGCGGGTGGTGATGCCGCCCATCTCGGGCAGGCCGCCGTGGTGCGGACCACGCCCGGGCCGCCGGGCCCTCGCGCGTTCGGCATGTGCGGCCGGCTGCGCACGTGGGCGCCGCGTCCCTGATCGGGCGGCCGGCGGGTCCTGTGGCCGGATCGGCGCCGACGTGCGGGCCGGTCCTCAGGCGGGCGCCGGACCGGCCGTCTCTCGGACGATGACCCGGTTGATCGACCGGTCGGACGGAGGCGGCGCGGGCTCGCCGCGCACCGCCGCGATGAGCCGGGCCATCGCCTCCCGCCCCTGCACTTCCCGGTCGACCGCCACGGTGGACAGTGAGGGGGTGGCGAAACGTCCCAGTTCCTCATCGTCCCAGCCGAACACGCTGACATCGCCCGGGACCCGCCAGCCCCGTGACAGCGCCGCGCGTACGGCCCCCATCGCCACGTGGTCGTTCACGGCCACGATGGCGGTCACGCCGCAGCCGTCGGGCAGACCGCGAACGGCGTCGTAGCCGGACCGGGAGCTCCAGTCACCGAGCGCGACGCCGTACGAGATGAGCCCGCGGCGCTCGATCGTCTGCTCGAAGACGAGCTTGCGGTTGCGGGCCGAGGCCCAGCTCTGCGCGCCCGCGATGTGGAAGAAGACCCGGTGGCCGAGCGAGGCGAGACAGTCGATGATCTCCTCGACCGGGGAGGCGTCCGCCAGCTCGTTCGTCCCGCGCAGGTGGTCGTCGTAGTCGCCCGTGACGACGATGGGCACCGGCGAGGCGGCGAGATCGGTCTCCAGAGGCGTCAGCGACAGGACGCCCTCGACCTGCCCGGAACCGGCCAGCTCCAGCACCCGCTCCGCCCTGGCCCGCGGATCTCCCTCGACACTGAGAACCTCCAGCTGGAAGCCCTCGGCGTGCGCCGCGGCCGCGGCGGCGCGGAGCATGCGCGCGGGCCACAGGTAGTCGGAGGCGGGCAGGGTGACCGCCAGCCGGTTCGTGTGCCGCGTGCGCATGGAACGCGCGACGAGGTTCGGCCGGTAGTTGAGCTCCTGGACGACCAGGTCGATCTTGGCGCGGGTCGCCGGTCTCAGGGTCTCGTTCTTCCTGAAGTATCGGGAGACCGTCTGGTGCGACACGCCCGCGCGCCGGGCCACCTCGTGGATCGTGAGGCGCGGCGTCTCGGCCTCGTCCAAGGGCCCCCTCTCCTCGCGCTGCGCGTCACAGCCTAGCCGGTCGCCCGTTCGCCGGGCGACGACGAAGTGATCGATCACCTCGTCGTCATCCCGGGCCCTCCCGGAGGAAGGGGCGGCCCTCAGGAGCCGGACGACCCCTGGAGCCCGCTGGTGAGTCGTACGGGGAAGTGCCGCCCGGTGTCCTTGCTGTGGCCGATGCCGGACGACCACTCCAGATAGCCCTTCCTGCCGGGGCCGTCGTCGTCGTTGACCAGCAAGGACAGCGCGAACACCCCGGCCGGAGGGCCGTTGAGTCCCAGGCTCTGCCAGGGCAGCACCACGTCGTAGGTCGTGGTGCTGCCCGTCCGGGTCACCGCGAGCCGGTCCGTCGGGGTCGGGCCGGTGATCGCGATGCCGAAGGCGGCGAAGGTGTAGGCGGCCGGCCCGTCGGGCGTCAGCGCCAGGCCGATCTCGGTGCGTTCGGTGGAGGCGCCGGGGAGCGCGGGCGACAGGGAGAGCTGGATGGAGTCGCCGTTGTACAGGTTGCCCGCCGGGTTCTTCTGGGTGAACACGTCGTCCTGGACCGTCGCCTGCACGCGCAGCCCCGTCGGGGTCTGGGTGATCCGCACGGGACCACCGAGGTCGGCGGCCCCGCCCCAGTCGGCGGTGTAGCGGAACCAGGTCGCGTCGGCCGCCAGGTCGATCGGCGCGGCCGTGGTGGCGGTGTCGGGCTCGATGGGTCCCGCGCCGACGGACTGCCGCAACCAGAGGGCGTCACGGCCGCGCAGCCCGATGGACACCTCCAGGTAGCCCTGCTCCCACACCCGCAGCGACGGGAGCGGGATGGTGTGCGCGACCTGCTCGCCGGGCTGCAGCATGGTGGTGTCGGCGATCGTGCCCGACTGCTCGCCGAGGGTCCAGGTGAGGCCGTCGAGGGTCACCGGGGTCCTGCGGGAGGTGTTGGCCAGCGAGACGGACGCCCGCGCCCGGTAGCCGCCGTCGCGGACGAGGTCGACCCCCACGGCGGCGACCACGGGGGTGGTGACCCTGATCGTCGGTGTCGCCAGCCGTGCCACCTTCTCGTGCCCGGTCGCGGCCCAGCCGGTGACCCAGCTCGCCTTGCCGCCCGCGGGGGCGGGGAGGTCGAAGACGGTCTCGGCGGTGCCGCACCCCTTGACCTTGACGTCGTGGCGCCGCCCGTCCAGGGTGATCGTCACCTTGGCGGGGACGGCGCGGCAGTTGCGGCCGGTGCGGTCGACGACCGCGCGCACCTCGATGCCCTCGCCGTCGGCGACGGTCGGCGACGTCCTCAGTGTGATCGCGGGCGCGGGGTCGAGGACGAGGGAGTCGACCTGGCCCCTGACGTAGACCGGGTGCTCGGTCAGGGTCACCTGGATGGCTCCGGCGTGCGGGGTGAGGGTGGCGGGCACGCCGTACTGGTCGGTGAGGGTGAGCGGCTGGGCGGTCCGCAGCGTCACGGTCCTCGGGCCGTCCGACGCCCACATGACGCGGACGAGGTCGCCCGCGGCGCTCCTGAAGGGGAAGGAGTACGTGGTCGCGTCCAGCGTGTCCCGCTGGGTGATCGTGCGCCCGGCGAGTTCGGCCGCCATCACCGCCTGCGCGACCGCGGCCGGCTTGGGCTCGGCGGCGTAGCGGGCGGTCGCCCGCCGGACCTCGAAGACGCCGAAGTTGTGCTCCTGGTTGTTCGGATCGGTGCCGTCGTCGCGGGCGTCGTACCAGTAGAGGCGGTCGGCGCCGCCGGCCAGGGAGAGCACCGCCGAGCGGACCAGGTAGTCGGCCTGCATGGCGTCGGTCGTGCCGCCCGCGGTGTGGGTCGGCCAGCCGTACTCGGTGAGCCACAGCGGGAGCGAGCGGCCGGCGGCGGCGTCGACGGTCTGGCTCAGCGACGCCATCTGCGTGTCCATGCCTTCGGGCGGCGTGGGGTGGCGGTAGGGGTGGACGGACACCGCGTCCAGCGCGTCCGCGCCGCCCTGTTCGAGCACCTGGCGCACGTAGTCGGCCGAGGCGCCGGAGATCGCCGGGCCCACCAGCCGCGCTCCTTGCGGCTTGACCGCGGCGGCCGCCTGGAGGAGCTGGGCGTAGCAGGCGGGCGTCCGGCCGCACAGGCCGTCGTTGAAGTTGATGTTGAACTCGTTGTAGACCTCGGTCGCCCGGGTGTAGCTCGCGAAGTGCTGGTTGACGGCGGCCGTGAAGCGTCCGTAGGCGGCCAGGCCCTCGGACGAGCTCGGCGTACGGTTGCCGTCGTAGAGCGGGTTGCGGTAGGCCGAGATCGGCAGCGGCTCGATCCCGGCGGCGTCCAGCGCGGCGAACCCGGCGTCGTAGCGGTCGAAGGCGTAGACGCCCGCCTGCTTCTCGACCGCGGACCAGCCCACGTCATTGCGCGAGTGGGTGTAGCCGATGCGCGCGATGCCGTCGATGAGCTCCTGCTCGTAGCCGTGCAGCCCGACCCCGAACGGCGAGTCGGCCGCGGCGGCGGGCATCGACGGGACGATGCCGAAGCTCGTGCTCAGCGTGCCCGAGGTGAAGGTGTAGAAGCCGTTGGGCAGCGAGGCGAGGTTCACCACGCTGTTCCCACCGGTGAAGGCGGCCGTGCCGCTCGCGACCTGCGTCCCCCGGGCGTCCTGGACGGTCCAGGGGGCGGGGGCCGGGTCCCGGGCGTCGGTGAACAGTTCCAGCGCGGCCTGGCCGGGGTCGAAGAGCAGGGAGTCGTTCATGACCCCGAAGTAGGTGGAGTGCTCCTCGAAGCCGGGGTTGGCCAGCAGGTTCTGCGCGGTGCCGTCCTCGGTCATGGTCAGGTCGTCCAGCCGTACGCCGGGGGTCACGTCCTGGGAGATGATGCGCAGGGAGAAGCTGGTCTGGGTGGCCAGGGTGGTGTAGGTCCAGGAGACCTGGCGCCAGTCGTAGGCGCCCATCGGGAAGTTGAAGCGCCGGCTGCTGTCCGGGCTCAGCACCGCCTGCAGCGCGGCCGCCTTCGACAGCCCCTCCGAGGCGACCCAGGCGGTGAACCGGTAGAGCGTGCCCGGCTTGACCGGCACGGTCTGGGCGAGCTGCCCGTAGGTGTTCGGGCTGCTCGGAGTCTGGTTGACGATGCGTACCGCGGACCCGGTGTGGCCCTGGGCGGTGGCGGTGAAGGCGACCTCGGCCGAGCCGCTCCTGCTGATGGCCCACGGGTCGAAGGTGTTGGAGTACGGGAGTTTCGGGGCGGCTAACGCGGTGGCGAGGAGGAGGAGCGCGGACAGTGTTTTCATCGGGTCACCCCTTGACCGCGCCGGCTCGGCCGGCGCTCCGGAGGAACTGCTTCTGGAACAGCAGGAAGAAGACCAGCGGGAGGATCACCGCGATGAACATGGCGGCGACGAGCGTGCTGGTCTCCGCGGTGGCCGAGATCTTGTAGAGGACGACGGACAGCGGCTGCAGATCGGGCGAGGGCAGCACCAGGAGCGGCCACAGGAACTCCTTCCAGGCCGACACCAGCGTGAGCAGCGAGACGACGGCGATGATCGGCCGCGACATCGGCAGCACGATGCGCCGGAACACCTCGAAGGAGTTGGCCCCGTCGACCTTGGCCGCCTCGAAGACCTCCTTCGGCAGCTCGGCGAAGAAGTTCTTCACCAGCAGCACATTGAAGGCGTGCGCGGCGGCGGGCAGCCAGACGGCCCAGTAGCTGTCGATCAGGTTGGCCCCGACGCCCGGCACGTCGATCACGGTCAGGTACAGCGACACGAGGGAGACGACGCCCGGGATGAACAGGGTGGCCATCACCGCGGCCGAGACGACCCCGGCGTACCTCGGCCGCAGGATGGCGAGGGAGTAGCCGCCGGTCAGCGCGACCAGCAGGCCGAAGAACCAGTTGCCGGCCGCGATCCAGACCGTGTTGGCCAGGGCCCGGCCGATGTCCATGCCGTTCCACGCCCTGACGAGGTTGTCCCACCGGATCCCGCTCGGCCACCAGCCGAACGGGTCGCGCAGGATGTCCTGCGAGGTCGACACCGCCGACTTGGCCAGCCAGAGGATCGGCCCGGCCGCGACGACCGCGAGGCAGGCGAGCACGGCCACGATCAGCCCGGTGAACACCACGCGGGTCGCCGGCCTGCGGCGTTCGCCGCTGGACAGGATGCCACGCTCGTTCATGAACGCTTCCACCCCCTCGTGGCTCGCAGGTACACCGCGGACAGGGCGGTGAGGAAGACGGCGAGCATCAGGCTCAGGGCCGTCGCCTTGCCGAAGTCGCCGGCGACGAAGGCGTACTTGAAGATCAGCATGAGCAGCGTGACCGTGCTGTTGTCCGGCCCGCCGCCGGTCATGACGTAGGGCTCGGTGAACACCTGGAACGTGCCGATCACCTGGAGGATCAGCATGAGCAGGATGACCGGGCGCAACTGCGGCAGCGTGATGTGCCACACCCGGCGCAGCACCCCGGCGCCGTCGAGCTCGGCCGCCTCGTAGAGCTCGGGCGGCACCGACATCAGCGCGGCGACGTAGATGATCGTCGTCGTGCCGAAGCCCGCCCACGTCGCCTGCACGACGATGCTGGGCATCGCCGTCTCGGCGCTCTGCAGCCAGGGGAAGGGCCCCAGCCCGGCCCAGCCCGCCACGGTGTTGAGCAGGCCGTGCTCGCTCGGATCGTAGAGCTGCTTCCACAGCAGCACCGCCACGACCGGCGGGATGATGATCGGCACGTAGACGAGCACGCTGGCGATCGTCCTGGTCCGGCGCAGCTCCCCGATGAACACGGCGAGCAGCACCGGCACGGGGAAGCCGACGACCAGGGCCAGCACGGTGAACCACACGGTGTTCCAGGCCGCGGTGGCCAGCAGCGGGTCGGCGAGCACCCTGCTGAAGTTGCGCAGCCCGACCCAGGTCGGGTCGGTGACCAGGTTGGTGCGCTGGAAGCTGAGGACCAGGCTGCGCAGGATCGGCCACCACGAGAACAGCCCGAACACGATGAGCATGGGCGCGGTGAACAGAAGTTTGCCGAGGCCACCGCGCTGGGTCCACCTACTGAGCGGCGGCATCGATCAGCGCCTGCGCGTCCGTCCGGGCCTGGGTGAGCGCCGCCGGGATGTCGGCGTCCTGCTTGGTGAGGACCTGCTGGGTGACGGCGTCGAGAAGCGCGTACGTCTCCTGCGCGGCCACGGGCGGCTCGCCGAGTATGGGCAGCTTGCCCAGGCTGTCGAAGTAGGCCCGGTAGTTGTCCCGCTTGACGTTGACGTAGGCGGAGACCCAGGTCAGGTAGCGGTCGTAGATCTCCGGCGAGAACAGCGGCACCTCGGGCGCGCCCACGGGCAGGCCGCCCGCCTTGGACGTCTCGGCCCATTCAACCGCGGCCCGCTGGTCGAGGAAGCGGTTCAGGTACCGGAACTTCACCCACTCCAGCGCGGCGGCCGCCTCACTCGGGGCGGCCTTGGGGCTGACGACGGCGATGTCGCCGCCGCCCAGCGTGCCGATGCCGGTGGCCGACTGCGGGAGCGGCGCGATGCCCAGGTCGTCGCCGGGCATGTCGCGGTTGCCGACGAGGTCGCGGTAGAGGTCGGCGCCGAGGACGGTCTGCCCGATCCGGCCGGCGGCGATGGAGTTGCGCATGTCGTCCTGGCTCAGCAGGAAGTTCTTGCCCGCCGCCTGGTCGGTCCACCGGACGTCGTGCAGGAGGGTCAGCGCGTCCTTCACGCCGACCGCGTCGATCGTGGATGTGACGGTGTCGCCCTCGCGCCGCTGGATGGCGCTGCCGTTGGCGTAGGCCATCGTGGTGAGGATCCAGCCGCCGGAGTTGGTCGTGGTCGCGATCGTGAAGCCGGCCGCGTCGCTCGACCTGCCGATCGCCCTGGCGTTGGCGCGCACCTCGTCCCAGGTCTTCGGCGGGGCGTCGGGGTCGAGGCCCGCCTTCTCGTACAGCGCCCTGTTGTAGATGAAGGCCATCGTGTACGCCGCCGAGACGACGCCGAAGGTGTGGCCTTCCGCGTTCTGCGTCTGCTTGGCGACGGCCGGGTTGAGCTTGGAGAGCACCGCGTCGCCCTTGACGAGGTCGGTGATGTCGCGTACCTGGCCGTTGAGCGCGAGCTGCTGGATGTTGGTGTACGGCACCTGCATCGTGGTGGGCATCGAGCCGCCGGCGACGAGGGCGGCGAACGTCTGCGGGTCGAACTTGGTCTCCTCGCCCACCACGGTGATGTTCGGGTGGAGCTTCTGGAAGGCCGCGACCTGCTTGTTGAACAGGGCGAGATTGTCGGCGTTGTCCTTGGTGGGCATGTTGCCGACGTGGATCGTCACCTTGGCGTCCGGGTCCGCCCCGGCCTCGGGACGTCCGGACGAACAGGCGGTGAGAGCTATGATTCCGGTCATCGCGATACCGGCGAGCCGCCAGTTCTTGTGATGCAGCATGACGAATCCCTCTTTGCGGGCATGGTGGCGATCGAGCTCGGGCGGTGTCGTGACCGCTGGGGGCTCACGCGGGCAGCAGTGGCGTGCCGGCGGATTTCATGGCGATGGTCAACCGGTTGACCATCGCCATGGTCTTGCTGATCCTGGTACTTTGTCAAGAGTCCGGAGAAACGTGGAAGTAACCTGTTGTCACCGGGAGGGAAGGAACTGATGGCGCGCAAGGCCACAACCCTCGCGGACGTCGCCGCTGCCGCCGGGGTCTCGGTGTCGCTGGTGTCGAAGGTGCTCAACAACACCGGACGCGCCTCCGAGGAGACCCGCAGGCGCATCCACGACGCCGTCGAACGCCTCGACTTCCGGCCCAACGCCCTGGCCAAGTCCTTCGCCAGAGGGCGGAGCGAGCTGGTCGGGATCATCATCGAGGACGCCTCGGAGATCTTCAGCAGCATGGTGCTGCGCGGCGCCGAGCGCAGGCTGGCCGCGGCCGGGCTGGCCACGCTCGTGTGCGACGCCGCCGAGAGCGACCAGCGGCGCTCCCAGTTCGTCCGGGCGCTGGAGGCCCGCCACGTCGACGCCGTGCTGGTCATCGGGTCCGGGCCGTCGGGCCTCTACCCGTCCGTCTCCGACCGGCTGTCCTGCCCCGTCGCCTACGCCTTCTGCGAGTCCGACGACCCGGCCGACGTCTCGTTCCTGCCCGACGACCACGGCGCGGGGCGGCTGGCCGCCGAGCACCTGCTGTCACTCGGCAGGACGAGGATCGCGCACATCGGGGAGGGCAGCGAGAGGGGCGCCGAGCTGCGCACACGCGGGTTCGTCGAGACCCTCGCCGCCGCCGGGCACCCGGTCGAGCCGATCTTCGGCGACTGGTCCAAGGCGTGGGGCCTCCAGGCCGTCAACCGGCTGATCGAGGCGGGCACCGACGTCGACGCCATCTTCTGCGCCAACGACTTCATCGCCTACGGCGCCTACGTCGGCCTGCGCGCCCACGGCCTGCGGATCCCCGAGGACGTCGCGCTGGTCGGCCACGACCACTTCTCCATGGACCCGCCGCAGCGCAGGTCGGGGTTCCTGACGACCATCGACCCCAACCTGCCCGCGCTCGGCGACGCGGCGGCGCGACACCTGATCGCGCCCGGCACGGCGGCCGACTTCGCGCCGAAGCTCGTCGTCGGCCGCACGACCGCGGGCGGTCAGGCCGCCCCCGACCTCGCCACCCTCCTGGAGTTCATCGACCAGCTGCTGTGAAGCGCAGGGTGACGAGCTGGAACGGGCGCAGCGTCAGCGACACGGCCCCCGGCTCGAACTCGGCGCCCGCGGGCGGCTCGACGTCGCGTTCGATCAGGTCCACGAAGCGCGCGTCCCCGACGCACTCGACGCGCACGGACGCCCTGGTCCCCTCCGACTCGTACAGGCGGACGATCACGTCGCCGCTGCGGTCCTCGGCGAGCTTGACCGCCTCCACCATCACGGCCGGGTGCGAGACCCGTACCAGCGGCTCGACCTCCCGCGCCCCGCGCACGGCACGCGCCGGCACGTTCGCGCGGTACCCCTCGGCGACGGCCTCGCGGATGCCGGCGTTCGGCCTGATGGAGTAGGCGAGCGTGTGCCTGCCGAGGTCGGATCCGGGATCGGGGAACATCGGCCCGCGCAGCATGGACAGGCCGACCGTCGTGGTCGTGCCGCCGTCCTGGCGGGTGTGCCGCACCACGTCGTGGCCGTACGTCGACTCGTTGGCGATGGCCACGCCGTACCCGGGCTCGCCGACGTGGATCCAGCGGTGCGCGCACACCTCGAAGCGGGCGGCGTCCCAGGAGGTGTTGGTGTGCGTGGGCCGGTACACGTGGCCGAACTGGGTCTCGGCGGCGAACCTGTCGGCGTGCACGTCCAGCGGGAAGACGAGCTTGAGCAGCGCGTGGCGCTCGTGCCAGTCGACCTCGCAGGCCAGGTCGAGCGCGGCCGATCCGGGGCGCAGCCGCAGCGTCTGCCTGATCGTCGAGTCGCCGAAGCGGCGGGTGACGACGACCTCCCCGTCGCCGGTCTCCAGGCTCTCGACCTCGTCGACGTCGCGGGAGACGCGGCGGTAGTGCTCGTCGATGTCCCAGGCGTCCCACTCGTTGGGGATGTCGCGGTGCAGCACCAGCCGGTGGCCCGCCGCTCCCGGCGCGATCGCCTCGCGGCCGGTCGCGGCGTCGCGCAGCGACACCAGGTGGCCCCGGCGGTCGATCACGGCCCGGACGAGCCCGTTGTCGAGCACGAATCCGGCGTCCTCCTCGGTGAGGGAGACGTCCGCCGGGTGCGCGGCGGGCTCCCGGATGCCGAGCCCGTCCGTGGCGAGCTCCAGGTCGCCTTCGCCGACGAGGGTGCGTACGCTCTCGTCGATGACGCGGCCCAGGCTCTCCCGCAGGCGGGCGTCGTTCTGCTCGACCTCGTCGTGCACCCAGGCGATCGAGGTGCCGGGCAGCACGTCGTGGAACTGCTGCAGCAGCACGGTGTGCCAGCTGCCGGTCAGCTCGTCGTAGGGGTAGGCGGCCCCCTCGCGGACGGCGGCGGTCGCGGCCCACAGCTCGGCCTCGCGCAGCAGGTGCTCGTTGCGGCGGTTGCCCTGCTTGGTCAGGTGCTGGCTGGTCAGGGTCCCGCGGTGCAGTTCGAGGTAGAGCTCGCCCGACCACACCGGCGGGCTCTCGTACTCGGCCTCGGCGCGTTCGAAGAAGGCCTGGGGCGAGTCGATCGTCACCACCGGCGAGCCTTCCAGTGACCCGAGCCGCTCGGCGGCGGCGAGCATCTCGCGGGTCGGGCCGCCGCCGCCGTCACCCCAGCCGAACGGCACGAGCGAGGTTCCGGCCACGCCCTTCTCCTTGTAGCTGCGCGCGGCGTGGGCGAGCTCGGCGCCGGACAGCTCGGAGATGTAGGTGTCGGCGGGCGGGAAGTGGGTGAAGATCCGGGTGCCGTCGATGCCCTCCCACAGGAAGGTGCTGTGCGGGATCTGGTTGACCTGGTTCCAGGAGATCTTCTGGGTGAGGAACCAGCGGCTGCCGGAGGCGGCGATGATCTGCGGCAGCGCGGCCGAGTAGCCGAAGGTGTCCGGCACCCACGCCTCCAGCGTGTCCACGCCGAACTCCTTCAGGAAGAACTGCTTGCCGTACAGGAACTGGCGGGCCAGCGACTCGCCGCCGGGCATGTTGATGTCGGGTTCGACCCACATGCCGCCGACCGGGATGAACTGCCCGGCGGCCACCTTCTTCCTGATGCGCTCGAACAGCGCTGGATAATACTGCTTCACCCAGGCCAGCTGCTGGGCGGAGGAGCAGGCGAAGCGGTACTCGGGGTGCTCGTCCATGAGCGTCACCGCGCTGGCGAACGTGCGCGCGCACTTGCGGATCGTCTCGCGCACCGGCCACAGCCAGGCCGAGTCGATGTGGGCGTGCCCGACGGCGACGATCCGGTGGCTGCTGGCCGCGGCCGGGCTGGCCAGCACCCCGGCCAGCGCCGCGCGTCCGGCCGCCGCGGTCGCCGAGACGGCGGCGGGGTCGACGGCGTCGAGCATCCGCTCCAGCGCCCGCAGGATCTCCCAGCGGCGCGCCGAGTCCGGGCTCAGCTCGCGCATCAGCCCGTCCAGCGTCCAGATGTCCTGCGCCAGCTCCCACACCCCGACGTCCAGCAGCGCCACGTCGAACGCCCTGGCCGTGTAGAGCGGCCCGCTGCCCGCCGTCGCCCGGTCGCCCAGCGGCGTCGGCTCGTAGGTGTTCTCGCCGGCGAGCTCCGGGTTCGCCGCCGCCTCCACGTACAGGTCGATGGACGGCCGGGCCGGGTCCCACGGCAGGTGGGAGCTGCGCGGCGCCACGGCCTTGATGAGCGTGCCGTCGGGCAGGTACGCGAGCCCCTCGGCCTGGAACCCGGGACGCGGCCCGGAGAAGCCCAGGTCGACGACGAGCTCCAGCCGGGTGCCCGGGGGAATCTCCTCCGGCACGCGGCCGGTCACGTGGAACCAGGTCGTGCCCCATGGGTCGCCCCAGGGGTGCGGCAGCGTGACCGGCTGGTAGCCGGCCGCGAACGCCACCGGTGCGGGCACCGGCTCGCCCGGCACGTTCCACGCCTCGACGGCGAGGGGCCGCCGTTCCCGGTAGAGGGCGCCGGGCAGGAACTGCTGGACGAAACGCTCCAGCCGTCCCTCGACGATCAAACGGTTGTCATGCACGATGCACTCTCTCCAAAGTCAGGTTTCGAAGACCCGCACGGCGACGATCATGGTTCGTTCGTCGCCGTTGGTCGCCGTGACGACGACCCGCAGGGCGCCCGCCCGCGTGGCGGGGTCAAGCACGTGGACCCGGCGCCGCATCCGGTTGCCGGTGACGGACAAGGCCGTCTCCCGGCCGCCCGTGCGCTCCACCTCGATCCGGTAGTCCTTCACCAGCTCCGGCGGCACGAGGTACGGCGTACGGTGGTGATGCAGGTTGATCAGGTCCTCGTCGACGTCGTCGTTGAAGATCAGCTCCACCCGGCCGATCGTCCGCTCCTCGCTCCAGCGCAGCTCGACGTGCTGCTCGCCGCCGCCTTCGGAGACCCACAGGTTGGGCCCGTCGTACGGCCTGGCCGGCCCGCCCGCGACCTGCTCGGGCCGGTAGGCGGCGGTCGCGGGTTCGACCTCGAACCGCGGCGTGCGCCTGCGCAGCTCGAAGGCCGACCACGCGTTGCTCTGCGGCTTGCCGGTGTCGAGCGCCGGTTCCCTGCTGAGCAGCCCGAGGACGCCGTACGGCGGGCGGCCCGCGCCGGCCAGGACGGCGAGGTCGGCGTTCCGCCGGACGACCACGACCACCTCGCCCCCGCCGGGGGGCACGTCGTCGAAGCGGGCCTCCAGCAGGCCGCGCCCGGCCTCGACCGGGACCTCGCGCCGGGCGAGCGGTTCCACGGGGATGTGGTTCAGCCCGCCGCCCGTGCCCCACAGCTCGACCGTCGCGGTGGTGGCGCGGGCGGCGTCGACGCCGATCCGCACGACGTCGATCCGCGGGTCGGCGGGCAGCAGCAGCCCGAAGTCGGCCTCGCCGATCGGGAACGGTTCCGGCTCGCCGTCTGCGCCGCCCGCCAGGCGGGTGAGCGTGGACGACGCCGTCACCACGGCCTTGAGCGCCAGGTCGGACGGGTCCTGCCAGGGCACGCCCAGCAGGGAGGCGTCCTGCCGCAGGAGCATCGACTGCAACTCGTCCATGTGCGAGGCGGTGATCTCGCGCGGCGTCACGCCCCTGCGTACGGCGAGCGCGGCCCCCGCGCCCGCGGCCTCTCCCACGACGGCGCAGGTGGCCATCACCCGGGTGCTGCCGAAGGCGACGTGGCTGGCGGAGATGTCGCGGCCGGCCAGCAGCAGGTTGCGCACGTTGGCGGAGTACAGGCAGCGGAACGGGATGTCGTACAGGCCGGGGCCGAACAGGTGCTTGGAGGGGCTGTCGTCGGCGTAGATACCGCCGGGCGGGTGCAGGTCGATGGACCAGCCGCCGAAGCCGACCGCGTCGGGGAAGCGGGTCTGGCCGGTGATGTCCTGCTGGGTCAGGACGTGGTCGCCGAGGAAGCGGCGGTACTCGCGCTTGCCCGGCAGGCTGCCCACCCACTCCAGCGTCAGGTTGTCGGCCTCGAAGCGGCCGGAGTTCTTGATGTGGTCCCAGATGCCGAAGACGATGCCCCACAGCTCGTCCCGGATGCGCTCGTTGTCGGCGACCGCGTCGAGCTCGCCGCCCCACTCGATCCACCAGTAGTCGCAGCCGTTCATGCCGGGGTCGATGTGGCGGCGCAGCGGCAGGTCGAACGCCTCGATGTCCTTGGTGATGCCCGGCGGGACGAAACGGACCGGGTGGCCGGTGTCCTTGGTGTAGAAGAGGATCGTGCTGCCGAGCATGTCGTCGTCGGCCACCTCGGGGGCCCACTCCTCGCCGTACGCGCCGCGGTCCTCCCTGCCGGTGGCGAACCTGGCGCCGGCGAGCAGGCCCACCAGGCCGTCGCCGGTGCAGTCGAGGAAGATCGGCGACTCGAACGTGATCAGCTTCTCGGAGCCGGACTGCCAGCCGGTGACCGAGCGGATCACCCGGTCATGCTCTTCGCCGTCGGCCTCGACCTCGCGGACCTCGGTGTTGAGGAAGAGGGTGATGTTCGGCTCGGCGCGTACCAGGTCGAGGACGACGTGGTCCCAAAGGATCGGGTTGCCCTCCGGGTTGCGCCACTGGTTCTCCGCGAACAGCTCGCCCATCAGGCCGGTCTCGCGGGCGAACTTCTGCGCGCCGTGCGCGGTGGCGCCCACCACCCACACCCGGATCTCGCTGCTGGAGTTGCCGCCCAGCACTCCCCTGTTGTTGATCAGGGCCACCTTCGCGCCGTTGCGCGCGGCGCTCACCGCGGCCGTGACTCCGGCCAGGCCGCCGCCGACCACGGTGACATCGGCGGCGTGTGCGAGCTGCATCATGGATGCCGACTTTCTGGGGTCGAATCAAGCAAAGCGGATCTACAATATTTCCGACGTCTTGAATAAGTCAACGACGGGTTGGCTAAGGTAGGCGCAGAGCGCGACGACAGCGAGGGGAACGGGGATCAGTGGCAGCAGCCAGGCGGGAGTCGACCACGGTCGGGAAGGCAGCCAGGCGCGAGGGCGGGCCGCCCGGCCGCTCCTCCGGGCTCCGGCGCGGCTCCAACCTCGAACACGTCGCGGACTTCAACGACTCCGTCGTCCTCGACGCGATCAGGCGCGCGCGGACCGGGAGCTCGCGGGCGGAGCTGGTCGTCGAGACGGGCCTCGCCGCGCAGACCGTGTCGGACGTCTGCCAGCGGCTGCTCGACCAGGGGCTCATCGCGGAGACCGGCACGTCCACGACCGGGTTCGGCCGGCCCCGCCGCACCCTTGAGCTGGTGCCCGCCAGCCGCTACGCGCTCGGCGTGCACATCGACCCGGCCACGATCACGTACGTGCTGCTCGACCTCGGCGGCAACCTCGTGGCCCACTTCAGCAGGCAGACCTCCAGCCCCCAGGACGCCGACGCCATCATGACCGGCATGGCCTCGGCCCTCGACGTCCTGCTCGCCGGATCCGGCGTCGAGCGCGAGCGGGTGCTCGGCCTCGGCATCGCGGCGCCCGGCCCCCTGGACATCGCGGGCGGGGCCATGGTCGACCCGCCCCACCTGCCCGGCTGGCACCGCGTCGAGCTCGTCGACCGGCTGCACCGGGCCACCGGGCTGCCCATCGTGCTCGACAAGGACGTCACCGCAGCCGCGGTGGCCGAACGCTGGGCCGGCGGCGCGACGGGCAACAGCGACTTCGCCTTCCTCTACCTGGGCACCGGCGTCGGGGTGGGGCTGGTCAGCGGCGACATCGTCGTACGCGGCCGGTCCAGCAACGCCGGCGACATCGGACACCTGATCGTCGACGCCGACGGGCCGCCCTGCGAGTGCGGGCAGCGCGGCTGCCTGGGCACCGCCTGCTCGCCGCTGTTCCTCATCCAGGAGGCCGTCGCGGCGGGCGTCCTGCCCGCCACGCCGGAGGACGGGCAGCTCGTCCAGGCGGTCAGGCGGCTCGGCGCGCTGTGCCGGGCGGCCGACGACGGCGACGCGCGGGCCGTGGAGATCCTGCGCCGGTCCGGGCGGCGGCTCGCCCGCGCGATCCTCACCATCGGCAACCTGCTCGACACCGAGCTCGTGGTGTGCGGCGGGCCCGCCTGGGCTCCGGCCGCACACCACTACCTGCCGCTGCTCCGGTCGGCGGTGGCCGAGCGGTTCGTGATGCGCGAGATCCACGACCTCGGCGTCGTGGGCACCGCGCTGGGCGCCGACGTGGCCGCGATCGGCGCCGCCTGCCTGATCCTCGACGAACGCTTCTCGGCCCGCCCGTAGCCCCTACCGCGGGAGCAGGCGGGCGACGAAGCCGCCGCCCGGGGGCATGGCGGGCACCTGGAACGCCTCGCCCGCCGCGACGTCGGAGACCGCCACCGCGTCGCGGTCCGCGCCGTCGCCGACCAGGCGCCAGGTGCCGCTCAGCGGCCCGAGGCGCCCGAGGCCGAGGGTGGCCGCCGGCCGCGCGACCGGGCCGTTGACGCCCGCCAGCCACCAGGTCCCTCCCGTACGGCGGGCCAGCACGACATGGTCGCCCGGCTCCCCCGCCAGCCCGACCGTGTCGTCCCAGGCGGCCGGCACGGCCCGCAGCACCTCGCGCACCTCCGCCGGCTGCGCCCGGTAGGACTCGGGCGAGTCCGCGAAGTGCAGCAGCCCCGACTCGTAGACCACCGCGAGCGCCAGCTCGTGGGCCGCCGTGGTCCTGCGGGGCCTCAGCGCGTCGCCGAAGGTGACCGGCGTGTAGTCCATCGGGCCGATCACGTTGCGGGTGAACGGGAGCACGGTGTTGTGCCACACGGCCTCCTCCGCGAACGTCGGCCCGAACAGGTACCACTCGGCCCCGCGTACGGCCTCCATCGTCATCAGGTGCGGCCACGTCCGCTCCCAGCCGCGCGGGACGGTGCTGCCATGGAAGTTGACCATCAGCCTGGCCTCGGCCGCGTCCCGCAGGATGCCGAGGTAGTGCGCGATCCCGGCCTGCTTGTCGGAGTGGAAGAAGTCGACCTTGATCCCGGCGATCCCCCAGTCCGCGATCCTGGCCAGTTCCGCCCGCCGCGCCTCGGCCAGGTGCATGAGGTCGCGCGGCCCCTCGGTCGAGTCGTTGTTCGGCCCGGCGGAGTTGTACCAGAGGAACAGGCGCACGTCCCGTTCTGCGGCGTAGCGGACCAGGTCGCGGATCTCCTGCTCCGCGTGGACCGTCCAGTTCGCGTCGACGAGCGAGTACTCCCAGCCCATCTCGCCCGCGAGGTCCACGAAGCGCCGCAGCGCGGCCAGGTCGCGCGGGCTGCCGTTCTCCGACCACCAGCTCCACGAGACGCGTCCCGGCCTGACCCACGAGGTGTCGGTGATCGTGGAGGTCTCGGCCAGGTGCCACACGGTCGTGGACTCGACCAGCTCGGCCGCAGTGTCCGCGATCGCGACGAACCGCCACGGGAGCGTCCACGGCAGCGCCGACGTGGCCAGGACGTCGCCGTGCCCGAGGCCCTCGTCCGGGTCGGGGCCCAGCACGCCGTACTCCCGGTCGGCCGGGACGGGGGCCAGCCGGGTGCCGTGGAAGGTCTCGTCGAGCCCGGCCTCGGAGACGAGCAGCCACTGCCCGTTCACCTCGAACGTGGCCGGCAGGTCGTACGAGCGCGCGCCGGTCGGGGTGCCGATGGGCACGCCGTTGGTGTAGAGGTTCTCGTGGGCGGGTCCGCCACCGTCGGAGGGCGAGGTCGGCTGCGCCCAGGCCCGCCCTTCCGCCGCGAACGCGAAGGTCGTCAGCTCCCTGGTGACCGTGGCCGTGCCGGAGCCCTCGGGGAAGCGGTAGCGGAACGCGACGGCGTCGTCCAGGACGCGGAGGTCGAGATCGAGACGCGCGCCGTTGCGTCCACGCAGCGACAGCGTGGCCGCCGTGAACCGCTCGCGCAGCACGGCGCGCTTGCCGTGTGCCGCGGTGTGACCGTCGTCCCGGACCTCGGCCACGGGTTCGGCGACCGGCGTGAGCCCATCGTGGAACGACGCGTCCTGCCGCTCGACGCCGAGCCTGGAGCGCCGGAGGAGTACGACGCCGCGCCGTCGCACGTCGTAGAAGAGCCGGCCCCGGTCGTCCAGTGAGACGTCGAGCTCGACCGCGCCCTCGGGCGACTTCACGGTCCACAACACGTTGGGTTTCCTTTAGTCCGCTGGTTGGAATAAAAACGGCATTTACCGGAGCGTCAGGAGGCGCGGCGTCAGCGGGGCCAGCTCCGTCCTCGACCGGTCGAGTCGTTCGCCGGTGAGCAGGTCCTGGAGTTCGAGCGGCCCGCGGCCGTGGAGCCTGATCGTCACCACTTCCGTGCGCTTGCCGTAGTTCGTCACGCCGACCAGCCAGCGCCTGCCGTCGTGCACCGGCCGCCACTCGACGTCCGCGGGCGTGCCGCCGGACGTACGCTCCAGCGTCACCACGTCGAGCCGGCTCCGCCGCGCCAGGCCGAGCGCGGCGGCCCCGAGGCCGGCCGGGCCGTCGGCCGGCAGGACGGTCGCCTTCCTGAGCACCTGCGCGCGCTCACCGGCCGGAAGGGCCTGGTTCCGCTCGTCGCGCGTCAGGGCGTCGGCGCCCGCGACGACGAGCCGGGCCTTGCCGGCCAGGTCCCGCAGCCCCCGCAGGCAGGCGGACGGCAGATGCGTCACCCCGGGTGCGATCACCATCTTCACCCCTTCGGTGGCCTGCCGCCCGGACAGGCCGGACTCGGTGACGAAGTGCACGGGGACGCCGTTCATCGTCAGGGCCTTGTACACCTCGCGCACCGCGGCCAGGTGCCGCGCGGAGTACACCGACGAGGTGCGCGAGTACAGGATGCCGACACCGGCCCCGGCGCCCTGCAGCAGGGCCACCTCGGCGGCGAACCGGTTCAGGTCCAGGCTGGTCCGGCCGGCCGCGGCGATCACGTCCGGCCGGTGCAGCATGCTGCCCGCCAGCGTGGACGCCGCCTCGGTGGTCCGCGCCCACACCCAGAAGGCGGTGGCGGAACGGCCGTGCAGGGCGCCCTGCCACAGGTCCGCCGCGACGTGGGCCGCCTCCACCTTCGAGTACGACGTGCTGCGGTCGGGGATCACGTGGTCCTCGGAGTCGAACACCGGGGTCCGCGTGATGCCGGCCTGGAGGTCGTAGAACGCGAACTTGCCCAGGAAGCCGTCGACGCCCTGTCCCGGGTAGTTCGACGCGTCGTTGCCCGAGAGCTGGGAGAAGGTGGCCCACTGCTCGGGATCGGGGCCCCACAGCAGGTAGTTGCGGTCCTTCAGGGTGCTGCCCACCATCTTGGAGTGCACCGGGACGTCCGGGGCGAGGTCGTGGACCACCTCGGCCATCCACGCGTGCCACGAGGCGAACGCCCTGGTGTTGAAGGTGATCCAGTCGTGGCAGGGCACGGTCGGCTCGACCACCCGCACGCCGGGGACGGGCACCTCGTCGAAGGTCCGGTGCGCGGTGCCGTACACCTTGTTGAGCGCGGCGATGTCGCGGTACTCCGCGGTGAGGAAGCGCGCCCAGCCGCGCCTGGTCGACGGGCTCGCCGTGTCGACGTAGCGGGGCTCGTTGCTGAGGATCAGGCTGTGCAGCGCGGGCGACTTCGCGATCCTGGGGATGATCGCACGCAGGAACGCCTCGATCACCTCCCGTGCCAGCGGGTGGTGGACGTCGTACCCTTCGGCCAGCTTGAGGTCGGGGTGCCTGGCCGTCAGGAAGGCCGGGAAGTACTGCGGCGCCAGCAGCAGGCTCAGGGCGACGTCCGCCTCGGCCGCCGCCGCGAGCCAGCGCACCGGGCCGCGGTCGATCTCGTACGGCGACACCGCGTACTCGCCGCTCGCCGCGACCGTCACGGCTTCGTCGAACCCGCCGTTGCCCGCGATGTTCTCCGGCCCCGTCCCGTCGGCGCGCGTGATGGTCAGGTCGTCGATCCACAGCGCCCCGACCTGGCCCTCGCAGATGATCGAGAAGCGGTAGGACGACACGTTGCCGGGGGTGAGGGTGAACTCGACCGGCTGCCAGTCGTAGGAGCCCTCCGGCGGGTAGTAGCGGGTGGTCCAGGTGGCGGTGGGGATCGACACCGCGCGAAGGGTGACGTCCTGCCCCTTGATCCACGCGCGGACCCGGTAGGCGGCCCCCGGCTCCACGGTCAGCAACTGGGAGAACTGGCGGTAGTTGTTCGGCCTCCTCGGACCGGCGAACGACACGCGCAGGGACGCGGCGGAGCCGTGCGAGACCGACGCGTCGCGGGCGAAGGTCACCGCCGCGTCGCCGACGCCCGTCGTGCCCCAGCCCGGGATCGCGTCCGGCGGGACGATCGCGCTCTGCGGCCCCATCTCCAGGGCGCAGGCGTTGAAGCCCAGATCGGCCAGCCTGGGGATGTCGGCGACCACCTCGGCCCATCCCATCGGGCCGCTGAACACGACCGGGCGGCCCTTCCTGGTCGTCGTGCCGTCGGAGACCGTGCCGGTGAACATCCAGTCCTCGCGGCCGATCGGCCCGGTGACGTAGCGCGGCACCCGCGTCCCCTCCGCCTTCCCGGCGGCCAGGGCGCGCAGGCGGGTGAGGAGGTGGTCGGCCATCACCGTCATGGTGACCGTGTTGTAGGTGGCGCGCCACCTTTGACCTGCCGTGACGTCGTCGCGGGTGTAGCCGGTGAACTTCTCCAAGGTGGTCGCGTCGACGCGTTCGTAGTGGGTGGGGATCCCCCGGTCCGCGCACTGTGCCAGCAGGTCCCCGGCCGTCCTGACGGAGGCGGCGAGCTCGGCGAGGTCCCGCGCGATCGCCTCCGCCGACATCGTCACCCGGCCGGTCACCGCCAGATCGGTGGTGGCGCCGCCGGTCAGGTCCTTCACCGAGGCGGTGATCGCGAGCTCGCCCGCGGTCGTCGCGGTGATGGGGATCGTGAGCCGCAGGGTGGTGCGAGCCGGGATCGTCGCGGGCGTCGCGGCGCCGTCCGGGCCGGTCACCTCGACGCGGCGGTCGGCGTCGTCCCAGTTCAGGACGAAGATCGACGCCTCGATCGTGGACCCCGCCTCGACCTCGTCCTCGTCGAGGGTGATCCACGCCTGGCACGCGCCCGACTCGGGCAGGGCCGCCAGCCGGACGAACTCCTGCGCGGACTTGCCGGTGGCGATGCCGGGACGCCACTGGATCCAGCCCCGCCGGTTCGCGCCGTCGTTGTCGTTGACGATCGCGTTGAACAGCACCGAGCCGCCCGGAGCCGGAGCGTCGACGCCGGTCGAGGCCCACGGGAACGCCGCCAGGTAGTGCGTCTTCGTCCCCTCTCGCCGGGCGGTCAGGGTGACGTCGCCGACCGGCGAGGTGACCGGGCCGTCGCTGAACCGGTAGACCTCGGGGCCGCCGTCGAGCAGCGCGAGGCCGTACTCCGGGCCGTATCCGCCGCCGCTGTCGCCGAAGGCGATCTGGAGCCCGTCGCCCTGCCACTGGTTGGTGCCGCCGATCGGGTGGTGGACGTCGTCGGTCACCGTCGCGGCGACGTACAGCCGTTCGGCGTCGTAGCCGAGCACGAGGTCGGCCGACAGGTCGTCCGCGCCGGCCCAGCCCGTGACGGACACCTGGCCGTCGCGGCTCGGCAGGTGGGCGCCGAACGCGCCGCCGAGGTCCCCCGCCGCGGCGAGTCTCACGAGCGGGAGGTGCGCGCCCCGTCCGAGCAGCGCCGTCAGCTGTTCGCGGGTCAGCAGGGCGGAGCGCGGATCGGCGGCCGCCCACTGGGCGGTGACGGCGGGGAGCACGGCGGCGGTGGCGGAGACGCCGACGCCGCGCAGGAAGGTACGGCGGGAGATTGTCACGAGGAGACCTCTAGATAGCAGGTGCGGATGCTGGAAGCGGCGTTGTGGGAGGCGGCGGCCGACCCCGGCGCGTCAGCCAGCGGGACGGTGACCGTGCCGCCGGTGAGGGCCAGCGGCGTGCGCTGACCGGTCAGGTCCACGCGGGCCGCGACGGCCGTGGGCGGCGGCGACGCCAGGGTGAAGGTCACGTGCGTGCCCGCCCAGCCTGCCGGGGTGTGGACGGCGATGACGATCTTGCTGCCGCCGACCAGGAACCCTTCGACGGAACCGGAGGCCCAGTCCCGGGCCGTCGTCAGCCCGGCGTCGTTGGTGTGGGTGTCGTAGGTCTCGGGCACCACGCCGTCGAAGAGGTCGGCGACGATGCCGAGGCAGACGCCGTGGGAGGTCGGCGTCCCGTCGGCTTTGCGCAGGTAGCGGCCGGCGTCGGCCGCGGACGCCGAGGCGGGCGCCTGCCAGGCGTACCAGAGCAGCTTGAAGCCGTCCGGCCGCTGCGCGAGGCCGCGGGTGATCGCCCAGTGCAGCAGTCCCGGGTACACCAGGGCGGCCGCTGCCGGGCTGGTCGAGTAGCCGATCTCGGTCTGCCAGATCGGCAGCGACGTCCCCAGCGCGGCGACGCACGCGACCCGCAGCGACTCCAGGTCGGACGGCTTGTAGTAGTGCACGTCGAGCACGTCGATGCTGGACCAGGCGCCTGTCTCGGTCAGCAGGGCGGTGAAGCGGGCGATCGCCGCCACCGAGGGCCAGCCGCCGTAGACGACCTTGCCGCCGTGGCCGCGGATCACCGTGGACGCGGGCTTGTGGATCTGGTCGACGTACTCGTACGGGCTGCCGTACCAGAACCCCGCCGACCAGTACGCCTCGTTCCACACCTGGAAGTACTCGACCCCGTACGTGCCGCGCAGGATCCCCACGACGTGGTCGACGAACGCGCTCCACCTCGCCGGGTCCGCCGGCGGCGTCCTGTCCTTGGGCAGGACGACGACCTCGTCCTGGAGGACTTCACCGGTGCTGATCCGGGTCCGGGTCACCCGGCGCTGCCAGCCCGAGCCGACGGCGGCCTGGGCGGCGCCGACCTCGTACCGCACGTCCCAGTGCGTCCAGCCGTACGCGGTCGTCCGGGCGGCCCACGGGGCGGAGTAGGCCAGCACCGGGAGCAGGGTCACGCCGTTGGCCGCGGCGGCGGCGAACCGGGCGCCGAAGGCGTGGACGGCGCTGTCGTCGTACGTCCCCTGGGTGGGTTCGACGGCGGCCCAGAGGACGTCGGCGCGATCCCATGACATGCCCGCCAGGGCGCCGATCCCGGGACCGGCGGTGCCGGCGTGGTTCGTCCCGAGCAGCGCCCCCAGCGGCACGGGGGTCACGGCGGCGTTCGCCGGCCCGGGGAGCCCGAGTACGGCGGCGGCCGCGCCGAGACCCGCGCCCGCGAGGACGGCACGGCGGGAGAGGGCACGAGGAACGTCGGGCGGATCGGCTGCGGTCACGGGTTCTCCTTCGCGAACGGCGACTAAATCCATACCCCGGATTAAGTGGAGACTAGAGATCCGGACCACCTCCCGTCAACGGACGCGTACGGGTGACCTGTACGCCTTCAAGTTGACGCGTTAACACGTTACGATCACCGCCATGAGCGGCATCCTGGTGATGACCTTCGACGACTTCTTCGTCCCCGAGTGGAGCGCGATGCGCGGCCTGTTCAGGGAGTTCGGCGCGCGGGTGACGTTCTTCGTCAGCGAGCCGTACCGGATCGACGACGACGGATGGAGACGGCTGCGCGAGCTGGCGGACGACGGGCACACCGTGGGGGCGCACGGCTACCGGCACCTGTGGGCGCCCGACCGGATCGCGGCCCTCGGCGGCGACGGCTACCTGGCCGAGGACGTCACCCCGTGCCTGGCGGCGCTGCGCGCGCACGGGTTCGAGGCCGCCTGCTTCGCCTATCCGGTGAGCCGCCGCGACGAACGGTCGGACGCGGTGCTGGGCGGGGTGTTCCACCGGTTGCGCGGCGGCGCCCGGCACCCGGCCGAGGGCGGCCTGGACACCGTGGACGAGATCTTCACCCCGGCCGCCGAGCTCGCCGGGCGCCGCGTGCTGATCGGGGCGGGGATCGACACGGGCAAGCTGTTCAGGCCCGCCGGGGTCGACGACGCCTCGGTGCGTTCGGCCCTGGTGCGCGCCGCCGAGCGGGAGGAGGCGGTGACGTTCTACGCGCACGCGGTCGCGGACTCGCACGAGTGCAACCACGTGTCACCGGCGCGGCTGGAGACGGTGCTGGCCCAGGCCGCCGAGCTGGGACTCGACGTCCTGGGCTTCGACGACCTGGACCGGACCTCGACGGCTCCGGCCCGCTGGCATCCTGGACCCTCCTAGAGGGCGGGCCGGTGGTGTCGGGCCAGGCGGGACGGGCTGCGCCGTCCCACCTGGGCGCGATCGCCGCCACGAGATGCTCGTCCCGCCCGCCGGGGGTGCGGGCCCTCTCAGACGAGCTGGGCGGAGCGGAACAGGGCGGGGTTCTTGGGCGCGGCGCCGACGCCGCTCCCCCATTCGAGGTAGCCGTCGCGGGCGTCGCCGCCCGTTCCGGCGTCGGCGTCGTTGACGAGGAACGAGATGCCGATCACGCCGGTCGGCGGCTGGTCGTAGCCGAGCGACGCCCACGGCACGGCCAGCCGGTACGTGGTGGTCTTGGCAGTCTCGTCCCGGGTGATGGCGACATCGGCGCCCGGGGTCGGACCGGCCGGGCCGGTCCAGGTGTAGGCGGCGGGCCCCGAGGGCAGCAGGGCCGCGCCGACCTCGACCCGTTCACCGGTGAGCTCGCCGGGGAAGGCTGAGTACAGGCTGAACTGCACGGAGTCGACCTGCCAGTTCAGCGACGGGTCGGTGCGGGCGGCGTTGTGCACGTCGTCCTTGATGACCGCGTCCAGGATCAGCGCGTCCGGGCTGTGCGTGAAGCGGACCGTCCCGGACAGGTCGTCGGGGCCGGTCCGCGTGCCGCCGCGGAGCCCGGCCCAGCGGCCCAGGCCGTCCAGGTCGATCGGGTCCAGGGTGGTCGCCCCGGCCTTCTCGATCGGGCTGAAGCTGAGCGACCCGGTGTCGCTCGCGGTGCCGGCCGTGACCGCGTAGCTGTAGTTCACGTACGGCAGGGCGTCCGGCACCGGGGCCTCCACGGAGACCGACCCCAGCGCGGGCACCTCGGCCGGATCGGCGACCACCCCGCGCCAGGAACCCACCTGCCAGCCGACGGAACCCAGCTTGACCGGTGTGGCGGGGCTGTTGTTGGTCACGGTGATCCGCAGCTTCCTCCCGACGATGATCGGCCGCCCCTCGACCGTGTACGGCTTGACCACCTGGCTGCCCGAGCGCAGCCGGGCGATGGGACCGTGGTCGTCGGCGACCGTGGCGGTGACCGCCCGGCGGCCGGTGGCCGGGGTGGCGGGCAACTCCAGCGTGACCGACGTCTTCCGCCCCTTGCGGGTGACCAGATCGGCCTTGACCCCGCCGGCGGCCACGGCCAGCCTGCCCGGCAGCTTCGCGCCGCCGGTACGGTCGGCGGTGACGGTCACGGCCAGCTTCTCGCCGGTGACCGACTGCTCGGGGGCGCTGACCGACAGCGGCGAGGCGCCGGCCTTGACCGAGGCGATGAGGCCGGAGACGAAGACCGGGCTGCCGTCCAGGTCGAGCCGCACCTTGCCGGCCTGCGGCTTGAGCGTGCTGACCGCGCCGAACTGGTCGGACAGCGTGACATCGCCGAGCGCGCCGAGCGTGACCGAGCGGGGCTGGGTGGCCCACAGCAGCCGGGTGCCGCCGCTGATCGGGTAGGAGTAGACGTCGGCGTCGCCGGTGTCCTGGCGGGCGCCGAGCGTGCGGCCGGCGAGCTTGCGGATCAGCACGGCCTGGGAGATCGCGGCCGGCTTGGGCGAGGGGGCGGCGACGCCGGAGACCGGGCGGCGGAACAGGCCGAAGCGGTGCTCGCGCTCGCCGGCGTTGTCGCCGTCGTCGATGAGGTCGTACCAGAAGTACTTGTCCGCGCCCGCGCTCCTGGCCAGCGTCTGCGCCCTGATCAGGTAGTCGGCCTGCTGAGCCTCGGTCGAGCCGGCGGTGTGGGTGGGCCAGCCGTTTTCGCTGATCCAGATCGGCAGGTTCTTCTTGGCCTTGACCTTCGCCACGAGCTGCGGGAACTCGGTCGTCATCACGGTCCGCTCGGGCGGCGTGCCGGCCCCGGCGTCGGCGTAGCCGTAGAAGTTGACGCTCAGCGTGTCGAGATAGTCCAGGCCGCCGAGGGCGAAGAACTGGTCGTGCCAGGCGAGCTGGGTGCCGGCCGAGGTCGGGCCGACCACGTTGGCCGTGGGCACCGCCTGATGGATGGCCGGGTAGAGGGCCTTGACGACATCGAGGTAGCACTGCGGGGTGATGCCGCAGGCGCCGTCGTTGAACCCGGTGGAGTTGTACTCGTTGTAGACCGAGAAGTCCTTGGTGAACGGGGCGTACTCGGCCGCCGTGGCCGCGCCGAAGCGGGCGAACGCGGCCAGGCCGGCCGGGGTGCTGGGCGTCTTGCCGCCGTCGTACAACGGGTTGCGATAGCCGAGGATCGGCATCGTGGTGATGCCGTTCTCGTACGCCTTGCGCAGGCCGGCGTCGAGGGCGCCGGTGAAGTCGTAGACGCCCGCCTGCTTCTCGATGCCGGACCAGTTGGCGTCGGAGCGCACCTCGGTCCACCCGATCCGGGCGGCCGTCCTGAGCAGCTGCTCCTCGGTGTCCTTCTGCCAGCCGTAGTGGATGGCGGCCGCGAAGTACGGATCCTTCGTGGCGAGCGGGGTGATGACCCCGAACGAGGTGGAACGGGTGGCGAACCCGGTCGAGACGGTCAGCCGGTAATAGCCTGGGCCGAGATCGGAAATGTCTATCTTCGTCGTGCCGTTGGCCACCGCCAGCGTGCCCGACTCCAGCGGAACCCCGTTCGGGTCACCGATGGTCCACTCGACGTTGTCGGCCGCCGCGGCGACGTCGATCGTGTTGCTCCCCTGGGTGAAGACCAGCGACGGGTTGGTGATCGTGAGTTGCGACGGGTCGGTGAAGTGCACCTCGACCTTGCTGAAGCACACGCCGGGGATCGAGGCGGCGTCGCCCTTGACGTTGAGCCGGAAGTCGGCGCCGTTGGCCCGGTTCTTGAAGTTGATGTCGCCGAGCCCGATGACCGAGCTCTTCCACGTGCCGGTGCCGGTCAGCGCCACGTTGGCGCTGCCGGTGAAGGCGCCCGCCTTGCCGTCGTAGTGGACGTCGAGGCCGACCGGTCCCGCGTCGAAGTAGCGGACCACGACCCACGCGCGGGTCGCCCCGGCCGGGATCGAGGCGTCGGCCACGTCCACGTAGACGTAGCGGTTGTACGGCGTGCCGGACGTCTGCCAGCACGACTCGCCGCCGCGCTCGCTGACGGCGTGGGCCGGGTCCTTGTCGCCGTCGCCCGGCCACGCCTTGACGACGCCGGTGTAGACGGGGTCGGCGCCGAGCACGGCCGTGGCCGCCGCCGCGGCGCTCGCGCTCCGGGCGGGCATGGCCGTCAGCAGCCCGGCCGCCAGGGTGACCGCGCAGGCGGCGGCCACCTTCCGTAAGGTGATCTTCATCAGCGGGATTCTCCTTGCCGTCCGTAGCGCTCTGCGGCCGCGCGGGCGAAGTCCTCGCCCGCCGCGCCGAGGTCGGCGATCACCTGCTCGTGGGAGCGGCCCGCCGCCTGCGCGGCGGGGATGACGGTGTCGCACTCGTTGGCGTCCATGAAGGCCGCCGCTTCCAGCAGCCCGTCCTCGTCCTCGGCCGGGATCGCCAGGAAGCCGTGCTGGTCGGCGTGCACGAGCTGCCCCGGCTCGACGACCTGCCCGAACACCTCGACCGGTACGCCCCAGCGCACCGGGCGGACATGGGCGTGCCCGACGCACAGCCGCCTGGCGAGGGCCTTGAACCCGGCGCCGGTCATCTCGTCCAGGTCACGGATCGCACCGTCGGTGATGGTGCCGACGCAGCCCAGCGCGCGGTGCGCGCTGCTGTTGACCTCGCCCCAGAACGAGCCGACGGTCCTGGGCTTGTCGAGGTCCTGCACGACGACGATCTTCGGCCCGTCGACCGAGGCCACGTAGCGCCGGTAGTCGTCCCACACGTCAGCGGGGTGCTCCGGGTTGCCCGGCTCGATGACGACGGTGACCGCCCGGCCGACCATGGGGCCCATCTGGGGCATGAAGTCGCGCGATTCCTCCTGGTGGAAGGTGATGTCGTGTTGGGTGATCTGTTCCCAGCCGTTGTAGACGGTGGGGGTGTTCCAGCGTTTCAGCCGATGCATGCCACTCCTGGGTGACGCTCGTGATCGGGCCCGGCGGGCAGGGTGAGGTGCGGGGCAGGGGGGTTCTCGGCTACTGCCCGACGAAGCGTGCGGGGCGGAAGAGGGCGGGGTTCTTGGTCCCGGCGACGCCGGAACCCCATTCGATCCAGCCCTCGCGACCGGTTCCGTCGTTGTCGTTGGCCACGACGGACAGGCTGAACAGGCCGTCCTCCGGGGTGAGCGGGGCGAGTGCCGCCCAGGGCAGTGACAGCTCGTAGACGGTCTCCTCGGCGGTCTCGTCCCGGGTGACGGCGACCTTGGCGTCGGGTTCCGGTCCGTCGCCGAGCCAGCGGTGGAACTGCGGGCCCTGGGCGGTCAGCGCGAGGCCGAGCTCGGACCAGGTGCGCGTCTCGCCGGGCAGTCCGGCGGCGACGGCGAACTGCAGGGAGTCGCCCTGCCAGATGTCCGCTCCGGTGCTGGTCTGGGTGTGGACGTCGTCGTGGATCCTGGCGCTGAGGTAGAAGCGGTCGGCGTCCCAGGTGACGTGGAGGGTGCCGCTGAGGTCGTCCGCCCCGCCGTACGAGGGGATCTTGACGGTGCCGTCGGCGAGGTCGACGGCCGGGCGGCCGGTCAGGTCGTCGGGCACGCCGTCGACGGTGATCGTGGCGCGGTCGGCCCGGTTGAGCGCGCCGTCGGCGACGCGGGCCACCCGGCCGGTGACGCCGACGCCCGCGACGGCGCCCAGCCGCAGCTCGTACGGCCCGGCGGGCAGGTCCGCCAGCGGAAGGCGCTCGGTGCGCGAGCCGCCCGCGGGCACGGTCCCGGCGATCGGGAGGGTGCCGGCGCGAGCGCCGAAGGCCCAGCCGAGGTCGCCGGGGGCCAGCTCCTTGGCCGACAGGTTGCGCACGGTGATCGCCAGGTCGTCCGGGAGCACGTGCCTGGCGGTGATCGCGAACGGCTGCGTCACCTCGATCCGCGAGCCGAGCCTGGCGACCGGCCTCCCGTGGATCTTCAGGCGGCCGACCAGGTCGAGCGGGCCGGTGCGGGTCACGGCGGGCAGCGACACCGGGATCTCAGCCCTGCGCCCGCCGCGCACCGACACCGGCACGTCGACGTCGCCGACGGCGAAGCTGCCGCGTACGGCGGGGCCGCGCGTGGCGTCCACGGCCAGTTTCAGCTCGATCCCCTCGCCGACCACGGCGCCGCCGCCGGTGATCGTGTAGCGGGCGGCGTCCTCCAGCACGGCGTCGCCGCGCACGTAGACGGGGTCGCCGGACAGCGAGAGCGTGACGCGGCCGCCCAGCGGGCGCAGCACCTCGCTCGCGCCGGTCAGGTCGGTGACGGTGAGCGGGGCGTCGGTGCGCAGCGAGACGGTCGCGGGCCGGGCCGACCACAGGACGCGCAGGTCGTGGCCGTCCTTCCGGAAGAGCTGACGGCCCTCGGCCTCCTGCCTGACGTAGGCGGCCCCGGTGAGCTGCCTGGTCATGGCGGCGTAGGCGACGTAGCCGGGCTTGGGCGTCCACCGGCCGGAGGCGTCGGCGGTGTTGCGCACCAGGCCGAAGTTGTCCTCGTTGAGCACCGGGTCGGTGCCGTCGTTCATGAAGTCGTACCAGAAGAACCGCTGCACGCCCTTGGCCAGCGCCGCCACGTGGGTGCGGACCACGTAGGCGGCCTGGGTGGCCTCGGTGACGCCGCGCGCGTCGGTGTGGGTGGGCCAGCCCTGCTCGGTGATCCAGATGGGCTTGGACCTGCCGTGGTTGTACTTCCTGATCAGGGCGTCGAGGTCGTCGATGCTCTTGGCGGCCGACTCGGGGGTGCCCGGGTAGACGTAGGGGTGGATGGAGACCACGTCGAGGTAGTCGAGGGCGCCGAGCTTGAACAGCTCCTCCAGCCAGGCGAGCGGCACGCCGGCGGAGGCCGGGCCGACGACCGTGACCTGCGGGTGGTCGGCCTTGACCTTCTCGTAGGTGGCCTTCAGCAGCGGGAAGTAGTAGTCGGCGCGCGAGTCTGCGGGCCCGTTGCCCCGGTCGCCGAAGCCGATGTTGAACTCGTTGTAGACCTCGATCCACGGCAGGTCGTACGTGCCGATCAACGCCGAGGCGTAGGCGGCGTAGGCGGCGCGGCCCGCGTCGGTGTACGGTGTGGCGTTCCCGTCGTGGTGGGGGTTGGTGTAGGCGGCGATCGCCAGCCAGCGCATGTCCTCGGCGTCGAGCGTGGCGTGCAGCGGGTCGTAGCGCCCGTACTCGTAGACGCCCTCGGTCTTCTCGATCGACTCCCAGACCGCGTCGTCGCGCACGGTGCGCACCCCGGCCTTGGCGGCCAGTTCCAGCAGGTCGCCGCCGGGAGCGCCCCAGTCGGCCCGGGTGAAGTGCCCGGCCACGCCGAACGGGGAGTCGCCCGTCGCGGTGAAGGGCGTGAGCACGGCGAACGCGGTCTCCTTGGTGGCGATCGCCTGCCCGGCCGAGGTCGCGGTCACGCTGAGCCGGTAGTGCCCCGGCTCGGCGACCGGTACGGCCAGCGTCCCGGCGGTTCCGCTGCCCGCGGCCACCTGCACGCCGGACAGGTCACGTACGCTCCAGGTCAGCGCGTCACCCCGGCTCGTCACGTCGAACGAGGGCTGGGCGGGCTGCACGAACACGTTGCCCACGGCGCGCTGCCCCAGGGCGAGGTCGGGAGCGGGCGCGGTGATCGTGACCCCGTCGAGCCTGAGCTGCCCGGTGCGCTCGACGAGGAACGCCACCCGCTTGGCCGGCCCGTGCCACACGCCGTCGCCGGCCCCGCCGAAGTGCTGGTAGGACTGCCCGGCGGCGAAGGCGGCGACGGTGAGCCGCTGCCAGTCGCCGCCCGCGGCCAGTGGCAGCCGCTGCTGGTGGGTCTGCCCGGTGCTGTCCACCAGCCGCAGCGTCACCGTGGGCAGTGCGGGCGAGCGCGCCCAGAGCGACAGCGCCTTCAGGTCGGCGGCCATGGCGTACCCGGCCTCCACGTACTTGCCGCCGGCGGTGAGGTCGGCGGTCAGCAGGGCCGAGCGCGCTCCGGTCTTCGCGTCGGCCGCGTCGCTGGTGAGGGTGCCCTTGGCGCCGGGGAACTCCGGGCCGAGCCCCAGGGCCCAGCCCTGCGTGCCGTACTCGAAGTCGCCGACGACCTCGTCGATGTCCGTGGCCGCGTGGGACGGCACGGCCAGAAGTGGAACGATCAGTAGTGAGGTGATGACGGTTCGTAACCAGAGATGGATGCGGGATCTCATGGGGGGTGGATCCTCTCCGTTCGTCAGAGCCGGTACAGGTGCTCCGCCTCGAAGCCGAGGACTCGGCGGGCCTTGGTCACGTCGATCGGCACGGCCCGGCCGGGCAGGGCCGCGCGCAGCGGGGAACGAGGCAGGAAGTGGTGGAGGAGTTCCTCGGTGGGCAGCGGGACGATGGTGTCGGGGGCGGCCACGAACAGCACGTGGGAGCCGTCGATCGGCCGGGTGACGCCGAGCCAGCAGGCGGTGGCCGCGTCCCGCGAGTCCAGGTAGGCCCACAGGTCGACGGCTCCCCTGGCCGGCTCGGCGGCGAACTCGGCGGCCCGCTCGGGCAGCCGGTCCTCGGGGCCGCCGACGAACGGGAAGCGCAGCGCCACCACCGTCATGCCGTGCAGCCGGTGCATCATGCGCGCGGTGGACTCGTCGGCCTCCTTCGACAGCGCGTAGGGGTCGGCGGCCAGCAGCGGGTGCGCCTCGTCGACGGGCAGGTAGGCCGGTTCCAGGCCGTGCGGGGAGAACGGCATGCCGAGCACGCTGAGGCTGCTGGCGATGACCGCCCGGCGCACCCCGGCCCGGCCCGCCTCGTCGAGCACCGCGAACGTGGCGCCGGTGTTGTTGAGATAGACCTCCTGCGGGGGGTTGTGGTTGGGGCTGGGGATGGCCGCGAGATGGATCACGGCCTCGGCGCCTTCCAGCGCCTGCCGTACGACCTCGGGGTCGCCCGCGTCGCCCACGACGACGCGGTCGGCCTTGAGGTCGCCCGGATCCTCCAGGACCAGCGCGGTCACCGGCACGTCCTCGGCCGCGCAGCGCGCGAGGACGGCCCGGCCGATCAACCCGGCCGCGCCGGTGACGAGCACTCTGCTGAGCATCAACCCTTGACCCCCGTGAACCCCACGCCGCGCACGATGTACTTCTGGAAGACGATGAAGACGAGCACGGGCGGCATCAACGCCATGAACATGCCGGCGATGACCATGTTCTCCTCGGCGAACTCCGCCAGCCTGGGCAGGGCCACCGAGATCGGGTGCATCTCGCCGTCGGAGATGGCCACCATGGGCCACAGGAAGTCCTTCCAGGCGCCCATGATCGTCAGCAGGGACGTCACGGCCAGGACGGGCTTCGACATGGGCAGCACGATGTACCAGAACATCCGCCACGGTCCGGCGCCGTCGACCTGGGCCGCGCCGAACAGCTCGCGCGGGATCCCGTCGAAGAACCGCTTCATCAGCAGGACGGTGAAGGCGTGCGCGGCGTGCGGCAGCCACACCGCCCACGTGGTGTTGGCGATGCCCACGTCGAGCACCGTCAGGTAGAGCGCGACGAGCGACACGCTGCCCGGCAGGAACAGGGTCGCCAGGATCGCGCCGTAGACGTACTTGCCGTAGCGCGGCCGGAGCACCGACAGCGCGTACGCGCCCATGACCGACACGACGATCTGCGCCAGCCACGACCCTCCGGCCAGGACGACCGTGTTGAGCATGAAGTGGCCGATGCGCAGCCTGCTCCACGCCTCGGCGAGCAGCGACCAGTCGGGGGCGGCCGGGTAGAGGCGCAGCGGGTCGGTGAGCAGTTCCCGGGTCGGGGAGATCGCCCCCTTGACCGTCCACAGGATCGGGCCGAGCCCGGCGACGAGCACGCCGAGGAAGACGGCGAACTGGGTCGAGCCGAGCACCGCGCGTACGCCGCGCTTCTTCCGGTCGGAATCGGAGATCAGTCCGCTCATGTCGTGCTCCAAGCCTTCGTCATGCGCAGGTACACCGCCGACAGCAGGCCGAGCACGACCGCCAGCAGCACCGACAGCGCGCCGGCCATGCCGTAGTCGCCGTAGACGAAGGCGTACCGGTAGATGAGCAGCAGCACCGTGACCGTCGCGTCCTCCGGGCCGCCGTCGGTCATGACGAACGGCTCGGTGAAGACCTGGAAGGTGCCGATGACCTGCAACAGCAGCATGAGCAGCAGCACGCCGCGCAACTGGGGCAGCGTGATGTGCCACACGCGCCGCCGGATCGACGCGCCGTCGCTCTCGGCCGCCTCGTACAGCTCCCTGGGGACGCTGGTCAGCGCCGCGATGTAGATCAGCACGGTGCCGCCCGCGCCCGCCCAGGTGGCCTCCAGCACCAGCGAGGGCATCGCCCACTGCGTGTCCTGCAGCCACGGGAACGGGCCCAGGCCGACCAGCCCGAGCAGGCCGTTGAGCAGGCCGTAGTCGCTGTTGTAGAAGAACTTCCACATCATGATCGCCACGACCGGCGGCACCGCCACCGGCAGGTAGACCAGCACGCGGAACAGGCCGCCGCCCTTGCGCAGCTCCGACATGACCACCGCGAGGAAGACCGGCATGGGGAAGCCGAGGACCAGGGCGAGGACGGTGAACCAGAGCGTGTTCAGCGCGGCCTTGCCGAGCAGCGGATCGGCGAACAGGTTGGTGAAGTTCTGCCAGCCGACCCAGCTCGCCGCCTCGACCAGGTTGGTGCGCTGGAAGGCGAGCATGGCGCTCTGCAGGATCGGCCACCAGGAGAACACGGCGAACACGAGCACCAGCGGCGCGAGGAACAACACCGAGGCCACCGCGTAGGGGTGCCTGGTCCCGCGCCGCCGGGGCGGACGCGGCGTGGTGGCCGTCGTGTCCGCGCCCGCCTTCTCGGCCAGCGCCGTCACTGCTGCGACCTGTCCAGGATCGGCTTCACCTTCTCGACGGCCTTGGTGATCTCGGCCGCCGGGTCGGCGTCCTGGCGGGTCAGCACCGCCTGGACGACCGTGTCGAGCGCGGCGTAGAGCTCCTGGCCGGCGACGGCCGGCTCGGAGATGAACTCCTGCGCCTTCACGCCCTCGTTGTAGGTGGCGAAGTGCTCCCAGTCGACGTTGGAGGCGGCCTTCTCCGCGGCCATCACCGGGTCGGAGACCGCGGGGGCGAAGAACGGCA
The DNA here is from genome assembly GCF_040675375.1 of Nonomuraea sp. NPDC049607. Classification (NCBI taxonomy): domain Bacteria; kingdom Bacillati; phylum Actinomycetota; class Actinomycetes; order Streptosporangiales; family Streptosporangiaceae; genus Nonomuraea; species Nonomuraea sp. NPDC049607. Next base: position 164,362 of record NZ_JBFAOV010000018.1, read on the forward strand.
GCTGCGGCACGGCGGCCACGAGACCGTCGGCCTTCTTCTTCTCGGCCCGCTCGGTGGCCAGGGCCGCGTCGTACTTGGGCCGCAGGTAGACGGCGTCGATCCACTTGACCGCCGCCCGGCGCTGCTCGGGCGTGGCCTTCGGGCTGACGACGGCGACCGTGCCGCCCAGCAGCGTGCCCTTGCCCGACCCGGACGGCAGCGTGGTCTGGCCGTACACCTCGGGCTTGCCGTTGAACTTGGCGACGTAACTGCCGTAGAGGTTGGGCGCGCCCATCATCATCGCGACCTTGCCGGCGGCGAAGTCGCGCAGCAGGTCGTCCTGGTTGCGCAGGTGCTGGGTGCCCATCGAGCGGTCGTCCCAGCGCATCGCCTTGAGCAGGCCGAGGGCCTGCCTGGTTGGGGCGTCGTCGAAGGCGGGGACGACCTTGCCGCCCTCCTCCTTCTCCATCCGGCCGCCGTAGGAGTAGGTCATGGTCGTGAGCATCCAGCCGCCGGTGTTGGCGGTGGCGTGCATGCCGAAGCCGGGCACCCCGGTCCTGTCGCTGATCGTCTTGGCGGCGGCCCGCACTTCGTCCCACGTGGCGGGGGGCTTGTCGGGGTCGAGCCCGGCCTTGGTGAACAGCTCACGGTTGTAGACGAGGCCGGCGGCGTACGCCTCGGTGGGCAGGCCGTAGATCTTGCCGTCGGGGGTGCTGCTCGGGGCCAGGATGCGCTTGTCGAAGTCGGACTTGGCGAGCAGCTTCATGTCGGCGGTGAGGTCGGCGACCTGGCCGCGCTTGATCATGGCCTGCGGGTCGGTCAGCGGGACGCGGAAGACCGTCTCCAGCTGGCCCGCGGCCAGGCGCGCCGCGAACGTCTTGACGTCGTACTGCGTCTCGGTCGGCTTGACCTTGATGGTCGGGTTGGCCTTCTCGAACTCGGCGACCTGGGCCAGGAAGTTCTTCTGGCTCTCCGGCTGGGTGCTGGGCGGCATGCCGGAGACGGTGATCTCGGTCTTGCCGCCGGACGTGCCGTCCTGCCCGCCGCCGCACGCCGCGACCGCGGCCAGGAGCAGCAGACCCGCGGCTCCTCTAGCCATGTACGTGTTCATCGGGACTCCAGTTCATGCCGGGGGGGGCGAGTCGAGTCGAACGCTATATATGACGCGTTAACGTGTAAAGCACGGGATGGTAACGCGGGCGAAATACAACGAGTTAACGCGTCAACTAAGGTGCTTCTATGCCGCCGTCGGGGCGGCGGACCCGTGCGGCCCACCGCTCGTGCAGGTGCGTGACCGGCGGGTACGCGGCGGCCAGCCGCTCGTCCAGCTCGATCCCCCAGCCCGGCAGGTCGGCGGGACGGAGGTGGCCGCGAACGGGATTGAGCGTGCCGGGGAACACCTCGCACACGCTGTCGGGGTAGACATGGCCCTCCTGGATGCCGAACGCGGGCGTGGTGACGTCCAGCGCCAGGTTCGCCGCCACGCCGACGGGCGAGACGTCGCCCGGGGAGTGCCAGGCCGTGCGCACCCCGGTCAGCTCGCAGAGCGCGGCCAGCTTGCGCGCCGGGGTCAGCCCGCCGATGGCCGAGACGTGGCAGCGCAGCAGGTCGACGCCGCCGCCCAGGACCAGCCTGGCCGCGTCGGGCACCGAGACGAGCAGCTCGCCTACCGCGATCGGCGCGGGCGAGGCCGTCCGCACCTCGGGCAGCCGGTCGTAATGCTCGGGCGCGACCACGTCCTCCAGGAAGAACAGCCGGTACGGCTCCAGCGACCTGGCCAGCAGGATCGCCTCCTTGGGCGTGAGCCGGCTGTGCACGTCGTGCAGCAGCTCGACGTCCTCGCCCAGGACCTCGCGGGCCCGTTCGAACAGGGCGGGGGTGGTGCGCAGATAGTGCCTGACGTCCCAGCCGTCGGGATGCGGCGAGTCCGGGTAGGCGTTCGCCCTGCCGGGCGCGCCGTAGCCGCCCAGCCCCGGTTGCCCGGTCTGCAGCCTGACGTGGTGATATCCGGCGGCCATGAGCCGCTGGGCGTGCTCCAGCGTGCCCTCGACGGTGGCGCCCTCGGCGTGCAGGTAGACGGGCGCCGCCGCGCGCACCCGGCCGCCGAGCAGCTCGTACACGGGCATGCCGGCGCGCTTGCCCGCGATGTCCCACAGCGCCATGTCGACGCCGGACAGCGCGTTGTTCAGCACCGGCCCGCCACGCCAGTAGGACGACAGGTGGACCATGCGGGTGATGTCCTCGATGTCGGCCGGATGGCGGCCGATCAGCATCGGGCCCACGTGCTCGTCCACGGCCGCGGCGACGGCGTGGAAGCGCTGGGTGAAGGTGGCGCAGCCGAGGCCGTACAGACCGTCGTCGGAGGTGTCGATCCTGACCACGACCAGCGGGATGCCCTCGGGCGCCGTGACGACGGCACGCACGCGCGTGATCGTCAGCCCGTCCCTGGACGGCCAGGGGGCCTGGGTTTCCTGCATGCGGGAACGCGCCTTTCAGAAGCGGGTGGGACGGGCGGGCACGGCGACCTCCAGGCCGCCCCACGACCAGCGGACCTCCTCCTCCCCCACGGCGCTGAGCACCGGCTGCGCGGCGGGTTCCGCGCCCGCCCTGAGCAGTTCCACGGCGAACCCGGCACGCAGGATCGCGTGGTGGAAGTCGACCGGTTCGCGCGGCCCGTCGTACAGCACCGCCTCGACGGCGACCTCGTCCTCACCGGTGGCCAGGGCCCAGGTGGCGGGCTCGCCGAGGAAGCCGGCCTCGCCCGTGTGCACGACCGCCCGGCGCGTCCCGGCGGCGAGCTCGAAGACGCCGTCGCCCAGCTCGCGGCCCCGCACGCCCCGGCCGCGCAACGTGACGCGCAGCCGCAGGTCGCCCACGTCGAAGATGCTGCCTTCTGGCTTGTCGAGGTTCGGGTGGAAGTCGCCGGAGTCGTAGGTGAGCCACCATCCGGCCAGCACTCTGGGGCCGTCCTGCGCCTGGCGGCACCAGGCGGCGGTCAGGTCGTGGCCGTTGTGCATGATCCGGGCGCGCAGCACCACGGCCGGGTCCTCGGGCGTGCGCCAGTAGCCGAGCAGCGGCCTGCGCTGCACCCAGGCGAACTCCTCGTTGACCGTGCCCAGCGTGGCGTCCTCGCTGAGCCAGGTGGTGCCGGTGGTCCGGCCGTCGAAGACGGTCCTGACCTGTACCTCGGACTCGGGGAGCCGGGCGAAGCGCTCGGCCAGGTGCGGTGGGCAGGGCAGGGTGGGCACCATGCGCGGGGTGTCGTCGCGGGTCCCGACGCCGGGGCGCGCCTCGATCGGCGCTCCGGTCTGGGCGGCGAGATAACACGTCAACTCCTCGCTGAGCCAGTCGGTGTACGCGCGGGCGTGCGGGCCGGCGAGCTGCCCGGTGCCCGGGTGGAAGCGTTCGGCGAGCGCCGCCCACACGCGTTCGCGCATGACCTCGATCTGCTCCAGGAACTCCCGGTCGCGGACCAGCGCGTGAGCGCGTTCGCAGATCTCCAGCAGGAACGGGCTGTAGGCGGGCGAGTTGTACTCGGCGAAGGCGTCGCGTTCCAGCATCGCGGCGAGCTTGCGCCTGCCGTAGTCGAGGAACCCGGGGGTGTCGAGCAGCTCGCCGGCGCTCGCGCAGGTGACGGAGCCGAGCAGGGCGATGTTCGTGTAGCGCGGGCCGACGTTGCGCCGGAAGATGGACAGGGCCGCGTGGCGCAGCGCCTCGGCGATCCGGCCGTCGAGGACGTCCCCGTGCGCGGCCAGCACCTGGGCCAGCCGTACGCCGATGAAGTCGGCCCAGTTCCAGTCGGCGGGCGCCATGGCCTGGGGCGGCTCCTCCATGAAGTAGCCCCAGATGCCGTAGTGATCGTCGAGCGGGTCGCGCTCCTGCAGGTCGACGATCGCGCCGAGCACGTCCTTGGCGCGGTCGAGGCGGCCGGCCTGCAGCAACGCGATCGCGTAGTCGGTGGAGGTTCGGGTGTCGTGCACGCGGGTGCCGGCCGGGATCGTCGTGTGGTATCCGTTGCTGCGTGACAGCTGCCACGGCAGCCGGTGTTCGGGGTCGTAGCGCTCGTCCTGAACCTTCAGGAACTCCTCGGGTGTCACCGCTGGGTGTCCTTTCGCCGAATGCGGCCCGACGTTAGTCTTAGCGTGTTAACGTGTCAACGATCACGAATGGGACAGATGGGGGCAGGATGAACGAATCGTCCGACAGCCAGGAGCCGCTCTACCAGCAGGTCAAGCGGGATCTGGTCGCGGCGATCTCGCGCGGTGAGTACGTGCAGGACGAGCCGTTCATCAGCCAGCGCGAGGTCTGCGAACGGTTCGGAGTGAGCACCACCACCGCGGTGCGCGCGCTCAACGAACTGGTCACCGAGGGCTACCTGGTACGGCGGCGCGGACGCGGCACGTTCGTGGCCGATCGGCCCGTCCCGGCCGAGTCGACGCGGGAGCGCTCCATCGCCTACATCATGCACGGGCACGGGCCGCACAACTCCGACGTGATCGACGGCATCGAATCGGTCTGCGCCGAACTCGGCTACCGGATGTTCCTGTCCAACACCAAGGGCTCACCGGCCGCCCAGGAGAAGGCGCTGCGTCAGGCGCTCGACACCCAGGCCAGCGGCGTCGCGCTGTACTCGGTCGACGCCCACCACGACTCCCCCGCCCTGGCCGAGCTGCGGCGGCGGCACGTCCCGCTGGTCATGGTCGACCGCTACCATCCCGAGTCCCCCACCGACGCGGTGCTCTTCGACAACTTCGCCATCGGCTACCGGCTGACCGAATATCTCATCGGGCAGGGGCACCGGCGCATCACCGCGCTGTGGGACGCCACCGAGTGCACCTCCGTGCAGGAGCGCCTCACCGGGCACGTGCAGTCGCTGCGCGAGCACGGGCTGCCGGTCTCGCCGGAGCTGACCGCGCTCAAGACCTACCTGCGGCTGCCGGAGGACCGGCGGCGGGAGATGCTGGCCGGGCTGCTCGACCGGCGCGAGCCGCCGACGGTGCTGCTGTGCGCCAACGGGTTCGTGCTGGCGCACGCGGCCTCCGACCTCACCGCGATGGGCGTCGAGGTGCCCGGCCAGGTCGAGCTGGCCGGCATGGACGACGCGGGCCCGTTCGACCTGCTGCCGCTGACCGTCGCCGCCGCCCGCCTGCCGTCGCGGGAGATGGGCGAGCGGGCGATGCGGCTGCTGGCCGAGCGCATCGACCACCCGGAGACGGCGTCGGAGGTCGAGCACGTGGTGTTGCCGATCGAGATCCGCACCCGCGAGTCGGCTCGTGCCTATCTGCGCGTGGTCTCCGCCCAAACCGCCTGAACCCCCGAGGTACCCCCCATGCCTTCCCCTCTTCGCGTCGCCCTGGTGGGCGGCGGCCAGATCGCCAACTCCACCCACATGCCGACTTTTCGCGAAATGTCGGCCGATATCGAGGTTGTGGCGGTCGTCGACGCCACCGTCGAGGCGGCCGAGTCGTTCGCCGATCGGTGGGCCGTGCCGTACGCCTCGGACGACCTCGCCACGACGCTGCGGGACGTGCGCCCCGACCTGGTCGACATCGCCAGCCCGCCCGCGCTCCACCGCGACCAGGTGATCGCGTCGCTGCGCGCGGGCGCGTGGGCGTGGTGCGAGAAGCCGCCGTGCCTGTCGCTGGCGGAGTACGACGAGATCACCGCGGCCGAGCGGGACGGCGGCCCGTACGCCGCGATCATCTACCAGCAGCGCTTCGGCTCGGCCGCGCGGCACGCCCGCGCGCTGATCTCCGGCGGCGCGCTCGGCCGGCCGTACGTCGCGCACTGCCAGACCACCTGGTTCCGCGACCCCGCCTACTACGCGGTCCCGTGGCGCGGCCGGTGGGACACCGAGGGCGGCGGCCCCGCCATGGGCCTCGGCATCCACCAGATCGACCTCATGCTCGAACTGCTCGGCGACTGGAGCGAGGTGCGCGGCATGGCCGCCAGGCTCGCCCGCGACGTGCAGACCGACGACGTGACGACCGCGCTGGTGCGCTTCGACTCCGGCGCGCTGGCCACGGTCGTCAGCACGTCGCTCGCGCCGCGCCAGGTCAGCCACCTGCGCATCGACCTCGCCGCCGCCACCCTGGAACTCACCCACCTGTACGGCTACGCCAACGAGAACTGGACGATCACCCCCGCCCCCGGCGTGACCGGCCTCGACTGGCCCCCGCCCGACGACGTGCCCAGCTCCCACCTGGCCCAGCTCCGGGGCCTGATCGCCGACCTGCGGGCCGGACGGCGGCCACGCGGCAGCGGCCAGGACGGCCGCAGGGCGCTGGAGCTGATCACGGCGATGTACAAGTCGGCGCTCACCGGGCGGCCGGTGCGTTCCGGCGAGATCGGTCCGGGCGACCCGTTCCACCGGAACCTGCACGGCGACAACCCCGAGGTGTTCCAGTGAAGATCATCGGCTTCGAGCTCTTCATCGTCACCCCGCGCTGGATGTTCCTGCGCGTCGACACCGACGAGGGCGTCAGCGGCTGGGGCGAGCCCATCGTCGAGGGCCGCGCCGAGACGGTCGCCGCCTGCGTGAACACGCTGATGGAGGCGCTGGTCGGGGCCGACCCCGGCCGCATCGAGGACCACTGGCAGGTGATGTCGAAGGGCGGCTTCTACCGGGGCGGCCCGATGCTGTCCAGCGCGGTCGCCGGGATCGACCAGGCGTTGTGGGACATCAAGGGCAAGGCTCTCGGCGTGCCGGTCTACGACCTGCTCGGCGGCCCGGTGCGCGATCAGGCCAAGGTCTACACCTGGGCGCACGGCGACACGGACGCGGAACTGGCCGAGAACGCCATGGCCAGGGTGGAGGCGGGCTTCGACACGCTGAAGTTCGCCGCCTGGGAGGGCCGGCTGCCGCCGATCCCGTCACCGGCCCTCACCAGCCGGATCGTGGCCCGCTTCGCGGCGGTGCGCGATGCGGTGGGCGACGGCGTCGACCTGGCCGTCGACCTGCACGGCCGCTTCACGTCGGCGGCCGCGCGCAAGGTGCTGCCGCTGCTTGAGCCGCTGTCCCCCTTGTTCGCCGAAGAACCGGTGCTTCCCGAGTTCTCCCGCGACCTGCGACGAGTGGTGGAATCCACGACGATCCCCATCGCGACCGGCGAGCGCCTGTTCTCCCGCTGGGACTTCCGCGACGTGCTCCCCACGGGCGTGGCGGTGATCCAGCCGGACCTGTCGCACGCCGGCGGCATCTCCGAGGTCCGCCGGATCGCCGCGATGGCCGAGACCTGGGACGTCACCCTCGCTCCCCACTGCCCCCTCGGCCCGATCGCCCTGGCCGCCTGCCTGCAGATCGACTTCGCGACCCCGAACTTCCTCATCCAGGAACAGTCGCTGGGCATCGGCTACCACGACGGCAGCGAACTCCTCGACTACCTGGTGGACCGCTCGGTCTTCACCTTCACCGACGGCCACCTCGATCGCCCGACGGCCTCCGGCCTGGGCATCGAGGTCGACGAGAAGGCGGTGCGCCAGGCGTCGTCGCACGCCTGGCGCAACCCGATCTGGCGGCACCGGGACGGCTCGTTCGCCGAGTGGTAGCCGTCCCTGGAGCCGCCCGTCGCCGCCCTGTGCGGGCACCCGCCGCTCAAGGGCACCGACCCGAACCGGGGGAGCCGGGCGCCCCCTCCTGAACGCGGGCGAGAAGAAGCTGGCGCACGCCTTTCTCACCGTCGTGGGACGGATGACGGGCCGCTTCCTTGACGAGGACTGGTTCCCAACCGAGGGCCGCGCCTACGGCGTCACGTCCCATTCGGCCTGGTCCAGCGCGTACAGCCCGCCCAGCCGCGCCGGAGCCCGGTCTCCGCCGAGTTGCTCGACGGCCTTGGTGAAGCGGTTGGTGCCAGGGCCGCGCTCAACAAGCCGGGTCCCGTTCGTCATGGAGATCGCGACCCGCAGCATCCGCCTACTGAGCTTCACCTCCACCCCGAAGGGGGCCTTCTTCTCGAACGAGAACTCCGCACGGTTCAGGGCGCGCCCAAGCGGCGGCAAGGCGATCGTCGGGCAAGAGCCCCCGAAGGTCACCGACGGCGGCGGTTCGGCGCCGTCGTCGAACCGCTGCTGCACCACCTGTGCCAGGAAGTCCACAGGCTGCCGCCGGTAGGCTCCGACGTGTTGGGATGCAGCCGGGAAGGGATCCGATCATCAGCAGCGACTTTGCCTCTCCGCCGGAGGACCGGTCACGGCCGGCGCGCCGCCGCGTCACCGAAGCAGCCGTCCTGAGCGCCCACGACCAGAGCCCCGCCGAGGTCGCCCAGTGGACCTGCCCGCATGGACGGCATGCCGGCCATGGCTGCGTCGACTGCTACCACGCCTGTGCCGACGCCGATCCGGCACTTCTGCAATGGGAGGTGGCGGCGTGGTTCACCACCGAGCGGCCGATCCCCATCAGGGCGTTGCAGGACGTGCACCGCCACGACCGCGGGCTCACGCTGACCCAGCCGTCGACGCCCCTGGTCTACCTTCTGAGTGCACGGGTGAGGGCCGCCCTGGGCGTGGAGGCGGTGGCCGGGGTGGTGGGGTTCCTGGTGCAGAACCGGCACATCGTCGACACGTTCACCGTGACGGAGATCCGCGCCGTCCACTCCTGAACGCCCCCTGCCGGCGCGCATGGTGTTCGTGCGCGCCCACTCCTCCGTGACGCTCGACCCGGCACAGGCCGGCCGCGACGGCGCCTGAGGTGGGCCGGCAGATCGACGGCGTAACTGCGGTGCCCGGCCGAGCGCACGCGCAGGAAGCCGAACTGCGATCGGTGCACTACGCGACGGCTCGGCGGACGGGCACACTTCACGCTCGCCGGATGCGGTGCGCACCGCATCCGGCGGCAAGGCCAGAACCATGATGGTCAACTACCCCCAGGGCGCCGCAGACGGTCTCCTGCCGTTGGGCTTCATGGGATGGCTCCACGGCGTTGCGGACCTCCGGGCCGGGAAAGCACCACCGTGGCGACCGGTCCGTTCCCTTCGATCCGCACGCTCATGGGGCGAGCATCCCCGGCGGCTCGCCATACGCAAGGTCAGGGTGTGGAGACCCGCTCCACCTTGACGATCTTCCTTCCCGAGGACCGGACGTGGAAGCCGGAGTCCTTGAACTCGGGGTGTGGCCAGATCTCGCCCTTGGCGAAGGAGAGTTCGCCGCCGACCCGGAACGTTCGTCGTGGCCGCGGCCTGCGCCGACGCGACCGGCATCACCAGCCTGAGGAAGGCGGCCGGCAGGACGATTCGTAGCTTCGTGCCCGCCATTCTCTCCCCATCAAGTTCATGCCCCCTTCGGTAGATCCATGGTCAAGATTTCGATATACCGTCGCGCGTGTGGACTTACGCCGATTGCAATACTTTGTGGTCGTCGCGGAAGAGGGCAGCGTGGGACGCGCCGCCCACCGCCTGCTCATCTCCCAGCCGCCGCTGAGTCAGCGCATTCGCGAACTGGAGGCGGAGCTGGGATGCGCGCTGTTCGTCCGCACCGCGCGCGGGATGATCCTCACCATGGCCGGCGAGGTGCTGCTCAGGGAGGCCCGGGGACTGCTCGCCGCCGCCGCGGGCGCGGTCGAGCGGGTACGGCAGGCCAACGGTGAGCCGGTACTGCGGATCGGCGTGCTGGGCCCGGCCGAGTCGGCCTTGTCGGCCGAGGCCGCCCGGAGCTTCACCCAGCGGTATCCGGCCTCGCGGGTCCAGCTTCGCCAGGGCAACGTGGCCGATCCCACGATCGGGCTGGGGCGCGGCGAGGTCGATGTGGCGATCACGTTCACGCCGTTCGACGAGACCGGGCTGGCGGTTCACGTGGTCCGGGCGGAGCCGATATACGTGGCGCTGCCCATGGACGACCCGCTGGCCGACCGGCTCTCACTCGCCCGCGCCGAGCTGTACGGCCACCGGACCGTCAGGCTGCCCAGCGAGGCGGACCCCACCTGGGTGAGGTTCTGGCAGATTCCGGGCGACGGTCCGGTGGTGCGATCACTCGGCGAGGGGCTGCACGCGGTCCTGTGGCAGCGGGCCGCGATCTTCGTCCCCGAGCGGACAACGCGGACGACTCCCGTCCCGGGCGTGCGCTACGTCCCGCTGGCCGATCATCCCCCGACCCACCTCGTCCTGGCCAGGCGAAGCACCGATCACTCGCCCCTGGTGACCGGCTACATCGCCGCGAGCCTCGCCTGGGCCCAGGACTGCTCCTGACTGCCAGCGGTCAGTCGTCGATCAGTGCGACCCAGCCCGAGACATTCCAGGCCGCGGTCGAGGGACTGTAGATGGCGAAGTCGACCGCGCCGCCGACGGTCGTGTAGCCGCTCTTGCCCTTCCAGCTCACCCCGACGCCGGTGTCGGTGCTGTTGGCCCAGGCCCAGGGGTCGACCTGGCCCCGGCAGTTGTAGATGCTGCCTCCGACCGAGAAGCCGAGGAAACTGATGGAGATGGGCTGCTGCCGGCAGGGCTCGAAGAACTGCGTCCACTTGGGGTCCTGGTCGACGACCCAGTTGCCGGGCGGGACATAGGTCCACTGCCAGGTCTGCTTGATCTCCGTGCCCTTCGCCAGGTCGTTGGCGCTGTGCCAGATCTGGCCGAGGACTCCCCAGTTCCCGGCTCCGTCGTTGTTGACCAGCCAGTAGGTGTACCAGCCGTACATGTGGGCGTTGCGGTACGTGAAGTCGGCGACCAGCCACCAGTCCGGGTTCCGGTCCACCGGGGTGCTCAGGGCGGCGGCGCCCCCGCTGGTCGCCGGATCGGGGACGGACCCGGCGTACTTCAGCAGTTCGGACTTGCTGAGGTTCGGTCCGGTGATGGACAGTCCGACCGCTCGGCCGCCGGCGAGCTGGGCGGAAGGACTCACACCGGGGACCTGAGAGGCCGCGTGGACGACCCGGACGGTGCTGCCGGGCAGCACTCCCTGAAGTCTGAGCTTCGCACCGGTGTTCGAGGTCCAGGTGATGGTCCGGACCCCGATTGCATCCGCCGTGCTGACGGACTCGGTGAAGGTCTCGCCCGCCTGATCGGAGACGATGGTGACCGGCTTGTCCCGGCCGGGCGGCGGCGACTGAGCCACCGCCGGACTCGTCGTCAGGGCCAGCGTCACGGTGACGGCGGCCAGGATGCGCAACGACCTCATGGTTCTCCTCCCGGTGCCGGAGCGGGGTGACGAGGGGAGGTACGGCTCCAGCTCTTCCAGAAAACGATTTCAGTAACCGCTCGTCCAAGACTTTTTTGGGGTCACCGGGACAGTTCTCGGTATGGCTCGCTTCCGCGGGCAGGCCGGTGTGCGGCATGACCCTCAGGCGGGGAAGGTGACCTCGATGTGCAGCCCGCCCTCGGAGCGGGCGCGCGCGAGGAGGGTGGCCCCGTGCGCGCCGGCGATGGCCCGGACGATGGCGAGGCCGAGCCCGTACCCGTCCTGCTCGCCGGGGCGGATCCGTTCGGCGCCGAGCCGGCGGAACGGCTGGAACAGGGAGTCCACCGCGTCGGCCGCGATGACCGGCCCGGTGTTGCCGACGGCCAGGCGGGCCGCGCCGGCGGCGGTGCGGCCCGTGATGATCTCGACCTGCCCGCCGGGGACGTTGTGGCGGACGGCGTTGTCGAGCAGGTTCGCCATCAGGCTCTCGACAAGGCTCGGATCGCCGGTCGCCGGGGCGGGGCCGAGCGCGACGTCGAGCCGGATGCCGCGCCGGTCGGCCTCCGCTTCGCGGGCCGCGAGCGCTCGGGCGGCGAGTTCGGCCAGGTCCAGCGGTTGCGACCGGTGCAGGCCGCGCTGGCTGCTCGCCAGGGTGAGCAGCGCGGCGATGAGGCGCTCCTGCCGGTCGCCGAGCTCCACCAGCTCCTCGCAGGTGGCGCGCAGGCTCTCCACGGTCGGCGCCGGGTCGGTGATCGCGAGCTGCAGCAGCGCGCGGCCCGCGCTGAGCGGGGTACGCAGTTCGTGCGAGGCGTTGGCGATGAAGTGCCGCTGCGCCTCGAAGGACGCCTCCAGCCGGGCGAACAGGTCGTCCAGGGTGCCGCCCAGCTCCGTGAACTCGTCGCGGCGGCCACGCAGTCCGAGGCGCCGGTGCAGGTTGGTGGCCGAGATGTCCTGGGCTGTGGCGATGATGGTACGCAGCGGGCGTACGAAACGGCCGGCGACCAGCCAGCCGAGCGCGACCGACACCACGGCGACCACCCCCAGCGCGACGGCCAGCCCCGCCGTCCTCTCCGCGGCGGCGAAGGGCGCGAGGAGGGCCGGTGAGTGCCCGCCCGCCGCCATGATCCCGCCCTGCCGCACCTGACCAGGGGCCCGTTGCCAGCTGCTGCCGCTCAGGAGGAGGTAGACCACGCCGAGGGAGACGACGACCGAGGAGCAGATGAGGGCCGCGTACAGCAGGGTCAGCCGCGCCCGGACGGTGAGCCCGCGGCCCCGGCGCGGGGACCGTGCGTCAGGCACTCGGCGCGCCGAGCCGGTAGCCGCCTTCGCGGACGGTGTGGATGACGGGAGGTGCGCCGAGCTTCGCCCGCAGCCGGTACATCGTCTGCTTCACGGCGGTGGTGAACGGGTCGGCTGCCTCGTCCCAGAGCCGTTCCAGGAGTTCCTCGGCGGAGACCACCTGCTCGGCTCGGGCGAGCAGGTGCTCCAGCACGGCGAACTCCTTGGCGCTGAGCGGCAGGCGCCGACCGGCGCGGAACGCCGCCCGGCCGGCCGGATCGAGCCTGATGTCGCCGTGGCGCAGCACCGGCGGAGTGGGCGGGGCCGAGCGGCGGCCCAGGGCGCGTACCCGGGCGATCAGCTCGACGAAGTCGAACGGCTTGGCCAGGTAGTCGTCGGCGCCCATGCCGAGGCCGTCGACCAGGTCTCCGAGCCCGCCCGCGGCGGTGAGCATGAGGATCCGGCCCGGTGACCGGTCGGCGGCCAGCCGGCGGCAGACCTCGTCGCCGTGCACGACGGGCAGGTCCCGGTCCAGCACCACCACGTCGTAGCGCGTGCACGCCAGCCGTTCGAGCGCGGCGCCGCCGTCGTGAACGGCGTCGACGGCCATGCCCTCACGCCGCAGACCCGTGACGATCGCCCGAGCCATCGGCTCGAAATCCTCGACCACGAGCACTCTCATGACCGGCCAGGCTCCTTCTCTTGACGGGTGGTCCGCACCCAGCATGCCGGGCGGCCGGTCTCAGCCGCGTAACAGCCGCGCGCACCGTCCCGGGACCGGCGCCGGAGTAGAACGGCAGGCGACACGAATCCCACGAACGCAAGAGGAGGTCGCCCGATGCGACGCAGAAAGGTCCTCGCCGCGGCCGCGGCATCCGCGCTGGCGGCCGCCGCGGTCGGCGGGGCGCGAGCGCTGACCGCGCCGGGCGAGGCCCGGCCGCTCGACGCCAAGGACGCGCTGCTGGGGGCCTTCGGCACGCACCAGCTCGTCGGCGGGCTGAGCCCGTCGCACGGCGTCAAGGACGTCGACGACTTCCTCATCTCGCTGCTGCGCGACCCCCGGTTGCCCGGCCGGGTCGACGACATCGCCGTCGAGGGCGGGAACGCGAGGTTCCAGCCGATCATCGACCGGTACGTGGCGGGCGAGGACGTGCCGCTGACCGAGGTACGGCAGGCGTGGCGCGACACCCTCCAGCCGGGGGCCGGCTACTCGGCCTTCTACGAGCAGCTCTATCCTCTGGTCCGCCGCGTCAACCAGCGGCTGCCGGTGCACGAGCGGTTGCGCGTCCTGGCCTGCGACCCGCCCGCCGACTGGAGCAGGGTGACGAGCCAGGCAGATCTGCAGTCACTGCTCGGGCAGCGGGACCGGCACATGGCCTCCGTCCTGCAGAGCGAGGTGCTGTCAAAGAAGCGCAGGGCCCTGCTGCTCTCCGGGACCGGGCACGTACGGCATGAACAGGGCGCCGCGGAGATCTACGAGGAGAAGTATCCCGGCTGCGCCTTCATCGTCACGGCCCACCTCGGCTTCGCCAAGGACAACGACCGGCTGGAGCGGCAGATGGCCTCCTGGCCGGTGCCGACGCTCGCCACGTTCGACGGCACCTGGCTCGGCGACCTGGACTCCTCCTACTACTCGCTGCCCGGCGACGCGCCGCTGGACTCCGGCGACGGTTACCCGGGCGTTGACGCCTACCTCTACCTCGGCCCCCGCGACTTCCTCCTGCATCAGCCGCTTCTTGCAAGGGCGGTCCTCAGCTCCGCCTTCACCGCGGAACACGATCGGCGGGCCGCCGCGATCGAGGCGCCGCCGAACTCACCCTTCCGCCCGGCCGTGCTGTTCGAGGAGGAGGAGAGGTCGAGCGTGTTCAGCTACGACCCCCACCACGAGTACTGACGCCGGTCGCCGTCCAGCAGCCACGGGCCCGCGGACGCACCTTCCGCTTCGTCCACGGCAAGCTGCACGGCAGGGTGGCCGCGACCGCCTCGCGCGTCCCGGGTACGGCCAGGTCGGCCGCGTGGGCGCGATCGCCTCCAGCGCGGGCCGGAAGTTCGGTGGAGGTCTCCCGGTCTTGTGTCGGGCCCCGGCCGCCAGCCGGGAACCCCCAGCCCCCTCTCGCCGGCGGGGCAGGAGGCGGGCGGCGGTGACACCGGTGACGCGCGGGAGATGCGACGTCAGCTGAACTGCCACCAGTTCATGTTGAACAGGTAGCCGCTTCCGCCGGTGAACTTCAGGTACAGGTCGCGGGTGCCGGTCGCGCCGCTGACCGGACAGGACACGGTGCTCCAGGTCTGCCAGCCGCCCGTGCCCGGCACGGTGCACGTCCCGGCCGACGGGCCGTTGACGCCGTCCAGACGGAGTTCGAGCCTGCCGCCGCTGGACGCCGAGGCGACCCGCACGGCGAAGGTCCTGGCGCCGGAGCCGAACGCGACGCCCTTGACCTTGATGTAGTCGCCGTTCTCGATCCAGCCGACGTTCATCCCCCCTTCGCCGGAGGGCTCGGTCTCGACCCCGGACTCCCAGGCGATCGTCTCGGCCTCCTGGCGGACGTACGGGTTGAGGGTGCCCACCTGCGGCGCCCCGGACGCGGTCATGTTGATCGTCGGGATCGTCCCGCCGGAGCCGTAGGTGAACTTCTCCACGGCCACCGAACGGGTGAAGCCCCCGCCGCCCGGCAGTGCGCCGTTGTGGTAAAAGAGGTACGAGCCGCCCTGGTAGTCGACGATGCCCGCGTGGTTGGTGAAGCTGCCGCCCTGTGTGGGCATGATCGTCCCCCGGTAGGTCCAGGGCCCGGTGGGGCCGGGGGCCGTGGAGTAGGCGAGGAACTCCGAGCAGCACTTGGCCGCGAAGACGAGGTAGTACAGGCCGTTCCGCTTGTAGACCCAGGGCCCTTCTTCGAACAGCGTCGGGCGGTTGGCGTCACCCGTCCTGGTGCCGAATCCCGCCGTGGTGAGCGGGATCTGCGTCGCGCTTCCCGAGTACGAGGTCATGTCGGGGTTCAGCTTCACGTACCAGAGGTGCGGGTTGCCCCAGTAGAGGTAGGCCTGCCCGTCGTCGTCGATGAAGACCGTCGGGTCGATCTCGCCGTTCTCGATCAGCGGCCGTCCGAGTGCGTCCCTGAACGGCCCGGTCGGGCTGTCGGAGACGGCCACCCCGATGGCCATCCGGCCGGTCGCCCGGTCGGTCGTGGGCACGTACCAGTAGAACCGGCCGTTCCGGTAGATGGTCTGTCCCGCCCAGGCGTCGGACTTCGCCCAGCTGAAGGTGGTCAGGCTCAGCGGGGATCCGTGGTCGGTCCAGTTCACCATGTCGGTGGAGGACCAGACCCGCCAATCCTTCATGGTGAACCAGGTCGAGCCGTCCTCGTCATGGCCGGTGTAGAGGTACACCCGGCCGTTGTGCACCAGCGGCGCCGGGTCGGCGGTGTAGACGGTCTGGATGATCGGGTTGTCCGCCCTGGCCGGGTGGGCGGGCAGGAACGCCACGAGGCCGAGCAGGACCAGCACCCATACGATTCCGCGTCCGGCTCTTGTGGTGGCCGGCAACCGTAATGCCATTCTCACGATCACTCCCGGGATGACGGGTCAGTTACGGGTCCAGCGCTGGTTGGCGCCGCCGTTGCACGACCAGATGGTCAGCTTGGTGCCGTTGGCGGTGGCGTTGTTCGGCACGTCCAGGCACTTGTTCGCACCGACGGCGGTGATGGTGCCGTCGGCGTTGAAGCGCCACTGCTGATTGCTCTGGCCGTTGCAGTCCCAGATGATGACGTTGGTGCCGTCGGTGGTTCCACCGTCGTACACGTCCAGACACTTGCCGCCGTAGACGCGCAGTTCGCCGCTCGCGGTGGGCGTCCAGCGCTGGTTGTCCTGGCCGTTGCAGTCCCAGATCTGCGCCTGCGCGCCGTTCGCCTGCGAGGCGGCGGCGACGTCGAGGCACCTGCCCGAGCCCACTCCCTTGATCGCGACCGCGGTGGGCGGGACGATGCCGCCTCCCGTCACGACGTACATGGCCGCCCCGTGCCCGGGGACCGGCGCGCTGATCGTCCCCGGCGAGGAGGACGTCGCGTGCGCCCACAGGTCACGCACCGAGTAGGAGGACGCCGAGCCCAGCCCCAAGGCCGCGGCGGTGGTGGAGACGGTCGCGGTCGAGGTGCCCCGGTTGAGCAGGACGACCGCGACCGAGCCGTTCTTCATCGGCTTGCGCCAGACCTCCAGGTTGCCGTTGTCGCTGATCTTGTGGCCCTGCTTGCCGCCCCAGTCCTGGTTGACCGCGATGACCTCGGTGTTGGTGAGGATGGTGCGCGTGTCGGCGCTCATCGTACGGAGGTCGTTGCCGGCGATGAGGGGCGCGTTCAGCAGCGACCACAGGCTGAAGTGCGCGCGCCCCTCGGTAGCCGTCACCGAACCGACGCCGACCTCCAGCATGTCCGGGTCGTTCCAGCCCCCCGGGCCCGAGTACGACTCCAGCCCGACCTGCTGGTCCAGGATGCCCATGACGGAATTCCAGTTGGCCGCGATGTCGCCGGTGTCACGCCAGGAGTTGCCCACCGGCGTCCCCCAGGTCCACACGTTCTCCTGACCCCAGTTGCACAGGCTGTACACGATCGGGCGGCCGGCGGCGGCCAGCGCGTCCCGCATGGCCGTGTACCGCTGCTGCCCGTTCATGCCGCGATGGTCGCCGCAGTTGTCGTATTTCAGATAGTCGATCCCCCACGACGCCCACAGGGCCGCGTCCCGCCGCTCGTAGCCCAGGCTGGCCGGGTAGCCCGCGCACGTCGTGGTACCGGCCGAGGAGTAGATGCCGAGCTTGAGCCCTTTGGAGTGCACGTAGTCGGCCAGGGCCTTGATGCCGTCGGGGAACTTCTGCGGATCCGGCACCAGGTCGCCGCTCGCGTTCCGGCTCTTGGTGGACCAGCAGTCGTCGATGTTGACATAGGTGTAGCCCGCCGCCGCCATGCCACTGGAGACCATGGCGTCGGCCGTCTGGCGGATGAGGCCGTCGTTGACGTTGCAGCCGAAGCTGTTCCAGTCGTTCCAGCCCATCTGCGGGGTCCGGGCGAGGCCGTTCTCCAGCGCGACGGCCGGGGACGTGGCGCCGCCGATCGCGACAAGGGAACCGGCCGCCAGTAACGCGGCCGTCGTCAGGCCGAGAATTGTGCGCATTCGCTTCTCCACCTCCTGGGGGTCGTCATGAGCCGGCGCGGGTCCAGCGCTGGTTGGCGGCGCCGCTGCAGGACCAGATCTGGAGCTTGACGCCGTTGGCGGTGCTGTTGCTCGGCACGTCCAGGCACTTGTTCGCACCGACGGCGGTGATGGAGCCGTCGGTGTTGAAGCGCCACTGCTGGTTGGCCTGGCCGCTGCAGTCCCAGATGATCACGCCGGCGCCGTCGGCGGTGCTCCGGTTGGCCACGTCCAGGCACTTGCCGCCGTACACGCGCAGCTCACCGGCGCTGGTCGACGTCCAGCGCTGGTTGGTCTGGCCGTTGCAGTCCCAGATCTGCGCCTGCGCACCGTTGGCCTGTGACACGCCGGTGACATCCAGGCAACGGCCCGAGCCCACGCCCTTGATCTCCGAGCCGCCGGAGGGGTTGCCCTGCGGCTGGCCGATGCTGCCGGGAACCGCTTGCAGCGCCGTGTACCAGGCGGCGGCCATCTTGTCGTAGCCGCCGGCGGTCGGGTGAACGCCGTCGATCAGGTCCGAGGTGGTCAACCTGCTGTGCAGGTCGACCAGGTGGACGTGCTTGCCACTGTTCACCTTGCTCTGGACGATGCCGGGGATCGCCGCGTTGAACGTGCGCGCCGCGGACTCCTGTCCGGCGTTCGACAGCGGGATGACGGTCGCGACGAAGACGTCCGCGTCCGGCACGGCCGCGGTGATGTGGTCGATCAGCGTGGACAGCCGTTGCGGAGCGCCGGCCAGGTCGTAGTTCTGCAGGATGTCGTTGGTGCCCAGGTGGAGCAGCAGCGTACGCGGCGTGTACGTACGCAGCCAGCCGGTGATGTTCGCGTCGATCTGGTCGATGCGCCAGCCTGGGTGGCCCTCGTGATCATGATCGCCCAGGCTGCTGGGCCCGTTGAACTGCGAACCGACGAGGTCGACCGTGTAGCGGCCGCCGGCCAGGCGCTGCCACAGGCCGATCCGGTAGCCGCCCGGCACCTGCGTGCCCTCGGTGATCGAGTCGCCGAGCGGCATGACCCGTACCCCGCCGTTGGACTCGGCTCCGGCGACCCCCGTCCCCATCGCCGTGCCGGCCGCCAGCAACACCGCCACCATCAGCACGGCGGCCCGCCATCGCCTCCAGGTACGCATGCTCACCCCCTCACCACCGGCCACGCGCCGGGCGAGCCGGGCGATGAGGCCCGCCGTTGAGGGGCGTCACGTCCAGGTCCACTTCTGGTTGGTGCCGCCGTGACAGGTGTAGAGCTGGAGCCCGGTGCCGTTGCCGGTGCCTGCGCCGATGGCGTCGAGGCAGAGCCCGGACTGGACGCCGGTGATGGTGCCGTCGGA